>NZ_JBFANV010000093.1:0-39142 GCF_040674955.1 Nonomuraea sp. NPDC049695 | reverse complement strand
GGCCCACTGAGCTACCGCGCCCGGAAGTCAGCGGCAACGTCGCCCGGTACGTCGACGCGGCGGGCAAGGGCGCAGACCTGGTGGTCACCGCCTTACCCACCGGATTCCAGCATGACGTCGTGCTGCGCGAGCGCCCTGCAGGCCCGCTGGAGTTCCGTTTCCCGGTAGAGACCACGGGTGTCGAACTCGGCCTGACCAAGTCCGGCGGACTGTCACTGACCAGCCCAAAGGGCAAGGCGGTTATGTCAGCTCCGACGCCGCGGATGTGGGACAGCATCGATCCGGCCGCTGGCGGCCCGCGCCGCGAAACCAAGGTCAAGACCTTGATAGAGAAGGCCGGCAACCAGACCGTGCTGGTACTCAAGCCGGACACCGAATGGCTGGCCGCTCCGGACACACGCTATCCCGTCACGGTCGACCCCACGACCACGCTGGGTATCACCCAGGAAACAACGGTTAGATCCCCAAATGGGGCGATGGGGCCTGGATACGTGGCCCGAGCGAACTACAAGAATTGCCCCACCCCAACCACGTGCGCCTACAGCGAATGGGCGACCCGCGCCCTGATGGCCTTCGACACCGCCCCCATTACCGGGCGCCAAGTGGTCAAGGCAACCATGCAGTTGAGCCTCAACGGCAACCGCCCCTCCTGCAGCGCCTTTCAGTCGGTCGTTGCGCACCGCATCACCCAGCCCTGGGTCGCCGATAAGACCTACTGGTCGAATCAGCCCGCCACTTCCGCTGAGGAGCGCTCCTCGGTCGATGCCTGCTCCCAGGTCCGGACGGATGGGGCAGTGTGGAGCTGGGATCTGACCGCGATGACCCAGGCGTGGGCGAGAGGCACGCCCAACTACGGGTTGACGCTTCGGCTCGGGTCTGAACTCCCGGTCCCTAAAGATCTCGGCGAGGACTTTTCGTTCTGGAACCTGCTGTGGGGTGGCCCTAGAGTCCCCAAGCTGAGCGTGGACTGGGTGCTCCCGCCGGAGATCCCCACCGTGACCGCCGAGTCGATCGACTCCATCAGCGGCAACGACGCCATCGCCCGCAGCACCAGCGTCAAGGTCACCTACAAGTCCAGCGTTCCCGAGGCGACCCCGCTCGACTACACCGTCACCGTCAACGACTCCACCATGCCCCCTCCCCCCGTCCAGCTCCCCACGGGCGAGACAGCGGCGTGGAAACTTGACGAGACCTCGGGGAACACCGCCACCGACTCATCCGGCAACGGGCTGAACGGAACTCTGACCGGAACCTACAGCCGCATCCCCGGCCAACTCGGAGGAGCGGTCTCGCTCTCCCCAGGTGCCGTCATCAGTGCCGGCAAGCCGGTCATCAACACCAATCAGAGCTATACCGTGGCAACCTGGGTACGGCTGAACAGCAGCACCAGCGATCAAGCCGTCCTGTCCCAGATGGGTGTCAACTGGCCCGCTTTCACGCTGTCCTACGATGTCTCTGACTCGGCGCAGTTCGATCGGCGCTGGAACTTCTCCGTGCTCAGGCAGGACGTCCCGGACCGTATCAGTGAATTCGGGATGCAGTCCGAAAAGCTTGCCAAGATCGGCCAGTGGACGCACCTGGCGGTGCAACATGACCAGACCACCCACAAGTTCCGACTATATGTAGACGGCGAAATGGTCGCTGAACGCGACTACGTCATGGATTGGAACGCCAGAGGCGCCTTCGAAGTAGGCCGAGGTCTCGTCGTCGGCAACCGACGGACCCTCGACGGCGCAGTCGACGACCTCCGCGTCTATCAGCGACCATTAACCGGCCAGGAGATCCGCGCGCTCGCGGTCTCGCCTAACACCACCACGCACACCGGCATTCCATCTGGCCGGGTCATCGACAAGACCTTCGCGATGGACAACCCGGCCAGCTTCAAATTCGTCGTCAAGGCGTGCCGCACCGGCGTGACCCCACCTTCCTGCAACGAGAGCCCGGCGTACCGGATCAGCTCCGACGCGCCGATGCTCCCAACGGACACCGAGACAGGCATGGCCGACCCTGCGCAGCCGATCTTGTCCGGCATGGTCAACCGCCCCTCCGGCGGCCCCGTCATCGCCAAGTACTACCTATACAACGGCAGCGGAGCCCCAGTGGGATCCGCACCCCTTGGCGCCCGCAGCGTCAATGGCGGCGAGCGTGCATCTTTCCAACTCCCCGCTAACACCGTCCAGCCAGGCACCACTTACACATGGCAGATGGTTGCCTGTGCCAGCGGCGAAACAGCAGCCGACGAGGTCTGCACCTCCAAGACCGCGCCAGTCTCCTTCACCACGCCCGGCACACCCCCGCCGCCCCCCGTCGAGGACGTCCGGAACCTGACGCTGGCCAAGGACAGCTTCGTCATCAAGACCGCCAGGACCAATCCAACTGCCTGCAATGGCGCGCCCTGCACCGTCATCGATGACAACGTCATGCGGATCGGTGGCACTGGTACCGAGAAGACCGCCGCGGTTATCGGTTTCAAATTGGACGAGCTTCCCGACGGCGCGGGCGTCTCGGAGGGCATCCTCAAACTTGGCACCCCGGTCTGCTCGGCAGGCAGTTGCCCGAGCGACGCTGTCATCACTGCTGCCCCGCTCAAGAGCTCAGTCACTTCTGAGTCGAAGGGCTCAGAGCTCGGAGGTGACGCTGAAACCGGCACGACTCCCTACGCACTGCCAGTCACTGCCCCGCAGGCAGACATCGCCGGGAGCGAATACCAGTGGCTGCTACTCACGTCCAACAAGGACGACGTGATTACATTCGCTGACCCAGCAGCGGCCGAACAACCGTCGTTGGCTCTCACCTACCTTCCCGCTGGGCCGCCCAGCAAGGTGCTCAACCTGTCCGCACACGGCGGCGACGCCAGCGCGACGGCCAGTTGGGGTCTTCCGGAAAGTAGCGGCAGCGTGGCCATGCTTGACGGCTATGACGTCGAAGTCACCGATAGCGGCGGCACGGTCGTGAAGACTCTGGAAGTTGCGGACCCGTGGGCAGCCATCAGTGGCCTGACCAACGACATCACCTACACGATCAAAGTCCGCGCCAAGACCAGCTATGGAGTAAGTGCCTGGGAGACCACCACCGCCACTACCAAGGCGGCCCCGCCGCCTAGCACAGGTGGTGGATCCTCATGTGTTCTCGAAGCCGGTTCTCCTGCTAAAGCCACGACGGCAACAGGGTCTGGCACCCAAGCGTACATTGACCGCATCAAAGCCTACTATCAGGCTCAGGACGCCGTTCTGGAAGGCCGCGCCAACACTATCTGGGATGCGCCGGGCGTTACCCCTCAGGCGCCGAGCACGGCCAAGCTGTCGCTTCTGAATGCGGAGCTCGTCAAGCAGCGAGACGAGAAGCAGTCGGCTGGCACCACACGCACCGGTTCGGCTGTGCAATTGACTGACCCAGCGGTACTGGCCTTACCAGACGGAACCGTCCGCGTTACGACTACTGTAGAGCGGACCTGGACAGAGTCCGGTGGGTCCTCAACCAGCATGGCCAAGACCCGGGCCGCTACGAGTGCCGGAACGGTGGAAGGCAGTGCCTTCACAGTCTCCGTGTTCGTCTTCGATCGTTGCGGCAATATCACCATCATCGAAGCGGCCGTCGACTCGAACTGCGACCCCTCGGACAGCGTCGACGACGATAGCGAGGGGTGGACGGGCGGCTGCTCGATCTCGGGAAGCGGTGCCCTGAAGTTGGCTGCGTCTGAGTGCGAAGGTTCGGTGACCATCGCGGGCTGTGACTCGGACACGGAACTAGTCAAGGGAATACGCCTGCGTGTCTGCTACCGATCTGCATGGATCATCCATCCGAATACCGGCCCAGTGGATAAATGGATAATCAGCAGAATGCAGGCCGTCGGGAAGATAGTCGTGGTGGGCAACTCTGCTGCCACCAAGAAGAAATACGACTATCTTCTCAAGCATTCTCAAATCACTATCCAAACGGCGGGATGCGCCCGGAAGATCGGTGCTTCCGTTACGTGGGGCTGGGGCGTTAGAGCTACAACGGGCGGCCTCGCCGACGGGGACGACTGCAGCCAGGACGAATTTCAGGCCGGCGAGGGCCAGGCAGCCAATTACGAGGACGAAGACATCGTGATGGACTGCACCACGTGGACCTGCGTCTCAATCAAGGCGTATAAGCATAAAGTGAGAGCCAAGGCGATCGTCGCTTATAGCAAGACTGATAAGCGGCAAAAGTCCAATCGCGCCGAATCAGACTGGCGCTCATACAAGGGTGGATACAACATAGTTTGACCCCAGCTCGATTGCGGTCAGGTCAAATAGCCATGAAAGGGCTTGAGTAATATGGCACTCAAGCCCTTGCATGCCTCCAGCAGGGAGCTCCCTAAATTTGTCCGCATGAGACATATTTAGGGCATGTTTAGGTAGAGTATTAGCGGGCCAAAGTGATTCCAAAGAGTTGATGAAATACATGAGGCCAGCGGGCTGTTATGCGGCTGGGATACCTCGAGACCAAACAAGGAATCCTGTATGCGATAGGTCGCCTCGACCTCAATGTGCGATTGTGCACTGCAAAGTGTGGCCGCGGCACCGCGTTGAGCGAGGAGAGCAGGCAGCCGACTGCAGGGAAGGCCAGATACTTGTCCGTCGAAGCTAATAACGAGGTCGTACTGCTGTCGTGAAGTCATAATGCCACCGAGGGGATGGTCATCAACTTCACAAAGTCTCATCAGTTTAGTATGCTCATGACCCGTGTACGGACGAAACATATTCTTAGCAGCTGGGACCGCAACCCTCTTTTACGTGATCGTTGGATCATTAGAGGCTGGCGACACCGATATGGGCAGATTTGTAGCCCTGGCGTTGGTCGGCGTCGGGTTCATGGGCGGTGCGATAGCGATGGCGATTGGCGTGCGCAAGCAGAGCCCGCTGGTTCCGGAAGATATTGAGGCTCGACATGATGGAGGTATCGCCCCATGACCCCAGGAGTGAAGGTGGTGAAGTAACCTCGGCTGCCGACTCTTGCTCGCGCCCTGACCCGCCCCGCAAGCAGTCGATCCCGCGTATCAAGCCCGTCACCCGAGGCCCGAACAAGACCCGCGACCTCTTTCCGCTACAGGCTTGACACGTCAACTCCTATAGGGAATCAGCCGAAAAAGTCGAACTCTCCAGCATGCACTCCGGCCAGGAAAGCCTGCCACTCCGCCTTGGTATAGATGATCATCCCGCCCCGAAGCTTGCTGTGTCGAACGGCTACACGGCCGGATCCGTCATTGAGCGGGCCAGCCTCTACGCAGTTCCCACCGCCATCCGCACTGAAGCTACTGACGTGCCAGGCGATTTCGGGGCTCGTCATGATCGAATGGCTCCATCCCTAGGTGTCAGAGAGGTTCTCCGCGACCGCCGCGATCAGCTCCAGCGACTCCTTGGCGCTGAGCGAGTCGCAGCGAATACGGTCATATTTCAGCTTAAGCCTGTTAGCTGCCTCGCCTTCAACGTAGATCGAGCCCGCGGGAGTCGGGACGTACGCGACAGCCGGATAAGGCTTGGGGAGCTGGAAGATGCGGAAGGCGCCGTCGGGGCTGGCATGTGCCCCGGCGGTGAGTGGGAGAACCCGGATCTCGACGTTGGGTGTGGAGGCGTACTTTGTGAGCTGGCCCAGCTGACCATGCATGACCTCGGGCCCGCCAATGGGGCGGTGTAGAACGGACTCGTCCAGGATCGTGGAGAAGAGAGACCCGTCGTCAGCCAGGATTTCCTGCCTGGTCCGGCGAAACTCGATCCAGCGGCTGACCTGCTCGTCCGACGCGTCCGTGTCCTCCGCCCGGATGACGGCTTCCATGTAGTCCCGCGTCTGGAGAAGGCCGGGGATCACGAACGCGTCGAAGGAGCTGATCTTCTCGGCGCGGGTTTCCAGCCAGGCGTAGTCCACGATGCCGAGTGACACGTCGCCCGAGTAGTCGTCCCACCAGCCGTTCTGCCATACGTCGCGGCTCAGGCGGACCATGCCTTCACGCTCGTGTGGCGCGGTAACGCCGTACAGGTCGAGGAGGGCGATGACGTCAGGGGTGCGGGCAGGGTAGAGGCCGGCCTCGAAGCGGCTGACCGTGGAGCCGTGGCCACACGTGTGAGTGCATGGCCGTGATCTACGAGCTCTGTCAGGCCGGTGGGCTCATGTTCATCCGCCGCGTCGTCCGCTCGGAGGCTGGAGAGGAGACGCATGAAACCGCATGGTTCCCATGCGCCCGTACAAGGCGGCTCTGGAGCCTTCTCCTGGAAGGGCTTGTTGGGTAGTTCATCGCCATCGGCCACGCCCGCGCGCCTCCGGGAGCGCCCTAGGGAAAACCCGAGGCGACGGGGTTGATCCGGCACACGTCTGAAGACTACGGTGTTAAACGATTAACACGAGGGAGCCAGCAAGGTGGCCCTTCCTCATCTGACGGTGGGTTATTCGATTAACATGAGGCCGACAGCGCGACAAGTGGCCGAGCTGGCGAACGTGTCGGTGGCGACCGTCTCCTACGTGCTCAGCGGCCGGGACCGCCCCGTCGCCGCCGAGACGAGGCAGCGGGTGCTGGAGGCGGCCAGACAGCTCGGCTACACCCCCGACCAGGCCGCCAGGAGCCTGCGCAAGCGCCGCACCCAGCGGGTCTGCCTGGTGCTGAGCTCGCTCGGCGGCGTGCCGAGCGACGAGCGCCTGGCCACCGACCTGCACGAGATGGCCGACGCCCGCGGCTACTCCGTGGTGACGCTCGCCGTCTACTCCGAGGCCCGCGCGAAGGCCGCCATCGACGTGCTGCGCGGTGGGATCGCCGACGGCGCGCTGGTGAACGTCGAGGGCGACCACCTCACCCGCGAGCTGCTCACCGGGCTCACCGCCACGGGGCTGCCGATGGTGGTGCTGAGCAACGAGAGCGGGCTCGAGGGCTGCGACGTCGTACGCACCCCCGAGGCGGAGGCGTGCGCGGAAGCGGTCGAGCACCTGCTGACCGAGGGCAGGCGGCGCATCGCGTTCCTGGCGCACCGCCACGAGCTCTACCGCGACAGGCCCGCCGGACGCCTGCTCGGCTACATCTCGGCCCTGGACCGGCACGGCGTGAGCGAGCGGATCATCACCTCGGGCGCGGACGACCGCGTGGCGGCCTACGAGACCACCGCCGAGCTGCTGCGCTCGCCCGACCGCCCCGACGCGATCTTCGCGGCCTCGGACAGGGCGGCCATCAGCGCGATCTGGGCCGCCAGGGACGCCGGGCTGAGCGT
The DNA here is from genome assembly GCF_040674955.1 of Nonomuraea sp. NPDC049695. Taxonomy (NCBI): domain Bacteria; kingdom Bacillati; phylum Actinomycetota; class Actinomycetes; order Streptosporangiales; family Streptosporangiaceae; genus Nonomuraea; species Nonomuraea sp. NPDC049695. The sequence continues at coordinate 31,925 of NZ_JBFANV010000093.1, read as the reverse complement.
GCCCGGCGACGTCGCGATCGTCGGCGTCGGCAACATCGACGAGGGTCTCATCAGCAATCCGCAGCTCAGCACCGTCGGCCCGCGCAGGCACGACTACACCGACGTCGTACGCCTGCTCTTCGACCGCCTCCAGGCCGAGCAGCCGCCGCCCGCCCGCGAGATCGTCCGCCCCTGGACCTTCCTTCAGCGGGGCTCTTCGTAGTTCACAACAGTTGGAGTTGTCTTCTTGCGTCCGAACGTGATCGTGTTCTTCACCGACCAGCAGCGGTGGGACACCGTCGGCCCCTTCACCCCCAACCTCGACCGGATGGCCCGGCACGGCACGCAGGCCACGGTCGCGCTCACCCCGCAGCCGGTCTGCGCGCCAGCCCGCGCCGCCCTGCAGACGGGCCGCTACCCGACCACGACCGGTGTCCACCGCAACGGTCTCGTCCTGCCGCCGGAGGAGCGCACGCTGGCGCACCACTTCGGCGCGGCCGGCTACGCCACCGGCTACATCGGCAAGTGGCACCTGGGCGGCGGCGAGCCCGTGCCCGCCGGCCGGCGGGGCGGCTATCAGTCGTGGCTGGCGGCCAACGCACTCGAGCACACGTCGGACGCGTACCGCACGATCGTGTACGACGACGCGGACGACCCCGTGTTCCTGCCCGGCTACCGCTCGGACGCCCTCGTGGACGCGGCCGTCCGGTTCGTCGCCGACCACCACGACGAGCCGTTCTTCCTCTTCCTGTCCTTCCTGGAGCCGCACCACCAGAACGAGGTCGACAACTACCCGGCGCCCGACGGGTACGAGGAGCGTCATCAGGGCCGCTGGATGCCCCCGGACCTGGCCGCGCTCGGCGGCACGGCCCATCAGCACATGGGCGGTTACCTGGGGCAGGTCAAGCGCCTGGACGAGGGGCTCGGGCGGCTGCTCGACGCGCTGCGCAGCATGGACCTGCTGGACGACACAATCGTGGCGTACACCTCGGACCACGGCAACCACTTCAAGACCCGCAACGGCGAGTACAAGCGCTCCTGCCACGACGCCTCGCTCCGCGTGCCCCTGGCCCTGCGCGGCCCCGGCTTCGACGGCGGCGGCGCCGTCACCCGCCCGGTCAGCACGCTGGATCTGCCGCCCACGCTCCTGGAGGCCGCGGGGCTGCCGGTCCCCGATGCGATGCAGGGGCGCTCGTTCCTGCCGCTGGTGCGCGACGCGCGCGCCGACTGGCCGGAGGAGGTGTTCTTCCAGGTCAGCGAGTCGGAGGTGGGGCGCGGGATCCGTACGTCGCGGTGGAAGTACTACGCGGTCGCCGAGGACGCCCACCCGTGGGACGACCCGGCCGCTCCCGTCTATCGCGAGCAGGCGCTGTACGACCTGGAGAACGACCCGCACGAGCTGGTCAACCTGGCGGGTTTCCCGTCGCACGCCGAGGTGGCGGCCCGGCTGCGGGAGCGGCTCGTACGCAGGATCGCCGAGGCGGAAGGGGCCGAGCCGGCGATCGAGCCGGCCGTCGAGCGCCCCGCGCCGCCCCAGGCCATGACCGACCCGGAGGTGCGGCTCCGCGGCCCCAAGCAGGCCCGCTTCGGCCACCAGAACACGTGACCGGCACGTTGGGCTCGCTTGCCAGGAAACCTTCAGGACCAATCGGTTGATCAGTCCCATTAAGCGCGATTAGCCTGCATTTCACTCTCACCTCCCAGCGTTGCAAAGAAGGCGGTCAATGGTGATGACCCCACATATCCGCAGAGCCTTAGCGGTGGCCTCCGCGCTCGTGCTCAGCCTGAGCCTGGTTTCGCACGCGGGCGCGGGGGCGGTCGCGGCCGCCAAGCCCCAGCGACCGAACATCATCTTCTTCCTCGTCGACGACATGTCCGCCGACCTGCTCCCGTACATGGACACCGTGCGCGGCCTGGCCGACGACGGCACGACGTTCAGCAACTACTACGTCTCCAACTCGCTGTGCTGCCCGTCGCGGGCCTCGATGTTCACCGGCCAGTTCCCGCACAACACCGGCGTGGCCACGAACAAGGGCTCCGACCGCGGCGGCTACACGGCGTTCGCGCCGCACGAGTCCAGGACGTACGCCGTCTCGCTGGAGCAGGCCGGATATCGCACCGGCTACCTCGGCAAGTACATCAACGAGTACCCGGTGGCGGACGCCGGCTACCACGTGCCGCCCGGCTGGGACGAGTGGCACGTGGCGGCCGGCGGCGGCTACAGCGAGTTCAAGTACCAGCTCACCCGCTACGTCAAGGGTGAGACGCCCCGCCTGGACGCCTCCGACGGCACGTACCTGGTGGACGAGCTCGGCCGGCGGGCCACGGACTTCATCGCGCGCTCGCGCGAGCGCGCTCCTGGCAGGCCCTTCTTCCTGCAGGTCTCGCCGTTCGCGCCGCACTCCAGGATCGGCGCCAAGCCGGGCGACAAGGAGCCGCTCTTCCCGCCCGCGCGCCGCGACCGTCCCAAGACGCAGTTCCCGGCCGGGGAGTTCCCGCACGGCGACTGCGGCGGGCCGGACTGCAACGACATCGACGTGAGCACGCTGCCCGCTTTCAACGAGGACACCGCCGACAAGCCCTCCTGGGTACGCCGCGAGCCGCTCGCCCCCGCGCTGGTCAAGCAGCTGCGCAAGGACTTCCGCGACCGGATCCGCATGGTGCAGTCGGTGGACGACATGGTGGAGCGCGTCCTCGGCACGCTGACGGAGGCCGAGAAGCGCAACACGTACGTGGTGTTCACCAGCGACAACGGCTTCCACCTCGGCCAGCACCGCCTCGTGCGCGGCAAGACCACCGCCTACGACCACGACGTACGGGTGCCGCTGCTGGTCAAACGGCCTACGGCGGGCCGGCACGGCGACCTGGCGACCGGCGCCATCGCCCAGAACGTCGACCTGTTCGCGACCTTCCTCGACATGGCCGGGGTCGACGCCGCCACCCGTGACAGCCGCGACGGGCGCAGTCTGCTGCCGCTCATCCAGGGCCGCAAGGTGCAGGACTGGCGGAAGGCGGCGCTGATCGAGCACGTCAAGCCCAACCCGGCCGCACCGGGCGAGCCGGACCCCGACGCCGAGCCCCTCCAGGCGGGGAACTCGCAGCCGCCCAGCTACGCGGCGGTACGCACCGCCGGGGAGCTGTACGTCGAGTACGAGGGCATGGCCGAGCCCGAGTACTACGACACGGTGGCGGATCCGGGCCAGGAGTCCAACGACCCCGGCAACGCCAGGACCGCCGACCTGGACAAGGCCCTCGACGCGCTGGCGAGGTGCGGGAAGCCCGGCGCGCCAGACTGCTGGACCGCGGCCCGGCTCTGACCGGTTCGGTGTACGCATATGCGTACGATGTGCGCTATGATAGGTGTCATGCCGTCGAACGAACAGCCCATCCCCTCGGTATGGGCAAGACCGCGCCGTGGGCGTGAGCAGCCCGCGCTGAGCCGCGAGCAGATCGTGGCCGAGGCCGTCCGGCTGCTCGACGAGGAGGGCATCGACGCCCTGAGCATGCGCCGCCTGGGCAGCAGGCTCAACGCCGGGGCCACCTCGCTCTACCGCCACGTCGCCAACAAGGACGAGCTGTTCGAGCTCGCCGTGGACGAGGTCTACGGCGAGCTGCCCCTGCCGGAGCAGGCCGACGCCGCCGGGTGGCGGGCGAGCATCGAGCAGGTGGCCCGCAGCCTGCGCGCCACGATCCTGCGCCATCCCTGGATCGCCGCCAAGCTCGGCGAGGTCGGCCTGGCCTACCTCGGGCCAAACATGCTCCGGCAGACCGAGCACATGCTCGGCATCTTCGAAGCCGCCGGCTTCTCGCTCGACGAGGCCGACCAGGCGATGAACACGCTCGTCGCGTACGTGCTCGGCGTGTCCACCGGCGAGGCCGCGATGCTGTCCATGATCGCCCGCAGCGGCCAGACCCAGCAGGAGTGGGTGGAGCGCCTGTGGCCGGCGGCCGAGCGGGCCGTCCAGGACTACCCGCGCCTGCGCGCCCGCTACGCCGCGCAGCGGGACCAGGATGCGTCCACGTCCGACCAGGACAACTTCGAGTACGGCCTCCAGCGGGTCCTCGACGGCCTCCAGACCCGACTGGGCTGACCCAGCGTCGCACGGGTGTCACCGCGGGCCATGGACGCTGCCCTGATGGCGAGTTACGCTCCGCTCGCCACAAGATGGGGGGCAATCCATGAGTTACACGCTCTTACGCGGCAATTTCGTGATCCGGTACGCGGATCTCCCGCGACAGGGCCCCGAGCCCGACGGCGACACCGTGAAGTTCCTGCCCGACTCGCCCGCGCTGGTGGAAGGGCTGCCCAGGCGCTCCGGCCGGCCACCGAAGATCAACGGCCGCGGCGTCTCCGTACGCCTGGAGGCCATCGACGCTCTGGAGACCCACTTCGAGGAGACGCACCAGGAGCTCGCCGGGGCGAACGCGGCGCGGGACGAGCTGCTGCGCCTGCTCGGCTTCACCAACGTGCGTTACTGGGAGGACCTGCCGAACAAGGTGAAGTCCGCGGACCAGGACTCCATCCGCGGCCACGTGCTCACGAACGGGGTCGACGCGAACGGCCGGCTGATCGGGTTCGTCTACGCGGGCGACCATCCGGGGGCCGACGGGTCCTCGGTGTTCCTGGACCCGGCGCTCGCCGACGCGTCCGTGAACGGCACGCTGCTGGCCGCAGGGCTGGTCTATCCGGCGTTCTACGCGACGCTGCCCGCGGAGCTGCGTACGCACCTGGCGGAGGTGTCGCAGGCCGCCAGGCGCAAGGCCGCCGGCATCTGGCCCCGCTCCACCGCCGACCCGAACGGCGCCGCCGCCGTCACCGGCCTGGCGGACGCGGAACGCCTGGTGATGTGGCCGAAGCTGTTCCGCCGCATCGTGCCGTACCTGGCGGCCGGGTTCACGGACTTCGACGGCTTCGACGCCTGGCTGCGGGCGGACCCGGTCAACCGGGACGACGAGGTGTTCCTGCTGGGCAAGCTCGAACGCGGCAACCTGCACGACGTGATCAAGGGCGCCGGGCAGCAGATCCGGCTCACGGTCTGGCCCGAGGAGTTCTTCATCGCCCCGGACCCGGCCCAGCCGGGAACGTCCGTCAAGCCGCCGCTCGTCGCGGCCGGCGACCTTCTGATCATGGCGGCGCTCCCCGACCCGGCGGGCGCCGACCTCGGCCACGAGACGGTCACGCTGCTGAACCTCACCCCGGGCCCGATCGACCTCACGGGCTGGGCCCTGTCGGACGCCGCCGGCGGCCGCAAGGCGCTGACCGGCACCGTCGAGGGCGGGGCGGCGCTGAGGGTGACGCTGGACGGGGCCGTGCGCCTGGACAACCAAGGGGACACCATCATCCTGGTGGACCCGAAGGGCACCTCGATCGACCAGGTGACGTACAAGGCGGACCGGGTCAAGGCGGGCCGGACGATCGCCTTCGGCCGCTGACCCCACGGGCACCCGTCTTCGGGGCGGGTGCCCTCAGGCTCCTGCCCGGCCTCAACTTTCCGCACGGTCTATTTCGAAGAATTTAAATATTCTTTGGTATGGTGCGATGGTGAAGGTCTTGGTGGTGGGCGCTGGAGCGCTCGGGCAGGTGTTCGGGATGTGGCTGACGGCCGGCGGCGCTCAGGTGAGCTACCTGGTCAAGCCCGGCCGCGAGCGGTGGGCGGAGCACGGCGTGGTGCTGTATCGGCTGCGCCAGTGGGGGAAGCCCGCCGAGCAGCGGCTGGTGCCCTACGAGGTGGTCACCGAGCCGCCGGCGGGTCCGTGGGACATGGTGTGGCTGTGCGTCGACTCCACCGCACTGTCCGGCCCTTGGACGGCGGCGGTGAGCGCCGCGGCCGGATCGGCGACAGTCGTCACGATCAGCCAGGCTCCCCAGGACCAGGCCGCCCTCACCCGGTCCTGGCCGGCCGAGCAGATCGTTCGAGTGACGCCGACCGTACTCGCCTACCAGGCGCCGCTGACCGCAGAGGTGCCCAAGCCCGGCATCGCCTACTGGATGCCGCCCCTGTCCACGCTCGAGGTCCGCGGCGCCGAGCCGCGTACCCGGCAGGTCATCGCCGCACTTCGAGCGGGCGGCGTACGTGCCAGGGCGACACGACGGGCCGGTGGCGGCGACATCAGCGCCGCGCGGATGATGCCGTTCATCGCCGCACTGGAGAATGCGGGCTGGTCCGCCGCGGCCGCCCACCACGCGCGGGCGGCCGCGGCCGGCAGGGAGGCGGTCATGATCGCCGCCGCGCAGCACGGCAGGCGTGCCCCGCTCGCCGTGCCGGCCTGGGCCGCCGCGCTGGCCCTGCGCGTGCTGCCGCGGCTCGTCCCCTTCGACCTGGCCCGCTACCTTGAAGCGCACTTCACCAAGGTCAGCGCGCAGACGCGCCTGATGCTGGACGGCTGGATCGACAAGGGGGTGACCCTGGGCCTGCCCGTCACGCACCTCAGGGCGCTGCGCGCCGAGGTGTCAGAATGACCGGGCAGAGTGCGGCTCGGGAGGTCCTGCGCCTGTTCGCCGTGACCCGGCCACTGTTCACCGCCCTGGGTGACGAACGCCGACAGGAGATCATCGTCTTTCTGCTGGACGCCGGGGCTCCGCGCAGTGTCGGCGATATCGCCGCCCACCTGGGGCTGTCCCAGCCCGCCGTGTCGCACCACCTCAAGATCCTGCGTGACGCACGGCTGCTGACCGTGCGCCGCAGCGGCACGCAACGCCTGTACGAGCTCAACGCGGCCGACTACCCAGGGCTGCTGACGCCCCTGCGGGACCTCACCTCCACGATCATCGATTGCGCCACGGCACCGGTGGCTCCGCCTCTGACACCGTCATAGCGGGGTGGTTGACGGGAGGCAGTTCGCCCGCTTACGGTTCCGGCGATGTCGATGAAATATATCGATACATTGCCGAAACTTTCGGAGGCGTCATGCTAAGAGGAGTCGTCGCGGTCGCCCTGCTCGGCCTCCCCGCGGTGAACCCGTCCCAGCCACCGGCCGTCACCGTGAACGAGCACGTCAGGCACCAGGAGATCGACGGCTTCGGCATCTCCCAGGCGTTCCGGCGCAACGAGCTGCTCAAGGCCCTGTCCGAGTCCCAGCAGCGGGAGGTCCTCGACCTGTGGTTCGACCGCGAGAAGGGCGCCGGGCTGAGCATCCTGCGGCTCGGCATCGGCTCGTCCCCCGCCGGCAGCCCGTACGACCAGATGGTGTCGATCCAGCCCGAGGACCCGGGGGGCCCTGACGCCCCGCCCAAGTACGTCTGGGACGGCGACGACAACAGCCAGGTGTGGGTCGCCAAGGCGGCCAAGGCGTACGGGGTGAAGCGCTTCTACGCCGACGCCTGGAGCGCCCCCGGCTACATGAAGGACAACGGCACCGACACCAACGGCGGCACGCTGAAGCCGGAGTGGCAGCAGGCCTACGCCGACTACCTGGTGCAGTACACGAAGTTCTACGCCAGGGAAGGCGTCAGGATCACCGACCTCGGGTTCACGAACGAGCCCGACTGGACGACGTCGTACGCCTCGATGCGTTTCACCCCCGAGCAGGCCGCCCAGTTCGCCAAGGTGCTCGGGCCGGTCGCCAAGGGCGTGAACGTGGTCTGCTGCGACTCGTTCGGCTGGAACCAGAGCAAGGCGTACACGGCGGCGATCGAGGCCGACCCCGAGGCCCGCCGCTGGGTGAAGACCCACGCCGGGCACACGTACGCCAGCCCCGTGGACGCCCCGCTCCCGACGAGCCGGCGCACCTGGATGTCGGAGTGGAACCCCAGCGGCAGCACCTGGAACGAGAACTGGGACGACGGCAGCGGCTACGACGGCTTCACGATCGCGCAGGCCGTGCACGACGCGCTCACGCTCGGCAACGTCAGCGGCTACGTCTACTGGCTGGGCGGATCGCGGGGCGCGACCAGGGCGCTGCTGCAGATCGACGACACGGCGAAGACGTATCACGTGTCCAAGCGGCTGTGGGCGCTGGCGGCGTACAGCAGGTTCATCCGGCCGGGCGCGGTCCGGCTGGACGCGCAGGCGGCGGATCCGGCGCTGAAGGTCTCCGCGTTCCGCAACGCCGACGGCTCGCGGGTCATCGAGGTGCTCAACACCGGCACCGCGCCTGTCACGTGGGAGGGCGTGCGCGGGCGGGCGACCGCGTACCTCACGGACGGCGCCAACTCGCTCACCCCGTCCCCGGTGACGGGCCGCACGGTGACACTCCAGCCGCGGGCGCTCACCACGATCGTCATCCGCTGACGAACCGCGGGAGCCCGGGCAGGTGCCGGCCCGGGCTCCTGTCCACCGGCCCGCGGTAAGGGTCAGCCCCACACCTCCTGCGCCGTCTCGACGATCAGCCGGAGCTTGGCGAACTGCTCGTCGGCCGTGAGCTGGTTGCCCTCCACCGTGGACGAGAAGCCGCACTGCGGCGACAGGCAGAGCTGGTCGAGGTCGATGAACTTGGCGGCCTCGTCGATCCGCCGCTTGAGCGTGTCCTTCGACTCCAGCTCTCCCCGCTTGGTCGTGACCAGCCCCAGCACCACCATCTTCCCGGGCGGCACGAAGCGCAGCGGCTCGAAGCCCCCGGAGCGCTCGTCGTCGTACTCCAGGAAGAACCCGTCCACCTTCAGCTCGCTGAACAGCGCCTCGGCCACGAAGTCGTAACCGCCCGAGGCGGCCCAGGAGGAGCGGAAGTTCCCGCGGCACATGTGCGTGGTGATCGTCATCCCGGCGGGCTTGGCGGCGAGGGCGGCGTTGATCTGCTTGATGTAGCGCAGATGCATGCGCTCGGCGTCGTCGCCCCGGGAGGCCAGCTCCGCCCGCTGGGCCGGGTCGTTCAGGTACGCCAGGCTCGTGTCGTCGAACTGCAGATACGTGCACCCGAGCGCGCCGATCCTGCGCACCTGCTCGGCGTAGGCCGTGCTGAGGTCGCGCCAGAACTCCTCGACGTCGGGGTAGACCTTGGGGTCGATGGCCGCGGGCCCGCCCCGGTAGTGGACCATGCTCGGCGAGGGGATGGTCAGCTTCGGCACGGCCGTGCTCACCGTCTCACGCAGGAAGGTGAAGTCGTCGGCGAAGACGGGCTCGTTCAGCTTGATCCGGTCGTGCACGCGCAGCGCGGCCGGGGTGAACTCGATGTCGCCCCGCTCGTTGTGGAAGCGGACGGTGATGTGCTCGTCGGTGGCCTGGCCGATGCCGCCGAGCTGGTAGATGAAGTCCATGTGCCACGACGCCCGCCGGAACTCCCCGTCGGTCGCGCTCTGCAGCCCGATCTCCTCCTGTCTGCGTACCACCTCCCTGATGGCCTCGTCCTCGGCCTCCCGCAGCGCGTCGCCCGTGAGGGCCTCGCGGGCGGTGAGCAGCGTGGGCGGGCGGAGCAGGCTGCCGACGTGATCCGCGCGGAACGGCGGCGAGGTGCGCATTGACGATCATCTCCTGTGGTCGTGGAGGCCGGAACCGTAGAGCTCTCTGAGAGGGGCCTTGAGCAGCTTGCCTGCCGCGTTCTTGGGTAATTCGGCTACGAATTGCAGATATTTCGGGATTTTGAAACGAGCCAGGCGGCCGTCCAAGTACGTGAGCAGTTCCCCAGCCTCGACCGTCGAACCATCCCGCGTGACGACCAGGGCCTTGCCCACCTCGCCCCACTTCTCGTCCGGCACGCCGATCACCGCGCATTCGGCGACCGCCGCGTGTTCGTACAGCACGCTCTCCACCTCGGCGGGGTAGATGTTCTCGCCGCCGGAGATGATCACGTCCTTGAGCCGGTCGGAGATGCGCACGTAGCCGTCCTCGTCGGCGACGCCGACGTCCCCCGAGCGGAACCAGCCGTCCGCCGACAGCGCCTTCGCGGTCTCCTCCGGCCGCCTCCAGTAGCCGGGCGTGACGTTGGGACCCTGTACGTACACCTCCCCCGGCTCGCCGGGACCCGCGGCGGACCCGTCGGGCGCGACCAGGCGGACGTCGGAGAAGAAGCACGGCACCCCGGCCGAGCCCGCCTTGGCGATCGAGTGCTCGGCCCCGAGGAAGAGGGCGCCGGGGGCCGTCTCGGTCATGCCGTACCCCTGGAGGAACGTCAGTCCCCGATCCTGATAGAGCCGGATCAGCGGCTCGGGCACCGGCGCGCCCCCGCACAGCAGGTGCCGCAGGCTCGACAGATCGGCCTCCGCCCAGCGCGGCGACCGCGTGAGGAAGCCGAACATCGACGGCACCCCGAACATCACCGTCACCCGCTCCGCCTCGATCAGGTCGAACGTCCTGTCCACGTCGAACGAGGGCTCCAGGATGACCCGGCCGCCCTTGAGCACGGTGGGGACCAGCGTCTGGGCCAGCGCCGCGATGTGGAAGAGCGGCGCGCTGACCAGCGTGACCTCGTCGTGCGCGAGCGGCACGTCGACCAGCAGGTTGAAGGTGTTCCAGGTCAGGTTGGCGTGGGTGAGCATGGCGCCCTTGGGCCGCCCCGTCGTCCCGGACGTGTACATGATCAGGCACACGTCGTCCTGGCGCACCGGCTCGTCGATCGGTTCCGGCGAGCCGGAGGCGAGCAGTGCCTCGTAGTCCGTGATGTGGCGCCCCGGCAGCCCGTCGCCGTCCTGCTCCTCGCCCAGGATGAGGACCGAGGCCTGCGCGTCCTCCAGGATGAAGCGGAGCTCGGGCCTGGCCAGCCGGGCGTTCAGCGGGACGAAGACCGCCCCCAGCAGCCCCGCCGCGAAGAACGTCTCCACCAGCGCGGGCTGGTTGACCCCGAGGAAGGCGACCCGCTCGCCGCGCCCCACGTCCAGCGCGGACGCCAGCCGGTACGTCCGTTCGCGCAGCTCACGGTAGGTGCGATCACGTCCACGGTACGTCAGCGCCACCCGCTCGGGCGTCATGCGAGCCCTGCGTGCCGGCCACGAGCCAATCCCCTGATTCCGCATCGGCGCTCCTTGACGCTCAAGCCATCAAGTTAGGCCACTATGCGATTGCTGTCACCGTTCTGCCCAAGTTTCATCGGGTACGACGTCGAGGAGCCGTTCCGCGATCCGCGCCGCCTCCGGCCTGAACCGCTCGTGCAGCGCATGGCAGACCCGCTGCGCCTTCTCCGCGGGCCAGTCGTGCGGCAGGTACCGCAGCGGCAGCCGCGGATCGGTCCTGATGATCTGGAGCCAGCCGGTCAGCAGCGTCAACGAGCGCGCCAGGTCGTCGGGCGCGTCCGGCGCGGGGTCGGCCCGGTCCCAGCGTCCCAGGAACTCGCGGTAGCGCTCGCCCAGGCCCGCCAGGTCGTACGCGTCGCCGACCAGGGCCTGCATGGCGGTGGGGTGCCTGGGCTCGGCGGAGAAGACCTTCACGTTCGCGCCGAGGCCGTCGATCACGCGGGCGGCGTCCACCTCGCCGGGCGCGATCCACAGGCCGTTCTGCAGCGGCCCGAACCCGGCCCAGACCAGCCGCGAGCGCAACTCGTGCCGCTGCCGCTGCCAGGACTCGGGCAGCGAGAAGCCGATCAGCGTCCAGCGGTCCTCGTCGGCGTCGTTGACGACGCCGCTGTGCCAGATGCGGCGCTCGCCGTCCTTGAGCACCTCGGCGCTCGTGGGGGTGAGGCCGAAGTACATGCGGCGGCCGGAGCGCTGTCGGCGCAGCAGGCCGCGGCGGACCATCCGGGTCAGCGTCGAACGCGTCGCCTCCTCGGATATCCCGACCTTGGCGAACGCCTCGATGAAGCTGCCCGAGGACACGCAGATCCCGCGGCCGTACACGTGATCTCCCAGGAACGTCAGCATCACCGACTGAGGCCGCATCGAAAGCCCCTCCCCCTTTATTGGGCACTCTATTGACAGCCGTAATCTATCTGCCTACATTCAGGGCCACATCCCAGGAGGTCCCTGATGCGCAGGCTGCTCCCGTCCCTGGTTTGTCTCGCCTTAGCCGTCGCCGCGTGCGGAGGCGGTGGCTCAAGCGCCGAAGGCTCGATCAAAGTCGGCCTCATCGTCTCCCTGACCGGCAACTACACGCCGCTCGGCAGCGAGGACAAGAAGGCCGTCGAGCTGGCGGTCGAGCAGGTCAACGCACAGGGCGGGCTCCTGGGCCGCAAGGTGGAGCTGGTCACGCGCGACGACAAGACCGCTCCCGACCAGGGCATCGTGGCCTACAACCAGATCAAGGGCGACATCGACGCGCTGATCGGCCCGGTGTTCTCCAACGCGGCACTCGCGGTCGAGCCGCTCGCGCAGCGCGACAAGATGCCGTACCTGTCGCTGGCCCCGGCGCAGGAGCAGGTCGAGCCGATCAAGTCGTACGTCTTCGTCACCCCGGCCCTGTCCAGCATGTACGCCGAGCGCTACCTGCAGTACATCCAGGCCAAGGGCATCAAGACGATCGCGGTGGCCTGGGACTCCAAGAGCGCCTACTCGGTCTCCGGCCACAAGGCCATGGTCGCCCTCGCGTCCAGGTACGGCGTGAAGATCGCCGTGGACGAGCCGTACGAGACCACGACCTCCGACTTCAGCCCGCTCTTCACCCACGTGCGCGGCTCCGCCGCCGAGGCGCTGGTGTTCTGGGGCTCGGGCGCGCCCGGCGTGACGGCGGCCAAGCAGTACGTGGCCTCCGGGCTCAAGACGCCGCTGTTCCTGACCGCGTCGCAGGCCAGCAAGCTCTGGCTGGAGCCGATGGGCGGCGCGGCCGAGGGCATGACCGTGCAGAGCGCCATCGGCGTCGTCGGCGAGCACCTGCCCGACGGCAAGCAGAAGCAGGTCATCGAGCAGATGGCCACGCCGTACCAGCAGAAGCACGGCTACCCGCCGCCGCAGTTCGCGCAGGACGGCTACAGCGCGAGCCTGCTGCTCTTCGAGGCGATCAGGAAGGCCGGCGCCACCGACAAGGCCAAGGTGCAGCAGGCGCTGGAGCGCATGGACCTGGTCACGCCGAACGGCCGCTTCCGCTACTCCGCCACCGACCACTCCGGGCTCTCCCCCGAGTTCATCTCGGTCAACACGGTGCAGAACGGGAAGTTCGTTCCCACTGACTGGGCCAAGGAGCAGCTCGCCAAGACCGTCGGCGCGGGGTGACGCGTGCTGACGGTCACCGGGCTCTCCCGCTCCTTCGGCGGCGTCTACGCCGTCCGTGACGTCTCGCTGACCGTGGCGGACGGCGAGGTCTGCGGCGTCATCGGGCCGAACGGGGCGGGCAAGTCCACGCTGTTCAACCTGGTCACGGGGCATCTGACGGCCGACCACGGCCAGATCTCGTTCCTCGGGCACCGCGTGGACCGGCTCGCGCCGCACCGGCGGGCCAGGCTCGGCATGTCGATCGTGTTCCAGGCGGCCAGGGTGTTCCGCGGCATGACGGTCAGGGAGAACGTCATGGTCGGGATGCACGGCCGTACCGGTGCCGGGTTCGTGTCGGCGGCGCTGCGGCTGCCGCGGCACCGGCGCGACGAACGGGAGATCGCCACCGAGACGGACGCCGTTCTCCAGCGGGTGGGGCTCGGCGAGTGGGCGGACCGGCCCGCCGACCTGCTGCCCATCGGGCAGCAGCGGGCGCTCCAGCTGGCCCGCGCCCTGTGCGCGCGGCCCCGGCTGCTGCTGCTCGACGAGCCCGCCTCCGGGCTGCGCGGCCAGGAGCGCGAGCGGCTCGCGGCGCTGGTGGAGGAGCTGCGCGCGGACGGCCTGACGATCCTGCTCGTCGAGCACGACGTCGCGTTCGTGACCCGGCTGGCCGATCGCGTGGTGGTGCTCGACCTGGGCCAGGTCATCGCGGACGGCTCCCCCGCCGAGGTGCGGGCCGACCCGCTGGTGCTCGCCGCCTATCTCGGACAGGCCTCATGATCGACGTCGGGGACCTGGTCGTCTCGTACGGCACCGCGACCGCGCTCGACCACGTCACGCTCACCGTACGGCGGGGCGAGATGGTCGCCCTGCTCGGCCCGAACGGCGCGGGCAAGTCGACGCTGGCCAACACGCTCGCGGGGCTGGTGCGGCCGGCCTCGGGCACGGTCGAGATCGGGGGCAGGCTGGCGCTCATCCCGGAGGGCCGCCAACTTTTTCCGGATTTGTCGGTCGCGGACAACCTGGCCTTGGGCGGATGGCGCTGCGGGTGGCGCTCGGGCGAGCGCGACCCCTCGTACGTCTACGACCTGCTCCCCCGGCTGGCCGGGCTGGCAGGCCGGCGGGCGGGGGTGCTGTCCGGGGGCGAGCAGCAGATGGTGGCGTTCGGGCGGGCCATGATGTCGCGCCCTTCCGTGCTGGTGGTGGACGAGCTGTCGCTGGGACTCGCGCCCAACGTGACCGCCGACCTGGCCGGGCACCTCGCCGAGCTGAACCGGGAGCAGGGGCTGACCGTGCTGCTCATCGAGCAGAACGCGCGGCTGGCGTTCGAGCTGTGCGGGCGGGCGTACGTGCTGGAATCTTCCCGCGTCGTGGCCGAGGGCGAGTGCGCGGAGCTGGCCGGCGATCCTCGGGTGGCGGGCGCGTACCTGGGCGGGGCGATCACATGAGCGCCTTCCTCACGTACCTGCTGAACGGGCTCGCCGTCGGCTGCGCGATCGCGCTCGTCTCCGGCGGCCTGGTCGTCATCCACCGGGTCACGGGTGTGGTGAACTTCGCGCAGGGCACGTTCGCGGTCGTGGCGGGGCTCTGCGCGTCCTCGCTGCTCGGGCTCGGGCTGCCGCACGGGCTGAGCGAGGTGGCCGCCGCCCTGGTCGCGGCGCTCGCGGGCCTGCTGACCGGCCTCGCCGCCATCGGCAGGCGGGGCACCGCGCCGCTGTCGTCCCTGATCGTCACGCTCGGTGTGGGCGTGCTCGCGTACGCCGTCGAGATCGTCCTGTGGGGAGACCAGCCGCGTTCGGCGCCCGGCCTCGCGGGCTCGGTGACCGTGGCGGGCGCGCGGATCCAGACGCAGTATTTGCTGGTCATCGGCGTGACGGCGGCCACGTTCGCGCTGCTCGCGCTCTTCTTCGGGCGCACCTACCTGGGCAAGGCGCTGACGGCGTGCGCGTCCAACCCGTACGCCGCCCGCGTCGTCGGCATCGACACGCGGCTGATGGGGCTGCTGGCGTTCGCGCTGGGCGGGCTGCTCGGCGGGGTCGCCGGGGTGCTGGTGACGCCGCTGCGGCCGATCTCGTTCGACACCGACGTGACGCTCATCGTGAACGCCTTCGCCGCGGCCGTCTTCGGCGCGCTCACCCGGCCCGTGATCACGCTGGCCGGCGCGCTGCTGCTGGGCGTGGCCGAGACCATGGCCGCGGGGTACGGCTACGGGTCGCACCAGCTGGAGGTGGCGCTGGGTCTCATGATCGTCGTGATGATCGTACAGGCGAGCCGCCGTTGGGAGCCCACGTGATGCGGACGGTGGCCGGGCTGCTGGTCGCGGCCGTGACGCTGGCGCTGCCCGCGGTGCTCGACGACAGCGCGCTGGCCGTGTACATCCTGCTCGGGCTGGCCGCGATGGTCACCGTCGGGGTGTCGCTGCTCATGGGGTACGCCGGTCAGGTCTCCCTGGGCCAGGGCGCCTTCTACGCCATCGGCGCCTACACCGCCGCGCTGCTGTCACTCCATGGCGTGCCGCCGCTGGCCGGCCTGCTCGCCGCCCCGGTCGTGGCGGCCGGGTCGGCGCTGGTGATCGGCGTGCCGCTGCTGCGGCTGCGCGGGCACCATCTGGCGTTCGCCACGCTGGCCGTGCAGCTCATCCTGCTCTCGCTGGCCGGGCAGCTGGAGATCACCGGCGGGGACATCGGGCTGCAGGCGATCCCGCAGTTCGCGATCGGGTCGTTCGAGGCGGGCTCCGCGGCCGCGTACGCGTACATGACCTGGGCGGGGCTGGGGCTCGTGATGCTGGTGACGCGGAACGTCATCGACTCCCGGCCGGGGCGCGCCCTGCGCGCGCTGGCCACCAGCGAGACCGCCGCCGCGTCCTCGGGGATCCCCGTCGGGCGGTACAAGCTGGTGGTGTTCGCGCTGTCGGCGGCGTTCGCGGGGCTCGCCGGCGGGATCTACTGCTTCTACACCGGGTACGTGGCGCCGGGCTCGTTCCCCGTGCTCATCTCGATCCAGTACATCGTGATGGCCGTCGTCGGGGGGCTCGGCACGGTCTGGGGCGCGGTGGTGGGCGCCACCGCGATCACGCTGCTCGTGCAGGGGCTGAACAGCCTGGCGGCGGTGCCGGGGATGCCGTCGTACGCGGCCGGTGTGCTGTCGTACGCCGTGTACGCGCTCGTGCTGATCCTGGTCGTGCTCTTCCTGCCGCACGGCCTGCTGCCCGCCCTCTCGGGGCGCCTGTCCCGGAAGCGGGACGCCTCGCCCGTGGAAACCCGCTGATCGTCGCCGGCTACCGCTCGCTCCCTGGGCCCAGGACAGGTTTCACGTCCAGGACCGGCGTACCGTCGAGCGCCTCGAGATTCCGCACGCGCAGTCGCACTCCGTCGATCGAGACGATCTCCACGCGGTGCAGCCCTATGGGGTTCGGCCGGTGCGGCGAGCGGGTGCTGAACACGCCCTGCTCCGGCCGGTCGAGGTCGCCGCGCGGACGGACGGTGAGCACGTCGCGGCGCGCGCGATCGAGCCAGGTCAGCACGAGGACCTCCGTCCCGGGCCGCAGGTCCCGGATGCCGTCGCGCACGCGTTCCTCGAACACCAACCAGGCTTCTGGAGAGCCTTCATCGCCCTGCAACGGAGCTGCGCCGGGATTCGTCAGGGGTGATTCGACCCGACCGATCGGCTCCAGCCTTAACCCTGCTTCAGTCACGTTTCCTCCGCCGTACCGGGATGCCGTACAGGCCAGCAGGTCCATGAGCGTAGCCGACATCGGGTGGTGCCACTTGCCGAGAGTCTGAACATGTGTTTAGAGTACTAAACATGTGTTCAGCCCATCCGGGAGACGAGGGCTCGGCGGATCTGACCGCCACCGCCAAGATCCGCAATGCCGCCATCGCGCACTTCGCCCGCGACGGCTTCCAGAAGACCAACCTGCGCGCCATCGCGGCCACGGCAGGGGTGAGCGCCGCCCTGGTCATTCACCACTTCGGCAGCAAAGAGCAGCTCCGCAGCGCCTGCGACGACCACGTGCTGCGAGTCCTGATACGGCGCGCTCACGGCGTCGCCGACCCGGTCACCATTCAGGACATCTCCCGGGAATACGTGTCCGATCCTGAGGAGTACGGCCGCCACGTGCGCTACATGGCGCGCGCGATCGAGGAGGACACGCCCGCGGCCGCGACGTTCGTCAACACGCTGGTGGACGAGTCCGAGCAGATCCTGCGGGCCGGGATCGCCGACGGCTCGCTGCGCCCGTCCTCGGACGTGCGGGCGCTGGCGGTGCTGAGCGTGCTGATCAGCCTGTCCACGCTGACCATGGCGCCGCCGCTGACGCGCGCGCTCGGTTACGAGCAGGTCGGCCCCGACGTGCTGCACCGCCTCGGACTGCCCATGCTGGAGCTCTTCACCCACGGCATGTACGCGGACGACACCACCCTGAAGGCGGCCCAGGCCGCCTGGGCAGCATCACAGAACTCCCCGAAAAGAGATGAATGACCAATGACATGCGCCATCCCGGCTTTGACCCCGTTGCAGGCGAGCCTGTGGCTGACCCTGTGTGGCAGAGCGCTCGACAACCGCCTGCCCCACCCGATCCTCGGCGACAAGATGGCCGACGAGGTCGTACGGAAGGTCGGCTACGACTACAAGAAGCTCCGCATCCCGTCGAGCAGCGCCATCTACATCGCCCACCGGGCCAAGAAACTCGACGAGATCGCGCAGCGCTTCATCGCCCGCCACCCCGACGCGGTCGGCCTGGACCTCGGCGCCGGACTGGACAGCCGGGCCCTGCGCATCTCCCCGCCGCCCACGGCCGACTGGTACGACATCGACTTTCCCGAGGTCATCGCCGCCCGGCGGGAGCTCCTGCCCGATGACGCCACCCCCCACGGCATCGGCGCCGACCTGACCGGCTCCACGTGGCTGGACACCCTCCCGACCGACCGCCCGGCCGTGATCGTCGCCGACGGGCTGATCGCGTTCTTCTCGGAAGAGGAGATGATCTCCCTGGTGAGCCGCATCATCAGCCATTTCCCCAGCGGGGAGATCGCCTTCAACGGCTACAGCACGTTCGCCGTCCGGGCGCAGAAGATCGCTCCCGTTGCCCAGGCAATCAGGGACATCAGCAAGTTCCCCGGCATCGACGACCCCCGGGCGCCCGAACGCTGGCATCCCAAGCTGAAGCTGGTCAAAGAGATCCTGTGCACGCGAGAGCCCGAGGTCGCCCAGTTCCCACCGGTTCTCCGCCTGATGAACCGGCTGACGGCGCCGAGCGCGGCTCTGTCCCGCATGGGCAACACTGTTCTCGTCTACCGCTTCTAGCCAGGCTCATGCCCGAGCACACCCACCAGACGTCCCCGAGCCGGCTTCAGTACCTCTCTTGCAGGTACCGCTTCCAGGTGATCGTCCCTGTGGGGGTGGCATCAGTGGCGAGGTGGCCGCCGCGGAAAGCGGCGCCGAGCCTGCCGGGCAGCCTCATCCGCACGATCGGCCGCCTCTTGCGGCTCGCGTCCAGCCATTGCCGCACAGCCTCGAAGGCCCGCTGTAATGCCGTCGCGGCGGAAGTGGATGTAACGGAGGGCGGGCACCCTTCAGGAGGGGCGGGCTATGGCCAGGGCTGTCGCGAAGTGGACCGGTGGGGTGGCGGCAGGGCTCGCCGTCCTGCTGATGCTTCTGGCCGCGCCGTTCGCGCTCGATCGGCTCGCCAGTGTGACGGGTGTCGACTGGGCCTCGCTTGCCGACGTCGGGGATGCCTACGGCTCGGCCGTCGCGCTGCTGACCGCGGTGTCACTCTTGGTGCTGGCCGTGTCGGTGGCCTTTCAGGCGCGGACGACGCGTATCTCCTCGGAGGCCACCGGGCGGATGCTCCATGTCGAGATGATGCGTTTCGTGATGGAGGATCCGTCCCTCTCGCAGGTGGAAGGCATAGGGTGGGACGGCACGGCGCAGGCGTCCGAGGAGCTGCGGCGGTGGGTGTACGCCAACATGCAGCTCGGGCTCTTCCGGTCGTTCTACGCGCTCAAGGAGATGCCGACAGCCGAGCTGCGGATGCAGATGGCCGGCAGGTTCAGGTCACGGATCGGCCGGGAGCACTGGGAGTCCAACCGGACCTGGTTCCAGGCGAGCGCGCGCAACCGTCACGACCGGCGGTTCTGCGAGATCGTCGAGGAGGAATACCAGAAGGCCGTCCAGGCGGGTGACGCGGTGGTGGAACGTTCGCGCATGTCCCGTGGACGGCTGCCCCGAGGGCTCGTGGTGGGCGGCGTGGCGGCGGCCGTCGCCATCGGGGCTGGGGTGCTCTTCGGCAGGAGGCGCGGCGGCCGGCCCTGACCGAGCGCCTCGCATCACTTTCCGCTGTTTCTGGCGCTCCCACGGAACAGCGACGGAACAGACCGGAGCTTGGAGACGACCGTGGCGATGCCGAAGAAGGGGTCACGGCTCATCACCGTCAATGGCCTCGTCTTCCGCTGGCGTGTCAGCCACAGGCCGACCTACCGCCAAGGCAACAGGGCGGACTCTAGAACAAGGATGGAATTCGCAGCAATCAGGGCCCAGGACTCACTCTCACCGTTGCTGAGGACGAGCTCGCCGAGCTCCTGAGCGAACCGCCTCAGTAGCTGATCCCCTTCCTCTGGGGCATGATCCCGGAAGGTGTCGGCATCGAAGACCTCCCTGGATGCACTCGGATTTGGAGTCGAGACCAGCCGAGCACCGATCAAGCACCTTGATCCGTAGCCAGCGTCTCCCCGTGTCTTCTCGTGCTTGACGGCCCAGTCGAAGGAATGGTGGTCATGGCCCCACGGCGCCGAGGTGCGGCGGCACGGTGGTGACGCCTGAGCCGATGGCCGGACTCGTCATCCGGTGGCGGTCTATCCTGACGATTACGCACTCCCGAACCCGCCGCCGGCGACGCGAATACGCCGGCCACCTATGTCAAGGCTGTGACCTGCAACTCCAGGTGCAGAGGGTGGCGTTATATCGGTAGCGTGAAGGTGCAACAGCTTGGAGGTCAACGATGTCCACCCCGCATCAAGACAGCGAGGCGCTGATCCCACGCCCGCCACTGACGACCGCCGCCCTCAGGGCAGCAGTTGCCCAGATCGCTCCGGCGTACCTCAACCAGTTTGTCGACCATCTCGACCAGGCGACAGAGCAGGCGGCGCGGCAGAGCACCGTGGCGCCTCTGCAGAACTTCTTGCAGCAATGGGGTGAGTTCGTGGCGATTCAACGCTACCCCGCCCGAGCGGCCCGCTTCCACACCCTGGAGACGGAAGTCGCCACCGCGACCGACAGAGTCAAGTTGGACTCAGCCTTGGCCGAAATCAATGAGATCACGACATCCGCGCGCCGAGAGGCCGGCGGTGAGTGACGCCTGGAACTGGGAGTACAACCCTGACGCCGTGCATGTCATCGCTGGGCTCCCCCGACTGTCACCCTTGAGGTCGAGCGACTTGCCGACCAACTCGCACTCCTCGGGAGGGACGCGGTCCACGCCGGCTGAGGCACCTTGCACGGCGGAGTCCTTCGGACACTCGATCTGTTCGGGGGCCGAGGGTTCCTCAACTTCATCGTCGCGGAGCATTTGCGTCTTGTCCTGATCATTCGCATTACCTGGCTGGACTAACGCGACCTCGCCTACGCCTCAGGGAAGTCAAAGACTGTTCCGTCTGCGCGAGGTCTCTCACCGAACAGGGACGGAACAGCGATCATGTAAACCCAGCGACAAAACGGCGAACCCCACCTCCGACAACCGACAGGCGGGGTTTTCGCATTTCAGAGGCTACTTAGCCAGGTGGCGGCTGATGACCAGGCGCTGGATCTGGCCCCGCGTCCCGGCGGCGGGCCGCGTCGAGGTAAGTGGCCCGGGCGCTGTCCACCCCCGCCGCCATGTCCGCCAGCAGGAACCCGGGCCCCTGGTGGTCGATGATGCGATTGCCGAACGTCTGGGGCGCGGTGGTGGGTGCCACCGCGATCACGCTGCTCGTGCAGGGGCTGAACAGCCTGGCCGCCCTCTCGCGCCGCCTGCCGCCGAAGCGGGTGCAAACCCGCTGACCTTCCGGCGTCAGCCGTTTCCGTGGGGCTCACCGGCGCTGTCCGCTCGGGCCGGTAGGAGCAAGGCGGCGACGACCACGGCCACGGACAGCACCGCGCCGATGATGAAGGCCAGCCGCATGCCGCCGAGGTTGGCGAGCGTCTCCGCGGCACCCGCGGATCTCAGGGCATCGGCTCGCGCGCTCATCACGGTGATCACGAGCGCGGTGCCGAGGGCCGCGGCGACCTGCTGCAGCGTGCTCAGGATCGAGCTGCCGTGGGAGTAGAGGCGCGGGGGAACCGCCCCGAGCCCGAGAGTGAACACCGGAGTGAAGGTCGCGGCCAGGCCCACCATCAGCAGCGCGTGCAGACCGAGCAGCTGCCAGAACGGCATGGTCATCGTGACCTGTGTGAAGCCGGCGAGCGCGAGCGTGATCCCGATCGCGCCGGGGATGACCAGAACCCGGCCGCCGAACTTGTCGAACAGGCGGCCGACGGTCGGACCGAGCAGCCCCATCGCGAGGCCGCCCGGCATCACGAGGAGTCCGGTCTGCAGGGGCGTGAGCCCGCGGATGTTCTGCAGGTACAGCGGCAGCAAGATCATCGAGCCGAGCATCGCCATGAAGGCCACTGACATCAGGATCAACGCGACCGTGTAGGTGCGGTGGCGCAGGGTGCGCAGGTCCATCAGCGGCGCGCCGCGCTTCTGCAACGACAGCTGGCGGACGGCGAAGAGGGCGATGGCGATCAGGCCGGCCGCCACGATCCCGGCGGCGACGCGGACGTCGCCGCCCTCGAACCGGCTCAGCCCGTAAACCAGACCGCCGAAGCCGGCAGCCGCGGCCGCCACGCTCAGCCAGTCGATGTTGCTGAACTGGGGTTCTCCGACGTTCTCGAGCTGCTTCAGGCCGCGCCACGCGATCAGGGCGGCAATGGGGAGCACCACGGCGAACAGCAGCCGCCAGGACCCGAACTGGAGGATCACCCCCGAGACCGCCGGGCCCATCGCGGGCGCGACTGAGATGGCCAGGGTGACGTTGCCCATCACCCGGCCGCGGTCTTCCTCGGGCACGACCTGCATCAGCGTGGTCATCAGCAGCGGCATCATCACCGCCGTCCCGGACGCCTGGATGATGCGGGCGCCCAGCAACACCTCGAACGTCGGCGCGACGGTGGCCAACGCCGTGCCGAGCAGGAACAAACCCATCGCGGTGGCGTACGCGTGGCGGGTGGACACCCGCTGCAGGAACCATCCGGTGATCGGGATGACAGCGGCCATGGTCAGCATGAAGGCGGTCGAGAGCCACTGCGCGGTCTGCTCGGTGATGCGCAGCGCGCCCATCAGTCGCGGTATCGCGTTGATCATGATCGTCTCGTTGAGGATGACCACGAACGTGGCGAGCACCAGCAGCCGGATCACGGCCGGGGTGCGACCGGACGCGGCGGCCGCGGGCATGGCGGGTGAGTCGAGCTGTTGGCTGGACACGGTACCTCGATCGGAGTTGTTGGACATGACGGCGTCACGGCTGGCATCCCAGCCGGGAGTCTCACAAGAAGTTGTGGTCACGCAAAGACTGACAGGTACCACCGACAAAACTCATCGCCGCCGCCAGCATTCCGGCAAGTGACGCGAAATGTCACCTGGTTTTCACCGGCGGACGCCAGGCACACCCGCAAGCCGGCCGACGAGCCGGCCGTGCTCCTGGGCGAACCGCCTCACGAGCTTCCCTTTTCTCTGGGCACTCCACCGGCCCGTCCTGGACGGCGAACCCCGCCTTCCAGGACGGGCAGGCGGGGTTTTCGCATGTCAGAGGTCACTGGGCGAGGTGCCGGCTGATCACCAATCTCTGGATCTGGTTCGTGCCCTCGAAGATCTGCATGTTCTCCGACCGGTGATCCGATCACTCGTGAAAACAGCTCGATCATGTTGATGACCAGGGGTTACGCCTGTGGGCGTTTCGCATCGCTTCTCGCTGATTCTGGTGCTCCCACGGAACAGCGACGGAACAAGACCAGGGCTTGGAGGCGGCTGTGGCGATGCCGAAGAGCGACTGGCCCATGATAGTGACGGCCCGAACCGGTCTTCAGGGGTCGCTGCCGTCTGGGGAGGACTCCAACGTCACTTGGGCCAGGACGGGACTCACTGATCAAGAAGGGACTCGTCTATGCATCCGAGCATGGACACCTCGCGTGCACAGTTCCGCGCACAGGGCTGAAGCGTTCTCGGTTGGTGGGACGCACAAGGGGCCTGAGACGGCTGGGTGGTTGAGGGCACCCTTGGGCTGCAGATGACGAACGCGACCCCTCATGATCGTTGGGTGTCTACGCCAGTCGATCAAGAACAGGGGCCGCATTCGCGTGCCATCATCCCCGATCGACGTGCTCGCCCGCCACCTGGAGCACGCCACCGTCACCGACCCGCTGACCGACCTGCTCGATCTGCCGACCCTGGCCGAAGTCCTGGACGCGGTCCCCCACCCGCGCAGCCGCCGGGGACGCCGCTACCAGCTCGGCCCACTGCTGGCGTTATCCCTGCTCGCCGTACTCGGCGGAGCCACCTCCCTGGCGAAGATCACCCGATTCATCGCCGGATACGACCCAGACCTGCGCGCCCGAGCCGGCTTACCCGGCACACCACGGCTGGCCGCCAGCACCCTGGGACGACTCCTCGCCCGCCTGGACGGCGACGCCTTCGACAGCGCCACCTGCACCTATCTGGCCTCGCTCGCTGCATGCGACCTACCCGCCGCCACGAGCAGCCGCCCCTCAGCCCGGACCGAACTCGCCGGCGTGGCCGTGGACGGCAAGACCCTGCGGGGCAGCCGCACCCCTGACGGCACGGTCCACCTGCTGGCCGCCACTCGTCATGACACCCAGATCGTCGTGGCCCAGCGGCAGGTCCAGGCCAACAGCAACGAGATCCCCGCGTTCACACCCCTGCTGTCCGGACCAAATCTGACCGGCGTGGTGATCACCGCCGACGCTCTGCACACCCAGCACGCCCACGCCCGGCAGATCGTCGAGGCGAGCGGTCACTACCTGTTCATCGTCAAGGGAAACCAACCCACCCTGCTGAGCCGGCTCAAGGCCCTGCCCTGGCGCGAAGCGATCCTCAACGACCGCACCGACGAGCAAGGACACGGTCGCCGCGAGATTCGCCGCATGAAGATCTGCACCGTCCGCCCCGGGCTGCCCTTTCCACACGCCGCCCAGGCGATCCAGGTCAAACGCCGCCGCACCGACCACAAGACCGGCAAGACCACCATCGTCACGATCTACGCCGTCACCAGCCTCCCACCAGGCCGGATCACCCACGCCCAACTCGCCGCACTGATCCGCGGCCACTGGAACATCGAAGCCCTGCACCACATCCGCGACGTCACCTACCGCGAAGACGCCTCCCGCGTCCGCACCGGCACCGCACCCCGCATCATGGCCAGCCTTCGCAACCTCGCCATCGGCCTGGCCCGACTGATCGGCTGGACCAACATCGCCGCCGCCACCGACCACTACCGCAGCCACCCCCTCGACGGCCTCCAGCTACTCGGATTCACAACATGAGAACGCTTCGGCCTTGGGATCGGGTAGGTGCTGATTGCCCTGGCCGGGATCGTTCATACGGGGAGGGCGTCTCCGGGGAAGCCGTGGCAAGGGTGAACCTCGCAGCGCATCATCCCGGCTCGCACGCACGGGTCTCCGGCCATGATCTCCGCGGCTTCTTCGACCGGCACGGTCATGATCGCGACGCCGGCCACGGTGTCGGAGGCGACCGGGCACAGGATCACGATCACCCCCTCAGCGCGCAGCGACACCATGCGTCGCTGGTGTTCGAGTTCGATTGCGTCCGCGCCGTCCATGGTCCGCTCCGGCCCCCACTGAAGGAGCGCCAGGCTGTAGGGCTTCGCGGTCGCGGCCAGAGCCCGAATCTGTTCGTCGGTCACGGTCGTGCTCATGATGTCTCCTTACTTCTCGATGCGCTCGGCCAACGAGACGATGATTCCTTCGGGCCCGCGGACGTAGGCCATCCGCCACACGCCCTCGTATTCGCCGATGCCTCCCACCAGGCCGTAGCCGTCGACTGCGGCGTGGTCGACCGCGGCTTGGAGGTCATGCACCTCGAAGGCGACGTTGCGCAGGCCCAGTTCGTTGGCCGGTGCGGCAGGCGAACCCGGGAGGTGGTCCGGCCGCGTGAAGCTCGAGAGCTCCAGCGTCGTACCTCCGCCGGGCGCTCGCAGCATGACGATCTCGGTGCGGGCGCCGGTCATGCCGATCACCGTGTCCAGGAACTCGCCTTCGACGGCCATCTTCCGATCGGCCTCCAGACCGAGGCTCACGAAGAACGCCGTCACGGCATCGAGGTCGGCGACGGTGATGCCGACGTGGTCGAAGCGCCTTATGAAGGTCATCGGATCCCTTTCGAGGTTTCTTTAAGAGACGTCGAGAAAGGTAGCATCCGAGGTTCCGTAAGGGAACCCCACTTGCTAGATTGCTGCCATGCAGCGAACGCAGTTCGGGGAGATGGCGTGTTCCATCGCGCGTACCTTGGACGTGATCGGCGAGCCCTGGTCGCCGCTGATCCTGCGCGACGTGTGGGCCGGGGCGCGCCGCTTCGACCACATCCAGGCCGACCTCGGGATCTCCCGCAAGGTACTCACCGAGCGACTCAACCACCTGGTCGAACAGGGTGTGCTCGAGCGGCTGCCCTACGACGCCCGCCCCCGCTACGAATACCACCTCACCGCCAAGGGCGCCGACCTCGTCGAGATGCTCATGGTGATGGCCCGGTGGGGTGACCGCTGGCTCGCCGGCGAGGCCGGGCCTCCCGTCCTGTACCGCCACCATGCCTGCGGGCAGATCGGCCACGTCGACCCGCGCTGCAGTCACTGCGGAGAGCCGATGCACGCCGACGACGTCGACCTCCTCCCAGGCCCGGGTTCGGCCTGATGGCCAAAGGCCGTGACGCCGACTTCCCCATCGTGACCTTCGATCGGGGCCCGTTCACGCACGAGGAGAAGCAGGTCGACGCCGCGCTGAGCACGGTTGCCCTTCGTGTCCGCCTGCGGCGATCCAGGTCAAACGCCGCCGCACCGATCACAGGACCGGCAAGACCACCATCGTGACGATCTACGCCGTCACCAGCCTCCCACCGGGCCACCTGATCGGCTGGACCAACATCGCCGCCACCAACGACCACGACAGCAGCCATCCCGCCGATGGACTCCAGCTACTCGGTCTCACGACATGAGAACGCTTCGGCCCTGGTTCCGCGCATGGCTGGCGGACTTCATCAGCCGCCAGCCAAGCGATTGATGAAGGTATCAGTCGAGGGATAGCCCTGCGGCCGGAGTCACCCGGGCGGCCCGGCGTGCCGGGAGAACAGCGGCGAGGAGTCCGGCCAGGGCGGCGATGAGGACGACGACGCCGAGTGATGGCCAGGGGACCTGCATGGTGGCGTCGCTGAGAGCCCGCTTCACGAACGTCTCGTAGCCGGCCCAGGCGAACCCGACGCCGATCACGGTGCCGAGCAGAGTGGCCACCACCGACAGCAGCATTGCCTCGGCCGCCAGCATCCGCCGCAGCTGCCTGCGAGTGAGCCCGAGCGCGCGCAGCATCGCGTGTTCGCGGGCGCGTTCGAGGACGGAGAGCCCCAGGGTGTTCGCGATCCCGATCAGGGCGATCACCACGGCGATTCCGAGCAGGCCGAGCACCGACCAGGTGAGGATTCGCAGTAGTTGGTCCTCTGTCGCCCGGGCCTGCAGATTGTCTTGGATCTCCGCGCCGGCCGCATTCGCCAGCCCGGCCAGATCGTCGACGAGCTCGAGCGGATCGGCGCCTGCGGAGGCACGAACCCAGATGACGTGTGGTTCGGGAGATTCGGTGAGCTGTGCCAGGGTCCCGGGCGCGACCACGCCCGCCCGGCCCCAGCCGGTGCCGGCGACGACCTGCAACTGGGCTCGCCGGTCGCCGACGCGCACCGTGCCCCGGTCGCCGGGCCGCAAGCTCAGCTTCTTGTCAAAGGCCGCATAATCGAGTCTGATCTTCCCCGGCTCCACCCGGGCGAACGACCCACCGTCGCGGGCCACCTGCTCCGCGTCCGGCGCGGTGACGACCAGGATCGGTTCGTCGAGCCCCGCCACCTGAGCCATGGCGCCCTCCACCGGTATGGCCTGCTCCACACCGGGAGTGCGACGTACCTGGTCGAGGAGGTCGGTGGTGACCGGCGTCTCGGGCGAGGTGAGCGCGACATCGATGGGGTGATCCCTGTCGCGTTCCTCGTCCACGGCCGCACGTGTCGTGGCCGATCCGGTGAGCACTGCGGTCGCCAGGGTGATGCAGACCAGCAGGGAGGCGGTGGTGGCGGCGGTCCGGCGGGGGTTGCGCACGGCGTTCTTGGTTGCCAGCCGCCCGGCGGGGCCGAGCAGCGCGCCGGTGATCCGGACCAGGCGGGGAACGAACGCCGGCCCGAACAGGAGCACGCCGGTGAACACCGATCCGCCGCCGACCAGCATGAGCGCCGTGCTGTCCTGGACCATCGCCATCCCGAGCAGGGCCAGCCCGGTGACCAGGAGGAGTGCAGCGAGCGCCAGCCTTACCCGGCCGGTGGCCGTGTGTCCGTCGACCGCGGTATCCGGGCGCAGTGCCGCCAGCGGGCTCACCCGGACCACAAGCCGGGTCGGCAACAAGGAGGCGAGCATGGTGACGGCCAGGCCGACGGCGAACCCGCCCAACAGCCAGGGCACGGGCGGTTCGGCGGCGCCCATCGGGGTGGTGGGTGCGAGGGTGTTGATCAGGGCGATCAGCCCGTAGCCGAGGCCGACGCCGACCAGTGTCCCGGTCAGCGACGCGAGCACGCCGACGGCGGCCGCCTCGCGGCGTACCGAACCCACCACCTGCCGCCGGGTCGCGCCGACGCAGCGCAGCAGTGCGAAGTCGCGCAGGCGTTGCGCGAACAGGATGGAGAACGTGTTCGCGACGACCAGGACCGAGACGAAGACCGCGATGGCGGCGAACACCAGCAGCATCAACGCGATCATGTCCGTGTGGTTGCTGAGCCTGGCCTGGCCGGCCGTGACGTACTCCTCCGGCGAGTACAGCGCGGCGCCCTCCGGGAGCCGGCCTACCTCCCCGCGTACCGCCACCCTGCTCACGTGGAAGGAGGGGTGGTCGCGCCAGTGCAGGAACTGCGGCCAGGTGACGTACACCGAGGCCTGGACCGTGGGAGAGGGCGACTCCACGAGGCCGACCGCTACCAGGTCGGTCGCGGTGGCGCCCTCGCCGATCCGAATCCGGTCGCCGATCGCGATTCCCCTGGCCCGGGCGTCCCACACGTGCACCACCGCCTCGCCCGTGCGTTCCGGGAAGCGGCCTGAGATGAGCTTCTGCCAGCGCATCTCCTCCGCAGGGGCGATCGGCCCCACGGTCATCTCGGAGACCGACCTGTCGCCCGTGCGCGTCGGCAGCAGGACCCGGCCGAGCCCGGATGCGTTCTCACCAAGGCGCTCGGCGATCTCGATCGCGACTGACGTGTCCAGGGTCTCGTCCACGTGGTCGGCGTCGACCACGTGGTCGGCATTGCGGAACGGCGCCCCGGCGTTCTCCATGAATCCGGCGCGTGCCCCGGACGTGATCACGCCGATCACGACGACGAAGGCGACCGAGACGATGACCGCGATCGCCGCTGCGACATACCTGCGGGTGTGGGTGCGCAGCGACGCGAGGAAGACGGTGCGCATCAGGCGATCCGCCCGTCCTGCATGATGACCACGTCGTCGGCGTAGGTCGCCGCGTCCCGCTCGTGGGTGACCATCACGACGGTCTGGCCTAGCTCGCGCGCCGACCGGCGCAGGTGACCCAGCACCTCCGCCGACGTGGTGCTGTCCAGGTTTCCGGTGGGCTCGTCGGCGAACAGCAGGTCCGGCTGGGTGATCAGGGCCCGGGCGATCGCGACCCGCTGCTGCTGGCCGCCGGACAGCTCCGCGGGCCGGTGACCGAGCCTGTCGGCCACGCCGAGGATATCGGCGAGCATGCGCGCGCGCTCCCGCGCCGCGTCGTCGATCCGGCGACCGCCCAACTCGAGCGGGAGCACGATGTTCTCGCCCGCGGTGAGCATCGGCAGCAGGTTGAACGACTGGAACACGAAGCCGATGTGCTCGCGGCGGAAGATCGTGAGCGCATCGTCGTCGAGTGATCCGAGGTCGGTGCCGGCCACGGTGACGGTGCCACCGCTGGCCTGGTCGAGTCCGGCCAGGCAGTGCATCAGCGTGGATTTGCCCGACCCGCTCGGCCCCATGATCGCGGTGAATCTCCCTCGTGGGAGGTCGAGGTTGATGCCGCGCAGGGCATGCACCTGGGCATCGCCTTGACCGTAGATCTTGGTCAGGCCCCGCGCGCTGGCGGCCACGGTCTCCTGAGTGGCCTGCTGGGTGGTGGTCGTCATGCCGCCAGTCAAGGCAGCGTGGCGTTGTCGGCGCGTATGTGATTTTCGATATGCCGACGATATGCTCCGGCTCCTAGCATCGAGAGCATGCGTGTCTTGATCGTCGAGGACGAACCCTACCTGGCAGAAGCCATCCGCGATGGCCTACGCCTGGCAGCGATCGCCGCCGACATCGCCGGTGACGGTGACACCGCTCTGGAACTGCTGAGCATCAACGCCTACGACATCACCGTCCTCGACCGCGACATCCCCGGCCCCTCCGGGGACGAGATCGCCGAACGCATCGTCGCCTCCGGCAGCGGCATGCCTATCCTCATGCTCACCGCCGCCGACCGGCTCGACGACAAGGCCTCCGGGTTCGAACTCGGCGCCGACGACTACCTCACAAAACCCTTCGAACTCCGAGAACTCGTGCTCCGTCTCAGAGCACTTGACCGCAGGCGCGCCCACAACAGACCACCCGTGCGAGAGATCGCAGGGTTGCGTCTGGATCCGTTCCGCCGCGAGGTCTACCGCGACAACCGCTATGTCGCGCTCACCCGGAAACAGTTCGCCGTGCTCGAAGTCCTCGTCGCTGCCGAGGGCGGTGTCGTCAGCGCCGAAGAACTCTTAGAGCAAGCGTGGGATGAGAACGCCGACCCCTTCACCAATGCCGTGCGCATCACTGTCTCGGCACTGCGCAAACGGCTCGGCGAACCCGGGATCATCGCCACCGTGGCCGGCGTCGGCTACCGCATCGACACAGCACCCGGCACCGGACGTGAGGGAGGGAACCGTGGATAGGGCGCCTGGTTTGAGCGTTCGTCTCAAACTTGCCCTCAGCTATGCCGGGTGCGTCACGCTTGCAGGTGCCTTGGTACTCGCGGCCGTGTGGGTGTTCCTTCGGCGTTATCTGTCCGACGGTGTGATCTTCACCTTCAGTCGTTTTGTTCCCAACCGGCCCGACCCGCTGCACGCTTTCGCTCCGGTGGCAGCCGCAGTGTTCACGTTCCTGCTGGTGTTCGGTGTCGCGGGAGGGTGGATTCTCGCCAGCCGCATGCTCACCCCTCTGACTCGCATCACAGACGCCACACGCAGGGCCGCGCACGGATCACTCTCCCACCGAATCCGGCTACAGGGCCGCAGAGATGAGTTCCGCGAACTCGCCGACGCCTTCGACGCCATGCTCCTACGGCTCGAAGCACACGTGGCCGAACAGCAGAGATTCGCAGCCAACGCCTCCCACGAACTGCGCACCCCGCTGGCGATCACGCAAACGCTCCTCGACGTGGCCCGCAACGATCCGAACCGCGACACCGGCGAGCTTGTCGACCGCCTCCGCGCCGTCAACACCCGAGCGATCGACCTCACTGAAGCATTGCTCCTGCTCAGCCGCGCCGACCAACGGTCCTACACCCGAGTACACGTCGACCTGTCCCTGATAGCGGAAGAAGCCACTGAAACGCTCCTCCCCCTCGCAGAAAAACGCGGCCTCACCATCGAGAC
Source organism: Nonomuraea sp. NPDC049695 (assembly GCF_040674955.1). NCBI lineage: Bacteria > Bacillati > Actinomycetota > Actinomycetes > Streptosporangiales > Streptosporangiaceae > Nonomuraea > Nonomuraea sp. NPDC049695. The sequence continues at coordinate 1,023 of NZ_JBFANV010000093.1, read as the reverse complement.
CTCCGGCGACATCACCCCCACCAACGGTTCACACGCGCTCCTCCTGCAGATGACTACGAACCTCGTGCACAATGCGATCGTCCACAACCTGCCTGAACAGGGCACCGTATGGGTCACGACCACCGTTCACCCGAAGACTGTGGTGCTCACTGTCGAGAACACCGGCGAGAAGCTCGCCCCACAATTGGTCTCCACGCTTGTCGAGCCGTTTCAGCGCGGCACCGAACGCATACGCGCCGACCACGCAGGTGTCGGCCTCGGCCTGGCAATCGTCAAAAGCATCGCCCGAGCACACGACGGAACCCTCACCCTCACCGCCCGCCCCGCTGGCGGGCTCCGCGTCACGGTGCAACTACCCGCCGCACCACCGCACATCGGCAGATGACAGTCAGGAAGCCCATCCGGCTCACGCCCACCTCATGATCACAAAGAACCTGAGCAGTTACGATTGCTCGGTCTCCTACACTCGTGATGGCGTTTGGCAGTCGTTTTAGCTCAGGGCATCAGAGGGGGCTGCGTCCCTGCTAGTTCGGCAATCGATGCGATTTACGGCCTGACGGCCGACCAGATCCGGCGCCGCCGGCCCGCGTCCCGAACGGGTCAGCGACCGCGGCTTCCTGCGCACCCGGGCGACCAGACCGAGCTCGGCCATCCGCGCCGCGACCGTGTTGACCGAGACCCGCCAGCCGTGTTCGTGCAGGTCGCGGGTGATACGCGGGGACCCATAGGTGGCACCGGAGGCTTCGAAGCCGGCGGTGATCGCCGCGTCCAGGTCCTCGCGCCGTAGCTGTACTTCGCTGCTGTCACACACGCAAAAGGCCCTCTCGGACGAACCGGCTTAGGTTCCAATGATCGTTGCAACACCTGATCTATCCAGGGGTTGCAGTGTTCGAGATCCGGCAGGATCGGTCGCCACAGGGCCGGAAGAAGCTACACGCTGAGCGCACGGCATATTTGGATCTTGTGGCTCAGGGAGTGGGTACCGCAGAGGCGTGCCGGATCGTCGGGATCAACCCGCGTACA
>NZ_JBFANV010000092.1:0-40437 GCF_040674955.1 Nonomuraea sp. NPDC049695 | reverse complement strand
GAGCACGGCGATGGCCCGTCCACCCAGCACATAGGCGAGCGAGCGGCCGTCCGGGGCCCAGGACAGGCCGCTCACCATCGAGTGCGTCAACGTCTGCCAGTCCCGGCGCCGGCCGGTGGCGACGTCGAGCACGGAGATCTTGGCGCCACCTCCGATGAGCGGCGTGGAGTAGGCCAGTCGGGTGCCGTCGGCGCTGAGGGCGAGGTCGTAGACGAGCGTCATGTCGTCGGGGTCGGTCTGGGTGACGGCCACCGGTTTCCCGGGCCGCCCGTCCTCGCCGAGGCGTACGAGGAAGAAATGAATCTCTGGGTTCTTCGGCTTGGTCCAGCCGGCGATGGCGAACGTGCGGTTGTCCCGGGCGGCGGCCACCAGGTGCCAGGAACTTTCGACGCCGGGCGGCAGCGGGATGTTCGCGATGAACGACCCGGTCTCGGCATTGTGTACGGCGGGCGGCACCGGGGTGAAGACAGCGGTCTTGGACTTGTCGGGGAAGTGGGCGAGCGGAGTGCGTGCGGAGAGGAAGAACCGTGGCGGACCCGTCGCAGCCAGGGGTGCTCCGGTCGCCATGGGCTCGGCCAAGGAGGTCGCCTGCGGGAACAGGTGCCGTACGGGACCCGAGGACACCATGGGTGAGGGCTGGGGCGGGACCACCGTGAGCGACGGCAGTGGCGGGGATGCCGGGGGCTGGGTCGCGCTGACGAGTGACACCCGGTCGGCGGCCGGATCGGCGCATCCGGCGGCCAGGACGGCCAGAGCTAAGCCCGCCAGGGTGACAGACGTACGGAACGACATGCAGAGATCATCGTATGGAACGGCCTTCTTGGCCAGCACCGGAGAAGTCCCGGCTCGAGGAAATCCACGCCAACCTCATCGTCCGGCTTGTCGAAGCCGAACAACAGGGCTGGCTCGGAGGAGTCGCCGCTATCGAGGCCACCTTCGCGGCAGCGGAGCAGAAGCTTCAAGCCATGCGTGAAGTGGCTGTTCGCACGAGCACCGTCGCCCTCGGGATGTCCGGCATCCGCAAGCCGGCCGGACGGTCCACCGATGCTTCGCCACTCCCGACAGCCGTGACCGGATCCGCACAGCGTCCGCTGCTCTTCCTCGACGTCGACGGACGACTCATCGCCGGCGGCACCCCGTCGCAGCAGTATCCGACCTACTGGACCGCCTCGTCGCCGCGAGCAGCGGCCAATCCGGGGGTCCCGTAGCGAACGGCGGAAATCCAGCGGATTACGGCCTGACCTGCTGTTTCTCGCGTTCCACGGTTTTCGTTGATCATCTCTGCTACGGGGGAGACCCGGAGAAACACGTGAAGCGCTAGTCGAAGACGCGGTCGACGACGGCGGCTTGCTCGGCCGTGCCAGCGCGGAAATACCGAGCCGAGGTGTCGAGGGACGCGTGGCCGAGGAGGGCCTGGACCTGAGCGACGTCGGCACCGCCTTCGCGGAGCCGGGTGGCGTAGGTATGGCGGAGCCGATGGGGGCGCAGGCCGGGGAGCTTGGCGTCGGCGCCGACGGCCAGTACGACCTGGACGATCCCAGAGATGGTCAGGGCTCCGCGCTGGCCGGTCCACAGCGGGCCGGGCTGGCGGCCACGGATGTCGAGCCATGCAGTAATGCGGGCCCGTGCGGTCGGTGGGATCGGGACTGTGCGGACTTGATCGCCCTTGCCGTGCAGGCGGATGGTGCCGGTGCGGGCGGTGATCGCGATGTCGTCGGCCTCCAGCCGTGCGCACTCCTCCTCGCGGGCTCCGGCAAACAGCAGGACCGCGATGATCGCCGCGTCGCGGGCACCGCGGCGGGCGGCAGCTCGTTCGACGGCACCCTGCTCGGCGGTGGTGAGGGCATCGGGCTCGCCCGGTTTGGGCACGGTGGCACGTTTGACGTCGATGCGCAGCCCCACCTGGGCGTACATGAGGGTGAGCGCGGCGATGCCCTGGTTGATGGTGTTGGGCGCGGCCCGGTCGTTGATCCGGCTCCGGCGCCAGGCGGTGACCGCAGCTTCGGCGCCCACCAGGTCGGCGAAGGCGTCGTCACGCTCGGCGGCGTGCTCGGCCAGCCACGCGACGTAGGCGGCGATCTGCCGCCGATAGGCCTTTACCGTGTTGGCCGACAGCTTGCACCGGTCGAGGTGACGGTGCGCCGCCACCACGGCCTCAAGAGCGGCAGCGCCGACGTCGCCGGCGGACTAGCGGAAAACGAACGGCGAAATGAACGCCGTGGCCGGTTGTGGCGGCCTCTGCGGCTGTGTCCCCGCTCGTGTTCATCAGACGTTCCTTAGATGAACGCCTAAGAAGGCCCCCTTCCCCGGGAGAGCCTGACGGTCCGTCCAGATCCTGCACGGGTCTGCGCCGCGGACGCTTAGGAGCGGCTAGTGCCGCAGCAGGCAACGTTTGCCCTGTTGTGAGATGACGCGCCGTCCGGGTGTCGCCCCGGGCGGCGCGGACGCGCCATGCTGTCCTCGTGGCAGAACGCGTGCGGGTTCGAGAGATCGATGACGAGGGACAACGACTGCTGCGGATCATCCGCCGAGGCACCGGGTCATTCGACTCCCTCTACCCGAAGTACCGAGGCGGGCGACCCAAAACGTTCACGCTTCCCGAACGCCGGGAGATCAAGAAGATCGCGAAATCCAAGCCGGCCGAGCACGGCCTGCCGTTCTCGACCTGGAGCCTGGCCAAGCTGGCCGACTTCCTGGTCGCCGAGGGGGTGGTCGACGACATCAGCCACGAGGGCCTGCGCATCCTGCTCCGCGAGGAAGGCGTCTCCTTTCAACGCGTGAAGACCTGGAAGACCTCCCGCGACCCCGACTACGCCGCCAAGAAGGCCCGCGTCGAGCACCTCTACGCCATCGCCGACGGCGAGGTCATTCCCGAAGTGGGCGAGCCTGAGGTCGTGTTCTGCCTGGACGAGTTCGGGCCACTCAACCTCCAGCCCCACCCCGGCCGGCAATGGGCCGAATGCGGGGGCAGGGGCAAGGATCCCGACCGCGAGCCGCGGCCCCGCCGCCGGGCCACCTACACCCGCCCGCATGGAGTGCGGCACCTGTTCGCCGCCTACGACCTGGGCAAAGACAAGCTCTATGGCCACGTGAAGAAAGCCAAGACGCGGATGAAGTTTCTGGAGTTCTGCCGCTACCTGCGCACCCTCTACCCGACGGATGTGCGCATCGCGATCGTCTGCGACAACTTCTCCCCGCACCTGGCCACCAAACGGTGCCGCAGGGTGGCCGACTGGGCCGAGGCGAACAATGTTGAGATCGCCTACACCCCCACCAACAGTTCCTGGCTCAATCGCATCGAGGCCCAGTTCACCGCCCTGCGCTACTTCGCCCTGGACGGCACCGACCACCCCACCCACAAGGCCCAGGGCAGCATAATCCGCCGCTACATCATCTGGCGGAACAAGCACGCCGCCGACGAGCGCCTCTGCAAGGTGGTCGCACGGGCGAGCGTCGCCTGATCGTCTCAGCGCTCGGCGAGCAGCAACTCGCCGACGATCTGCCCGTGGACCTCCTGCCCGGTCGGACGGAACCCGAGCCGCAAATAGAACTGTTCGGGACCGTGCTCGCCTGCCACCCACAGCACCGTTACCCGATCCTGCCCGCGACGGCGGGCTTCCGCACACACCGACTCCACCGCGAAACGCCCGTAACCCCGGCCCTGCTGACCGGCCGCGATGTTCAACCGCCAGATCCCACAGCGGAACACGTCGACCGGATTTTGCGGATCGAAGCCGCCCATGACGAAGCCCACGAGCTCGTCGGCATCGAAGATGAGCCGAGGCCAAGCCGTCTCGCCGTTCGCATACGCCTCGGCGAGCGACCACGCGACCGGAGCCACGAAATCCTCCTGCTCGGGCCGCACTCTCAACCGGCAGGCAGCGCCGACGTTGTCCGGCGTGATCGTTTCCAGGCGCAGCGATGAAGTCATTCCGCCACCCTACGGATCACCCCCGACAATTCAACGGGGCAAACGTTGCCTGCTGCGGCACTAGGCGAGTCGGTATCACCACGGATGCGGGCGTGGAGATGCATGCCTCGCCCGGAAGGTCAAGAAGTACGCCAAATAGCCACCCCCCAGAATCCAGTCACAGCGGTCAAAGTCATACACAAGCATCCATTTCGGTCTAGGCATCCCGGCTATCTATTCGTGCGCGGTCAGGTGATCGAGGAGGACCTGGCTGATCTCGCCGAGCTGCTGGATCTGCTCGGGAGTCAGCAGATCGATCAGGTGGGCGCGGACGCTGTCCACGTGAGCGGGAGCCGCGGCCTGCAGGGCCGCCAACCCCTGATCGGTCAGTACGGCGAGCCAACCGCGCCGGTCGCCCGCGTAATGCTCGCGCCGGATCCACCCGCTCTGCTCAAGCTTGTTGGCCGCGTGGGAGATGCGGCTGGGCTTGGAGTTCGTCCAGAGGGCCAGCTCGCTCATGCGCAGGGTGCGCTCAGGGGCCTCCGACAGCAGAACCAGCAGCTCGTAGTAGGTGGGCGGCATGCCGGCCGCCGTCTGCAGATCGCGTTCAAGCCGGTCGGTGAGTAGGCGCATCGTCAGCCCGAAGGTACGCCAGGTCCGCTGCTCGCCGTCGGAGAGCCATCTCGTCATATGAAGCATCCTACGCAATAGTTGCGCACTGAAATACTTCCATGTACTGTCCTGCTCAATCTTCCAGCACTGAAATATATTCGAAGGAGCGGGCATGTACCCCAGCAAGCTCACCGGCACCTACACCATCGACCCGGACCACAGTCGCTTCGGCTTCGTCGCCCGCCACGCGATGGTCACCAAGGTGCGCGGCAGCTTCCCCATCGAGGAGGCCACCGCCCACCTCGACGCCGCCAACCCGGGTGCCTCCAGCGTTCACGTCATACTGCGGGCGTCAGGCGTGGACACCGGCAACCCGCAGCGTGACGCTCACTTGCGGACCGGCGACTTCCTCGACGCCGAGGGCCACCCGTACATCACTTTCACCAGCACCGCCGTCAAGCACACCGGCGCCAACGGCTTCGAGGTGACCGGACGGCTGACCATCCGCGGCGTCACGCGCGAGATCACCATTCCGATCGACTACTCGGGCACCGCCATCGACGCCCAGGGCCTCACGCGGGTCGGCTTCGAGGGAGCAACCGTGATCAACCGCAAGGACTACGGCGTCAGCTTCAACGCCGTCCTGGAAACCGGCGGAGTGATGATCTCCGAGCAGATCACCGTGGAGTTCGACCTGTCGGCCGTCAAGGCCGCCTAACGATTCCGGCGCTACCCCGGACCGATCCACAGTTTCCTTCATTTCGACACCCTCATCCCCGTCCGTGGACGCAGCGGCCGGCGAGATGTATGCCGACTCCAAGGAACTCATCAACGCCGCCCAATAGGAAGCACTCAAGAATCAATTCATGACATCTCGGGTATGAGCCCCTCCGTCCCGGCGAAAGGTCTCGTGCGCAGGGGCCGCCAGCCGTTGTCGAGCTTGGCGAGCTCGGCTTCCACCTCGACGGGGATGGCGCCGAAGAAGTTGATGTTCTCGCTGCGGCCGGGGGAGATGTGGCCGAGCAGTTCGTCATCGACGGGCTTGCCGTCCGCACGAAGTTGCTGCACGGCGAGCCCGAAATATTCGGTCGTCCAAACCACTACACCGTTGGTCAAGATGGTCAGGCACCAGGCCTGTTCGGTCTGGTCGGACAGGTAGGGCCGGGCGGTGATGGTGCCCTGCTGGGCGTAGTGCAGGTCGCGGCGCAACGCGTGCAGGGACTCACCCTTGTTGAGCTGCCGGAAGATCCGCCGCCGGTAGACCGGATCCGACAGATAGCGGGCAGTGTGCAAGGTCCGTCGCAGCAGCCCCCATTCCTTGAGCGCGGTCGCCAGGGTGTTCTGGCGTGGCGCGGCCGACCACTTGCCGACCACCAGGGATGCGGTGGCCTGCCCGTACTTCAGCGAAGCGCCCATCCGCAGCAGGTCGTCCCACGTCCCCTCCACGAGGGGTTCGTTCCAGCGGGAGGTCAACAGCGGCCCGGTGTTCGGGTACAGCCGATTGATCGCGGTAGGGGTGTCATCCCGCACCAGGGTGACCTTGGTCAGGTCCCGCATCCGGGGGGTCAGGCGCTTGCCGACCAGGTCGAACAGACTGAAGTTGATCAACGTGGCGCCATGCGTGTCGGTCGCGTGATCATGCAGCGGGAGATCGGTCTTATTGCCGAGGAACTCATCCAGCGTGTACTGGCCTTCGCGGGTGGTCGGCACGAACTGCTGGGTGCCGAACGTTGACCACTGGTCGGAGACGTGGGTGTAGGACGACAGCACCTGGCCGCCGTAGATGGTCATGTTTCGGCTGGTCAGGCTCTTGCCGCGAACCGGGAAGCGCTGCCCGTCGGAGGAGGACATGGTGCCGCCGCCGAACACCTTCGACAGCTCCAGCCCGTGGTGGTGGTTGACGATCACGGTGTTGGCGTCCCGGAGCGTGTCCTCGCGGATGTACCACTCCATCGTCCAGGCGAGCACCTCATACGACACCCCGCAGGCCTCGCTCATCCGGACCAGGCCCATGTTCGTACCGAGGCCGATCAGGCAGGCCAGGATGTTGCGTTTGGTACCCGCCGATTTGGCCAGCTTGCGGCCTCCGGCGTGGGTGAAGCAGTCCAGGAACCCCGTCCGGGCGTCCAGTTCGATCAGCACTGAGGCGATCGGCGCGAACGGCAGCATCCCCGCCAGGTCCTCATGCAGGTCCTTGGCCTCCGACGGGATGTCCTCGGCCGACAGCGGCGGCACGATGAGGTTCCCGTCGGTGTCCAGGCGGACCACGCCGGCCTGGTCCGGCGGCGCGTTCCGCAGCGTGTCCTCCAGCTCGGTCAGCGCGGCGTGCAGCTCGGTCTTGCCGATCTCGACCGCGTCCTTCCCAGTGAGGGGCTTGCGGACCAGCTGGGCGTACTCCGTCCGCTTCGGCTTGCACTGATCAGCGGTGTACAGGTACGTCGATGGATCGGCGTACCGGCGCGACCCCGGCACGAAGATGTCGCCGGAGCGCAGCCCGTCGCGCAGACACAGGATCACTACCAGCTCCCAGTAGTGCCGGAACGCAGTGTCCTCCCCAAACGCGCGGGCCTTCTCCAGATAGTCGGCGTACCGGGCCGGCACAAAACCCGTCGGCGCCTTCGTGGGGACCTTGCGGCCGCCGGTCTCGTTCAGCACCCTCAAGATCTCGACAGCCGCCATCAGTTCATCGGTGCCGGGCCCGCCCTGGAAATGGACGGCCGCCAGCACGTTCGGGGTGAACTGGCGCAGATAGGAATAGGAGGAGTCCAGCTCCGACAGCCGTCCATGGTCCTTCGGCAGCGGCTTCCACGCATCGGAGGTGATCTCTCTCAGGCGCCGCATCCCGATCTGCTCACGCAGCATGCCGCCGACCTGCTCGTCCGGCACCGACGGATCGGCCAGCACGGGCAGGATCAGGTCCATCAGCAGCTGCCGGGCCTCGCCCTTCTTCGCCCGTTCAACCAGGGCCTCATCGGTCTTGCTCTTCGCCCGCGACTCACGCGCCGACACCGCCTGATCGAACAGGGCCACGACCTCGTCCAACTGGCCGATCGCGGCCTGCGCCACGAACGCCAGCAGGATCGGGTACTTGCGTTCCTCCCGCCGATGCAGCGCCTGGTTCGTCGACCGGCGCGCCACCGAGGCCAGGAACCGGCGCCGCTCGTTCGGCAAAGCCGACAGGTCCATGGTGTGAGCGTCGATCGCCCGCAGCCACAACAGCTTGTCGATCGACGTCTTCACCGCCGAGGCCGTGGCCTCCCGCGCCCCCTGCTTCAGCCACTCCAGCCGGTCATCCCCAAGCCGACATCGACGATCAGGAGCCGTTCCAGATCCGCCCGGATCTCGGCAGTCAGCAGATGCCCCAGCAGCTCCGTCGTCAACGCGTTCGCGCCGGTGCGGGCCTCGCCGACCATCTTGGCCAGCACCGTCGGCCCCGGCCGCACCACCTGCGCCGACATCAGAAACTCCCGCGCCAGGTTGAACAGCAGCGTCGGCGAGTCGTGCTCCATCACCCGATCCAGCAGGAACTGAGTCAGCTCCTTCAACGCCTGACTCCCGCGAGCGGTGGTCTTCCAATCCAGATACTTGACCACCGGCTTCAGATGATCAGTCCGGGTATGGTCCCGCTTGCCGTAATCGCGCAACGCCCCCGGATGCAGACCCAGCTGGACACCCTGCAGGTGGGCGGAACTCCCGGCGAGGGCAGCGGTAGCGACCTCGAGCGCGAGGCGAACTTCGCGCATCTGCGAAATCCGGTGTTGACGGCCCCACAAGCCGTCTGCACTGTTAGGTACACACTGAACCGAACGGTACACACTGAACCAAGCGGTACACACCTTCTCTCGAAAGGCGCCATGATGTCTCGTCCTCCCCTTCCCCCGTTCACTGAGGCCACCGCGATCCAGAAGGTCCGCGCCGCCGAAGACGCGTGGAACACTCGTGACCCCGAGCGCATCTCCCTCGCGTACAGCGAGGACAGCTGGTGGCGTAACCGCTCGACCTTCGTGCAGGGCCGCGCCGCCATCGTCGACTTCCTCGCCGGCAAGTGGGACCGGGAACTCGACTACCGCCTCATCAAGGAACTGTGGGCGTACACCGGCGAGCGGATCGCCGTGCGCTTCGCCTACGAGTACCATGACGCTGCCGGTCAGTGGTTCCGCGCCTACGGCAACGAGAACTGGCACTTCGACGAGGACGGCCTGATGACCCACCGCCACGCGAGTATCAACGACGTCGCCATCGATGAGTCCGAGCGCAAGTTCTTCTGGGACGCATCCGGCCCCCGCCCGGCGGACCACCCCGGCCTGAGCGAACTCGGACTGTAATGGCACGAACCGTCCTCGACCGCTCGGACGTCGTCCGCGCCCTCGCCAGCGTCTTCCGCAAGCGAGGTTTTGAAGGCGGCTCCCTGTCGGTCATTCAGCAGGAGACTGGCGTTGGCCGCGGCAGCCTGTACCACTTCTTCCCCGAAGGGAAGAAAGACATGGCCGCTGCCGTCCTCGAGCAGGTAAGTGAGTGGTTCGAGGAACGGATCTTCACCCCCCTGCGCACTGCCCACGACGCCGCCGAGGCGATCGAAGCAATGTCGCAGGAGGTGGCGCAGTACTTCACCTCGCGCGAGCGCGTGTGCCTGTTCGCCGCGATGACCTTGGGTGAAGAAAAGGACACGTTCGCCGACGCGGTGCGGACCTACTTCACCGACTGGGTCGACGCCCTCGCGGGAGCGCTGCGCACCGGCGGTCTCTCACATCAGGAAGCGGCAGACCGCGCACTGGACGCAGTCGCGGCAATACAGGGCGGGCTGATCTTAGCCCGTGCATACGGCGACGACGCGACGTTCCTCGGAATCGTCGCCCGCACCGAGCAGCACCTGCTCGGTCCCACTCGCTGAGCGGACACTCCAAACGGGCGTCAGTCAGGCGACCGGTCCGGTCCGCCCCCACTTCACAGCGCCCGCATGCGGCTGATCGCTCAGCCGCATGCGGCCTCTACCTCCGACCGGCCGGCACACCTCGCTGCTGCCGTCCTACCGGCGCAGCTCACCGTCGCGGCGAAGCCGTCGAGACGCCATGCGTGCCGCCGAACCCCGGCGGCACAGACAAGGAGTAAGACATGCCGTTCGTCACCACGCAAGATGGCACCGAGATCTTCTACAAGGACTGGGGCCCGCGCGATGCCCAGCCCATCATGTTCCACCACGGTTGGCCGCTGTCCTCGGATGACTGGGACGCGCAGATGCTGTACTTCCTCACCAACGGCTACCGCGTGATCGCCAGCGACCGTCGCGGACACGGGCGTTCCTCCGACATCGGCTCCGGTCACGACATGGACCACTACGCCAGCGACGTCGACGCCGTCGTGCAGCACCTGGATCTGCGCAACGTTGTGCACGTCGGACACTCCACCGGCGGCGGACAGGTCGCGCGGTACGTGGCCAAGTTCGGCCAGCCCCAGGGCCGCGTCGCGAAGGCGGTACTCGTCGCGGCGGTGCCCCCGCTGATGGTGCAGACCGCCGAGCACCCCGACGGTGTTCCCGTGTCGGTCTTCGACGGCTTCCGCGACGCTCTCTCGGCCAACCGGGCGGAGTTCTTCCACGCGGTGGCCTCCGGCCCCTTCTACGGGTTCAACCGTGACGGCGTCCCGCTTTCGCAGCAGGTCGTGGACAACTGGTGGCGCCAGGGGATGACCGGAAGCGCCCTTGCCCACTACGAGGGCATCAAGGCGTTCTCGGAAACCGACCAGACCGCAGACCTCAAGGCCATCACCGTGCCGGTGCTCGTCCTACAGGGCGACGACGACCAGGTCGTCCCGTACCAGGAAGCCGCCCTCAAGCAGGCGGAGCTCCTGCAGGATGCGACCTTGAAGATCTACGAGGGGCTGTCGCACGGAATGCTCACCGTGAATGCCAGCCACATCAACCCTGACATCCTCGCGTTCGTCCAGCAGCCCTGACTGTACTTGAGCCGAGACGTCCACGATCATCACCCGCCAAGCACCCGATGATCGTGAACGTCTCGGCTCAGCCGTCGCCCCCCCTTACGGACCGCGTGGAGGCCACGCGTTCGCGAGAAGTCGGCATCCTCGGATCGGATGCAGGATCAACAGCGTCCCCCGCTCTAACCCGCCGGCGCACAACAGCGTCCGGTGAACGATCCCCTATTGGGCAGCGCCCCAACTACACGCGTCGCCTCCGGTCGGGCTCGCGCGCTTCCGATTCCCACACCGGGGCGGCTCCGCGACCGAACCGCCCCGCGATTCTCACCGCTCCCCTGAACTCGCACCCTCGAAAGGAACACCACTCATGCACGCATCGCCCACCCTCACGAAGAACCTCCAGGCCGTCCTGGTGGACCTCATCGACCTGAACCTGCAGGGCAAGCAAGCCCACTGGAACATCCTCGGGACCAACTTCCGCGACCTCCACCTGCAGCTCGACGAGATCGTTGACGCCGCTCGTGGGTTCGCCGACGACACCGCCGAGCGCATGCGCGCGCTCTACGCAGTCCCGGACGGGCGGTCCTCCACGGTCGCCGCCACCAGCCACCTCGACCAGTTCCCCGAGGGCGAGATCACGACCCACGACGCCATCGACCAGGTGACCCTGCGCCTCTACCAGGCCATCGGAACCATACGCGACGTCCACGACGAGGTCGACGAGGAAGACCCGACGACCGCCGACCTCCTCCACGGCTTCATCGGGCGCCTCGAGCAGCTCGCATGGATGGTCTCCGCCGAGAACCGCGCGCCGAGCACTGCCGCGCAGCCGAGCGGTGGCCATGTCGAAGCCGAAGCAAAGTTGTAGACGAAGCGACTCGTCAACCCAGGACGTCGGCCACAGGAACCCCGCGCCCTCGGTGTCGACAGACTTAACCTCTGAATCTGAACCCGCCAGTGCACGCGCGATAGACCGGGCCGGAAAGTCCCGAAATTCCTGGGGCTCTTTCCAGGGGAGCGAGCACGAAGAGAGCCCCCGCCGCGCCCGCGGCATCGTCCGGGGTCCCGACACCTACGGCATGACCGCGTTGATCGCCGTCGAAAGCGCCCGCCGTCTCATCGCCGAACCTGCCAAACCGGGAGTACTCGCACCCGCCCAGGCCTACCACCCGACCGCCTTCCTCGATTTTCTCATCCCGCATGGAATCCAGTGGATCGTCGAGGACGCACCGGCAACCTGACAATGAGCCTTCTCCGGCAACAATCAGCCACGGTGTGTGATCGTCTGGGCAGTCGTCGGATCCCGATCAGGCCCGGCTCTTTCCCGACCCTCTTCGGGCTAGCCCCCGAAGACCTGTAGATCAGCTACCTGGCGGCTGGGGACACGTTCGGAAGCTGAGGGCCAACCCGATCGAGTCGACCTTCGCCACCGTCCGGCACCGCACCAAGGTCACCAAAGGCCCCGGCTCCCGCGCCGCCGGCCTGGCCATGGCCTTCAAGCTCATCGAATCCGCCCAGACCCGCCGGCGCGCGATCAACGGCGCCCACCTGGTCGCCCTCGTCCGCGCCGGCGCCACCTTCATCGACGGCAAACTCGTCGAACGCCCGACAGAATCACCCGTCCCCACAGCCGCCTAGGAACTCATGATCCACAGGTCTTGACTATTGCTCCATATCCTTTCGAACGTTTGCTGATATGTGGCCGGATAGTGGTCGTGGTCGGCGTCTTGGTTTCCTGCTGCCTCGATGCTGGCCCGGTCAGACCGAGGCCAGCGCCTTTTGATGCCGCGCGTCTCATCCAATCTGAAACGCTGCGGGTCAGAGCCTCCCTGCCTTCCCGCACCTCAAGTTAATGGGACGGGACAGCGGTTCAAGGGTTGAGCAGGAAGGTGGTGCCGGCCTCGGTGACCAGGGTCGGGCGCAGCGGCCGCCAGCCGTCGTCGAGCTTGGCGAGTTCGCCTTCGATGTCGACCTCGATAACGCAGAAGTGTCCGCGGCTGCCGACGCCGAAGCGCACCCCCTGACGGTCGACGCCGAGCGTCTCGGGGAAGTCGGTGGCCAGCCACGGCGGGGGTGAGGCGTTCGGGGTCGCAAGATTGACCAGGATGCCGTTGGACCACAGCAGATCCATGATGGCAGCCTGGCTACTGTCTTGAGGCCTGTGCGGAGCAGCATCGGCAAAATAGTGAACGTTCACCCAAACGGTAGTGAGAGATCACGCCCAGGTCAAGGCCCGCACACCGCCCGTAGCACGGGCTGGTGACGGGTTTGCTGTGGCGTGGAGGACGACCCTGAGGCCCGACCAGATGAGCGCTGTTCCCCCGGCTGGTGACCGCGCGGTCTGTGGGCCGCCAGCCGGGGGAGTTCATCGAAGCCGTTATGAAGGTGTCATGTGGCGGTGCAGGACGGTGTGGGGGCGTTGTTGCTGCCGTTCCATGACCCGAGGAAGCCGAAGGTCGTGCTTGCTGCGGCGGCGAGGTTGCCGTTGTAGGTCATGTTGCGGGCGGTCACGCCGGCCCCGTTGCTGGTGACCGTGGCGTTCCAGGCGTTGGTGACGGTCTGGCCGTTGGCGAAGGTCCACGTCACCGTCCAGCCCTTGATCGCCGAGCTGCCCGCGGTGACCTGGACCTCGCCCTGGAAGCCGCCGCCCCACTGGCCGGTCACCTTGTAGGTGGCCGAGCATCCGCCGGGCTGGGGCGTCGGCGTCGGTGTGGGGGTGGGGGTGGGGGTCGGGGTCGGGGTGCCGGTTCCGCCGCCGTAGATGGTGGCCTCCTTGGCGGTCGCCTTGAGGCCGTTGGCGCCGGTGGAGATCCTCTTGCCCCAGGTGGTGAGCTGGTTGGGGTCGAAGTTGACCGTCATGTCCAGAATCGGGTCGCTGTTGCCGCTCCAGGACCAGGCCAGCCAGCCAAGGCCACGCGACTGCGCCTCGGCCAGGATCGTCTCATGATCGACCTCGCCCGAGTTGAACTGCCAGCCGAACTCGCCGATGACCAGCGGCCAGCCCTTGGCCTGGAACCGGTTGAGGTAGTCGACGATGCTCGTGGCGGTGTTGAAGACGCTGTACATGTGGATCGACAGCACCGTGTTGTGCCGATTGTCGGCGTCCAGGATCGTCTGCGCGTTGTCGCGCATGACGTACTGCCAGTCCTGGCCCCAGTTGGGCGCATCCACCATGAGCAGGTGCTCGAAGCCGTTGGCGCGCATCTTCTTGACCGCGTTCGCGGTGGCGTCGATCCACTGGGCGGCGTTGGTGTTGCCGATCGGCTCGTTGCCGATGTTGATCACGACGTAGTTCTCCTGGCCGACCAGGACGCTCTTCTGGCTGATCCAGTAGTTGACCGCCTCGTCGAGCGAGGCGGCGGCCCCCTCCTCGCCGTACCCGGTGGTGTCGTGGACCTCCAGCACGCAGATCAGCCGGTTCTGCTTGCACAGCGAGATCACGTTCGCCACGTCGGCGGACGGGCCCCACCGCTTGCCGCTGCCCAGCACCACACGCACGGTGTTGGCGCCGGCCGCCTTGATGTTGGCGTACGAGCTGGTCTGACCGGTGAACCAGACGTGCGGGTGGCTGACGCCCCGCATGATGAATTCCCGGCCGCCGGCCTCGACGATCTTCGTACCGCTGATGTGGAGGCCGGTGGCCGCGGACGAGGGCTGGACGTACAGCATGATGGACGCGACGGCCGCGGGTAAGGCGGCGAAGAGGGCTAGAAGTGTTCTCCTCATGACCTACCTCGTAGTTGGGGAGGTGCGCCTGCCGGCCCGCACGCTACAAACGATCGGGACACATGGAAAGCCGTGAACGTTCACCACGGTCTCGGCCGGAGCGACCGGCCTCCTCTACCCCTCCCTTCACCTGCGACAACGTCATCCGGCGAAGATCGAGCCCGGCGACCGGTCCATGGAAGTTTCATACGTGGACGCGGTTGGATCATGACAGCGGCGGATGGATGGATAATCTGGTCATCGCCTGACATCGCCCAAGCGGTGATCGCTCAGCGGGCCGACCACAGGAGCCGGAGACATCGATGGCCAAGCGGGTGACGATCCATGACGTGGCCGCCCACGCAGGGGTCTCGCGTCAGACCGTGACCAGGGCGCTCAACGACATGGACGGGATCAACGACGAGACGAAGCAGCGCGTCCTGGAGGTGAGCAAGAGGCTGGGCTACCGCCCGAGCAGGTTCGCTCGGGGCCTGGTCGCGCGGGAGAAGACACGCACGCTCGGCCTCGTGGTCTGCTCCTTCCGCAACCCGTACTACACCGAGATCGCCGGCGAGCTGCTCGACTGCGCTGCCTCCAGGAACTGGCAGGTCATCATGGCCTCCAGCGAGTCGGCGGGCGAGGCCGCGGCGCTGCGCACACTGTCCCCTCAGGTGGACGTCGTGGTTGGGCATTTCTGGACGTCCCACGAGCAGATCGAGCAGGCACGCAACGGTATCCCCTTGGTGGTGCTGGACCGCACCGAGCCCATGCCGGGCACGCACTCGGTGGCACTCGATCTCCGCTCGGGGATCGAGGAGGCGATACACGCGCTACGCGCGAAAGGCGCCCGCGTCATCGGAATGATCGATTCGAACAACCACGTACGCCAGGGCTCGGTCTATGTTCCCTCGGTCCGGTACCGCGACTTCGAGGAGCTCATCGGTCCCGGCCGGCCGAAGGTGATGGTCGCCGGGGAGGAGTCGATCAGGGGAGGCTCACTCGGCTTCGTCGAGCTCATGCGCGCCCACCCTTATGTTGACGCGGTGCTGGTGTTCAACGATCTGATGGCCATCGGCGCCGTGCACGCCGCCCACACTCTCAACATCAAGGTCCCCGACCAGGTGAGGATCCTCGGCATTGACGGGCTCAGCATGGGGGAGGCGGTGCATCCCCCGCTGAGCACGATCTCGATCGACCACGAGGCGCTCGCGGCTCGTGCGCTGGACGTGGTGGACGCCCTGGCGGCGATCAACTTCGCCGAGACGGCCCCCATCCGGCACGTCGTACGACCACGCCTCCTGTGGCGCGAATCAGCGTGACGTGCGCGCTCTGACGTGAAGTATTCAGGCGCCTCACTACCATCTTGGTGCGTTATGCCGCCGTGCCGCCCGGTACTGTCGGTTTCAGTCGGCATCGTCTCGCATCCATCCGCCTCGGGGAGCGCACCGTGCTACGCCCGTTCGATATCGAGGCAATCTTCCCCGAGGCCGTCGCTGGACCGCCGCGGCGGCGGCAGTCGGGCGGCTCGGCACAGGGCCTGGGGGTGACCCTGATCGCTGACTACACCCTGCGTACTCGGGCCTGGTTGCCCTCGGGGGCGATCGTGGCCCTGCTGGGAGAGTTCGGCGTGAGCCCTGGCGCCGCCCGCACGTCCATCAGCAGGCTGGCCCGCCGGGGGGTTCTGGAGGGCAGTCGACAGGGGCAGTACAGCGCGTACCGCCTGACCGAGGACGCCGCGATCGATCTGTCGAACGGCGGCACCGCGATCGCCACTATCGGCGCGGACCCGCACTCCTGGAACGATGTGTGGACGGTCGTCGTCTTCTCCATGCCGGAGCGGGAGAGCACGCGGCGGCGGGCGCTGCGGGAGCATCTGCGGTGGAACGGCTACGCTCCGTTGTACGACGGTGTGTGGATAACGGGGGCATCAACACGATCCAGTTCAGCCCCACGACGTCCGACGGCCTGCCCAACATCGACTATCTCGTCGATGCGGCCCTGTTCGCCGAGTACCGCTGGTCGGGCAGCACGATCGAGTATCACCGGGCGCAGACCCGCCGGTTCCACGGCTTTCGCGAGCCGACGGTGACCACGATGGCGAGCCGGCGACGCCCGGCAGCGGGTTCGGCCCGCCGAACGCCTCGGCCTGCGGCGTGGACATCACCGAACCGCACGACAGGACCGGGTTGAGGCTGTGTGGTGCGCGGTCCGATCCGGGAGATGGATGTGTCGGATCCGGCTGTGACGTCGCCGGATGAGCTGGTCAGCTGATGGTCTGCCTGGAGGGGTCGTCGGGTGGTGGTGCAGGGGCGGTTTTGAGGGGTCTGTAGGGGTTTTCCGGTGGAAGGGTACGGCTTTTACTGATCTTCGTCGTGGGAACCGTCCGCATCCTCATGTACTCACGGAGCACTTCATGTCCGGACCTTTGACCGGCAAGGTCGCGCTGATCACCGGCGGATCGCGCGGCATCGGCGCGGCCACCGCCCAAGCCCTGGCCGACGCCGGCGCCGATGTGGCGATCAGCTATGTCAGTGCGGCCGACCATGCCCGTCAGGTGACCGACCGGTTGCAGAGCGCCGGAGTCCGTGCCACCGCCTACCGCGCCGACCAGGAGCATCCCGCGCAGGTGTCCGGCCTGGTGGATGACGTCGTCGCCGACTTCGGGCAACTCGACATCCTGGTGAACAACGCCGCGGCTCCCGGGTTCGGACTGATCGGCGATCCGGCCACCGATCACAAGGCTCTTGACCGGCAGTTCGTCATCAACGCGAGCGGGGTGCTGGCCACGATCCGGGCCGCCGCGGCGGTGCTGCAGCGGGACGGCCGGATCGTCACGGTCGGCTCGGTCGTGGCCGCCCGGGCCGGGTATCCGGGCGTGGCCGACTATGCCGCCGCGAAAGCCGCGATCACCGCCTACAGCAAGGCTGCCGCCCGTGATCTGGCGCCGCGGGGGATCACGGTCAACGTCGTGCAGCTCGGTTCCATCGAGACCGACACGAATCCGGCTGACGGCCCGTTCTCCGATCTTCAGCGCGGGCTGAACGCGATGGGGCGGTTCGGCCGTCCTGAGGAGGTCGCCGCGGGCATCGCCTTCCTCGCCAGTCCCGGTGCGTCGTTCATCACCGGCGCGGTCCTGGACATCGACGGCGGCTACCTCGCCTGATCGTGGCGGGCGGGCCGGGGTCAGCGCCATACGGCCTCCTGCGTGGGTGTCCTGGCCGATCGCATCGCTGTGCGGATGTTGTGCAGCAGGTTGCCGCCGGCGCTCATGGTGGTCAGCTCTCCTTCGAGGCGTTGAAGGGACGGCCTTCGGCCAGGTCGGCGAACGGCAGCGGGCCCGTAGGTCCGGCGTGGGGGGACCGCGCCAGCCAGTGTCGATCAGCTCGGCCACCTCCTCCAGGGTGAAGCCGAGCCGCACGAACCCGGCAGCGGTCCTGCGCTACGGGCCGGAGCGGTAGACCACCACCATGGCCGCCCGATCGGGGGCGACCTGCTCGGCGGACACCTGGCCGGGCACATTGCGGGCACCGGGGATGTGCTCGGCAGCGAAGGCGTCGACCGGCAGAGCCTCCACCAGTTGGACGGCCCCGGTTTCAAGGAGTGCGAGCAGATCCTCGCGGACGCCAAGGCGACGCCGCGGCGGCCGGGCGAGTCCCGGCGCGAGCAACCCATCACCGATGAATGCCGTCCAAGGCGTCCTGCCGCTTGCCGACCTGGTCGAGATCCCGACCGCCTCCGACTGGTGCAGGCGGTGGCGCGCACGTCCCGCCTCTCCCAGGTCCAGAAGGCTGCCATGGGGGCCTGCCGTCGGACGGACGAGCTAGCTGTGCCATCTCATGACATGGGTTCCTCGCTGTCAGGCTTGGCTGGCGTGGGCCGCGAGGCGATCGGCGAGCGCGATGACGAGGCCGCGCAGCTCATCGGGGCGCTCGATGACGAACGGCCGGTCGAGTGAGGCGAGTACCGGAGGCAACCAGTCGAGCCGCTCCGCCCGTAGTTCGACGCGCAGCCAGCGCTCGGCCGCCCGGTCCTGGCCTGCAGGGGGCTCGTGCTCCTCCAGGCTTGCGATGCTGGCGGGAAGGTGGGCGCGGATCTGCTCAACGGTCCCGTGGATCCGCAAGGTCACCTTATGCCGGTACTCGGCCGTGGCGAACCCTGACAACACGCGCTGTGCCGGACCGGCGCCCACGGGCGTTTCGAATGAGCCGGGCAGGGTCCTCGCGTCTGCGATGCGATCGAGCCGGAAGGTTCGGTCCTCGCCGATCTGGGCGTCCTTGCCCGTGACGTACCACCGGCCCGAATGGGCGACGATCCCGTACGCGTGCAGCGTGCGTTCGCTGCGCCGTCCGTCGCGGTCGGTGTAGCGGATCGAGACCGGTCGGCGATGGTGCACCGCATCGGCGATGGTGAGCAGGACCTCGGCGTCCGGGGTGTCGAACTCGCCGGGCTGATCCGTGAAGGCGAGGGATTCCAGGAGTGTGTCGAGCCGGCGGGCGATGTGCTTGGGCAGCACCCGCCGGATCTTGGCTGATGCCGTCTCGTTTGCCGTGTGCTGCGTCGTCGTCAACCCTGCTCGGCGGCCGGCGACCAGGCCGAGCAGGACGGCCAGCGCTTCGTCGTCGCTGAGCATGAGTGGAGGCAAGCGGTATCCGGGGGCGAGCCGGTAGCCGCCGTAGCGGCCGCGCACCGATTCCACGGGCACGTCGAGGTCGATCAGCTGGTCCACGTACCGGCGCACGGTGCGCCCTTCGACGCCGAGCCGGTCGGCGAGTTCGGCCACCGTCCGGGTGCCGCCCGACTGCAGCAGCTCCAGGAGGGTCAGCACGCGGCCGGTGGGGCGAGGCATGTTCGCAGCCTAACGCGAATACTGGACCGATTCTGTCCACTATTTCTCCTAGCCTGTGACGTGCACGCCTCCAGCACAGCCAAGGAGATCCCATGGACTTCGTCTCGATCCGCATCATCACCAGCGACGTAGCGCGCCTCGTCGAGTTCTACGAGCGAGCCACAGGGGCGCGGGCGACGTGGGCCACCGAGGACTTCGCCGAACTCAAGACCGCGGGCGCAACCCTCGCGATCGCCGGCACCCGCACCGTCCCGCTGTTCGCCCCGGGCTCTGCCCGCCCGGCGGACAACCACAGCGTGATCACCGAGTTCCTCGTCGACGACGTGGACCGCGTTCACCAGAACCTGACCGGCTTCGTCACCGACTTCGTCACCGAGCCCACCACGATGCCCTGGGGCAACCGGTCGCTGCTGTTCCGCGACCCCGACGGTAACCTCGTCAACTTCTTCACCCCCGTCACCCCGGCGGCCATCGAGAAGTTCGCACGTTGACGCCACGCACATCCGTTCGCCCGGGAACCCTGAGATCCCAGGGCTCCCGGGCGAACGCGCCCACCGAGTCCAGGAGCGCCACCAGCAGGGGGCACCGGAACGCACCGCTGACCCCCGATGGACGTCTGCGCTTGTGCCTGCGGATCGACGCCGGACGTCCGCTCGCACACGTCGCTGCGGAAGCCGGAATCTGCCGCCGCTGCCTGGCCAAGTGGTACGCCCGCTGGCGCGAGCACGGTGAGAACGGACTGCTTGACCACTCCTCCCGCCCCGCCACCAGCCCCGCCCGCACCCCCGAGGACATCGCTGACCTGGTGGAGGCATTGCGGCGGCAGACCAAACACGGCCCCGCGCGACTCGCCGCCGACCTTCAACGGCTGCACGGCATCACCGTCGCGCCGGCGACCGTCCACCGCATCCTGGTGAGGCGAGGAGTCAACCGGCTCCGTGACCTCGACCCGCCGACCGGCGAGCAGCTTCGCGAGGTCCAGGCTGACCATGGAGGCCGTCGTGGAACCAACGTTCTGAGACATCACAGCTCTAGCGGCCTTGTTCGGATGAAGGTTGCTGGGTCGAGTCTGGCTGGTGCCGGAGTTCGTGTAGCGCTCGGCGTACGGGGATAAGGGCGCGGAGGAGGTCGGTCAGGGCGGGCGGGACGCGGGTGGCGGTCTGCAGGAGCAGGACGGTCGTGCCGATCATGGCGAGGATCGTGGTCGTCATGGCACCTACGGTCGGGTCCGGCGGCGTTCGGGCGCATCCGGTATCACACACTTGCGGAAACGGGCAGGTAGCGGACGGCGGAGAGTTCTAGGATCCGAACGGAACCGAATAGCCCGAACCGGAAAGACCCCTCCAGCGGGAGAGGTGATGGTCGACCCGGCCAAGATCAACAGCCGTGCGGACCTGCACGCGGCGCTGCGCCAGCTGTTCGGGGAGTTCGGGGGCAGCTACCTGGAAGCGGCCACGGCAGCGGACAGCGGTGTGGCGACCGTGCACGAGATGGTCAGCGGCAAGCGCTTCCCGCGGTGGGGAACCCTGCGGAAGGTCTTGTGCGCTTTCGGGATCGCCGAAGCCGACCTGGGCGCCTGGAAGCAGGCCCATACCCGCGCCGGGCGAGACGACCATGACGACGCGGAGCCGTACCAGGGACTGGATGCCTTCGAGCCCGAGGACGTGAAGTACTTCTTCGGGCGCCAGGATCTGATTCGCCTGCTCCGGGACCGGGTGTCGGCGCAGCTCGGGCAGGACGGGATTCTGCTGGTGACCGGGCCCTCGGGAGCAGGCACGTCGTCGCTGCTGCGGGCCGGCCTCATCCCCGCCTCCGACAAGTCCTGGCCTGAGGGTCATGTGATCCTCACACCGAGTGGTGACTCCGTCCAAACCCGCGGCGACCCCCTCCGCATACTTGCCTTACCGGTATCCAGGGGTCTTCAGGCATGCCAGTCATGTCAGGCGTGCTGCCTCGGTTCTGCCGGCCTGAGCGGGCGGTGGCTGTCGATGAGTCGGTGTGGTGGGTGGTGGTCGATGATGAGGATCTCGGGCTGCATGCCGAGGCGTGCGCGTATCTGGCGGGACTGCGAGCGGCGGGCCGGATCGCTTTGTACTTGTCGTACTGCCTGGGCCATGGCGTGGACTGGTCGAGCCCGACTCTGCTGCAGCTGATGGCGATGATGAGCCGGCTGGTGGACGAGCCGACGCCAGCGCGGTCGCGCAGGCCGGGGTCGGCAGGAATGCCGGGAGACCGCCGCCGAGGTACTACTGAACGGCCGGCAGCAGCCGGACCGCCGGCGGAAGCGGCGCGGATACGGGGCCGGCACGGAACGACTGGATCATCAGGGCTGCGAAACGGCGCGATGCCGCCACTCGCAGCGCGGGTGACTCGGCGCGGATGCCCTCGTTCGCCATCATCGCCAGGATGAAGTCCTCCAGGACGAAGTCCGCCCGCAGGCCACCCGCCGTCTTCGCGCGCCGGATGAGTTGGAGCAGCAGCCGGATCGTACGGTCGCGGTCCGCGGTGAAGTACGGCAGCCGCGAGGTGAACGCTCCAGACAGACCTCGGTCGAGAGCGTGCACCTCCATCAGCTTCTCGATCACCAGGCAGAACCCGCGCCATGGGTCGGCCTGCGCCAGCCCTTCCTCGACGACCGACGAGCACAGGGCCATTGGCTTGGCGAAGACCTCGCTGAGCAGCGCTTCCTTGGTCGGGAAGTGCCGGTAGACGGTGGCCGCGCCAACCTGCGCGCGCCGGGCGATCTCCCGGATCGGCACGTCGAGGCCCTCGGCGGCGAAGGCCGCGCGGGCCACCGCGAGGATGCGTGCGCGATTGTCGCGGGCGTCCGAGCGCAGCTTCTGACTCACTTCGGCCGTCACCGCTCTCACTTTAGTCAAGCGGACGGGGTGTTCCGTTACGGTGCGGCACATGAGAGCTGTTCAGTTTTCGGAGTACGGCCCGGCCGGTGTGGTGCATGTCGCCGAGGTCGAGGAGCCGCATGCCGGACCGGGGACGGTCCGCATCGCCGTACGGGCGTCCGGATTGTCGACGGGAGAGACGCACATCCGCTCAGGGAAGATGCGTGACGTGGTGCCGGTGACGTTTCCGTTCCGGACCGGGTTCGACGCGGCCGGCGTGGTGGACGAGGTCGGCGACGGCGTCACGGACGTCGGGGTCGGCGACGAGGTGTTCGGCATGACCGCGACGACCGCGCGCGGCGCCAACGCCGATCACGCGGTCCTGGTGGCCTGGGCGCCGAAACCGGCCGTGTGGAGCTGGGAGGAGGCCGGTGGTGCCGCGGGCAGCGTCGAGACGGCCACCCGGGTGCTCGACCGGCTCGCGGTCGGCGCCGGGCACACCGTGCTGGTGCAGGGCGCGGCCGGCGGGGTGGGCACGGTCGCCGTGCAGTTCGCGGTCGCCCGTGGCGCCACCGTCATCAGCACGGCCGGCGAGCACAACCACGACTTCCTGCGCTCGCTGGGCTCCGAGCCAACGACGTACGGGGCGGGCCTGGTCGAACGGGTCCGCGCGCTGGCACCGGGCGGGGTCGACGCGGTGTTCGACTGCGCAGGAGGAGCGCTGCCCGACCTGATCGCCATCACCGGGAACCCGGCGCGCGTGGTGACGATCGCTCCCGACCTCACCGCAGCGGCCCTCGGCGTGCACCTGTCGCACGGCGTTCCGGCCAGCGACACAGCGGCGGTCGTTGGAGCCGCCGACCCGCTGGCGGTGCACGGCCTCGGCATCGCGGTCGAGCTCGCCGGGCAAGGCCGGCTGCGGGTGCCGGTCGCGGCGGCGTTCCCGCTCACTGAGGCGGCTGCAGCGCACGAGCTGAGCGAGAGCCGCCACTCTCGCGGGAAGATCGTGCTGGTGAACTGACCCGCCCCACCCAGGCAACGCCCCGCCTCAGATCCCCCGCCCGACGCGGCTCCAGCACGTGCGGCGCCCTCATTACCGCCACTCGTCGAACGCGCCCAAGGCCAGCGCCCGCCGATCAACCCGGTACGGCGCCTGCCCCCCATGGGCCGCATCCGCTCGGACGCCGTCAGCCTTCCCAGCGCGCTCCCGCCCGTCCGACCGTCCTTGCCCGTCCATCGAGGCCGTCCGCCGCCGCCTCGGCCACGCCTCGGCCACGCCTCGGCCGAGACCACCCAGCTGTACGCGCTGCTGGACGACAAGGCCGCCGACGCCGAGGTCCGCGCCGCCCGGCGGCGCCGAGAACGGTCAGCACGCTGATCGTCGCCTTGAGGCCGGGCTCGGACTTCGACCTGGGACCCGCCGACAGCAGATCGGCCTGATTTCCGTATCAGTGCAGGTCAGCGAAATCCGACCAAAATTTCCCCGGGACTACATGAACCCTTCAGGTGGCGGCCATGCGGCCCGATGTCCTGCTGTAGATGTCCACGCATGCCGGGCTTGACGAGATCGAAGCCGCCCGCTGTCTCGTGGCAGCCGCCGCAGCGTGCGGCTTCCTGCTGGAGAAGTGCTGGCCGGAACACCTGCCGACTTCGCCGCAGTCCGTCATACCTGATCAGGGGACGGAGGGCATTCCCCATGCGTGCCAGGCGTCAATCTCGATCCAGCCGCTCACCCGCGGTCGTTCGTGGTCGGGGTAGGGCACCCCCGTGTAATGACGGCAGATCCGGTCGATGTCCTCCAGCCTCTGGTCGTCCTCCATGAACACCACCCGCCCTTGGAGGCTGATATGGCGGTACCAGCTGTCGGAGTCCAGCACGGTCAACGAGACCCGGGGGTCGGCACGGAGGTAGTCCAGCCGCTTGCGCCGGGCATCCATACTCACCAGTAGCTGCCCCTTCTCCCATAGATACCAGGTCGCCACGGAGACAGGTGCGCCGTCCGGGCGGATCGTGCTGATCACACAGGGATTCGGGCGGGTGAGGGCCGCGACGAGGGGCTCGGGAAGAGGCGCGCGAGACATGAGTGGGAGGCCTTTCGTCGGCGTCTGGGGGCGAGGGACTGTCAGACGGCATCGGCCGCCGTCGCCCGTGGCGATCCGGACGACGGCGCCCTGGCCGGGCGGCGGCTCATCCCGCCGGACGGCTTGACCGGCGATGTCATGGCGTATATGCCTCAGCTTGGAGCTTGAACAGTGCGGCGTAGATGCCACCGGCCTGCAAGAGTTCCGTATGCGTTCCGCTCTCGGCCAGGCAGCCCTCGGACAGCACGTAAATCTTGTCTGCCATGAGCACGCTGGTGAGCCGGTGCGTGATCAGGACGACGGTCTGAGGATCAGTGGGGTCAGCGTGAGCCGAGTGGCGGACGGCCTCGAAGAACGCGTGCTCCGCTCTCGGGTCGAGTGCGGAGGTAGGTTCGTCGCAGAGCAGCAGGGGAGCGCGGCGGTAGAACGCGCGCGCTGCGGCGACACGTTGCCACTGCCCTCCGCTGAGTTCGTGGCCCGCCTTGAACCGTGGATCGAGCAAGGTGTCGTAACCTTCGGGAAGTTCCTGGATGGTGCGGTGAATTCCGGCGAGTTCGGCCGCGCTGATCATGGCATCGTCGTCGGCGTCCGCGCCGGCTGCGATGTTCTGCCGGGCTGTGAGCGGCCATGGGGTGTGATCCTGGGGGATCATGGCGATCTTCTGGCGTACGGCGCCGGGATCGAGCCGGGCCAGGGAAGTGCCGTCCCACAGGATGGTGCCGGAGTCGGGTTCGTACAGGCCGGCGATGATCTTCGCCAGCGTGGTCTTGCCCGAACCGTTCTCACCGACCAGGGCTATTACTTCACCCTTTCCGATGGTGAGAGAGATGTTCCTCAACGCGGTTCTGTCCGCGCCGGGATAGGCGAACGACACCTCGCGTAGTTCGATGCCGGCGAACTGCGGTGCCAGCAGGTCAGGGCGGCGCTGCGATCTGCGCCGTTCGGCCTCCTCGCAAAAGTCCAGGTAGTCGGAGAAATAGAGCCCTTCGTCGTAGACGCCGTTGGCGGCGCGGATCAGCTCGGACAACGAGGACCTGCCCATACGGATGGCCAGGATCGCTCCGCCCGCGATCGCCAGAGGGACGACTCCCGTCGCGAGGAGCACGCACAAGGCGGCGTAGACGAGCCCGCCCACGATGCCGCTCGTCGCCTCTCCCGTGATCCGGGCCAGGGCCTGGCGGCCTGCCAGACCGATGTGCGCGTTCTCGGACACGCGGGCAACGTCGTCGTATTGCTGGAGCAGGAAGTCCCGCATGCCGAAGGCGCGGATCTCCGCCGCGGGGCGGCGATCGGCCATGAGGTCGGAGAGGATCCATTGCCGGCGCATGCTGGTCGACAGCATGTAGATGACCTGGTATTGCATGCGGGCGGAATGGGCCGCGGCCCAGCCGGCCGGCAGCACGCTGACCAGAAGTAGCGGCAGGAGAATCGGGTGGAGGACGGCCAGCGTGCCGGCCGCGGCGACGATACCTGCGGCGGCCGCGAGCAGGCCGACGCCGGCGTCGACGACCATGGCGGCTCCCCGTGCCCCGCGGCTGCGGGCGCGTTGCATGGCGTCGTAGAAGTCGGCGTCGTCCATGGCGCGAAGAGTGACGTCTGTGGTGAGTTCGAACAAGCGACGGTCTGCCAAGCGATCGACCCTCGGTCTGAGCCTGGACTGCGTCCACGCGGCGGCCGACTGTAGCAGCGAACGTACGGTGAGGACGGCCGCCAGTCCGATCAATGCGGGGAGGGCCGCGGGCAGCCGGTCAGGAGTGGGGCCGCTGGTGAGGAGGGCGTCGAGGACACCGGTGGTTGCGAGCAGTCCGAAAGCACTGAGGAGGCCTGCGCCCAGATTGAGCCCGATCGTGAAGGCGGTGTCAACAGGGTCGGCCTTCCACGCCAGCCTGAGGGCCGCCGAGACGAGGGCCGGCAGTCGCCTGGCGATCGTGACGAGCCCCGCCTGGGGCAGGCTCTCCTCGTGGTACCACCAAGAGTCGCGTGCCAACTCGGTGGCATCGGTGGTCGTCGACGCCACGCTGTCCGGTAGCGCGTCGTCGAGGTTCTCTTCCGGCATGCTGTTCCGCGTCGGCGGGGGTTCATGTGGCATATGCGTTGCCTTTCTCCTGTCGTCCGCATGAGCCCGCCGGAGGCCTGCTGCTAATCCGACACACCGGACAGGTAGTCGGCCATGGCCGAGGCCAGGTTCAGGCCGGGAACTTCGTCATCGAGCCAGGCGAACTGGCCTGCGGGGTTCACCTCCAGGAAGTAGTGTTCGCCCACTTGGTCGACCGCGACGTCGATTGCCCCGTAGGCAAGCTCGAAAGTGCGCATCAGCTGTCTGAGCCGATTTTCGATCTCGTCCGGGAGCGTGGCCTGCGTGTAGCGGAGATTTCCGAGGAAATTCCGGGAATCGACGTGTGGTTTGCCGTCGCCATCCGTGCTGTCGACGCGGACGGTGAAGAACTTGCCGCCGATGACGGTGATCCTCAATTCGTACGCTTTGTCGATTAGTTCTTGGAAGATGCATGGCGAATAGCGCACCCGCGGCAGGATCTCCAAGGGGATCTCGGATAGTGCGGTGGTGAGCAACCCGCGCGGCCAGCCGCCGGGCTGGTGGATCAAACCGCTGTTGAGCGCCTTGTAGACGATGGATCCGTCACATTCACGGGAGAAACGTGCGGCCTCCTCCGGGTCGTTGGTGATGATTGTCTTCGGGATGCGCAGCCCCACGTCGCGAGCGACTTTCAATTGCAGCGGCTTGTAGTGCGCCCGCAGCTCGACGGCAGGCAAGTTCACCCACCGTGCGGGAAGCGCGCTGAAGATCCCGCCCATTGCGTGGGCGCTCTCTTTGACCGCGAACTCCTGGTGCACCTCTTGCAGCGAAGAATCGGCGGTGAAGGGCGTCGGCCGCCGGTACCAGACCGATGTGACGTCTTCGAGCCGAAGTGACCGGCGGCCGTATGTCGTGTCGACGAGCGTCGTGAGCCAACCAGTGTCGGTGGACCTGTATGTCAGCGTCGAGTTGCGCGGGAAGTAGCTGGTGTCGTAGCGGAAAACCCGCACGTCGCGTTCGTTGAGTATCTTGACGACGCTGTCGGCGGTGACATCGAATTCCTGGGTCAGGACGAGGACGACCGGATCAGGCATGGTCGACAGGACTCAGCTGACGTCGTCGACCTGGCCGTCGAACTGCCAGAAGTAGGCGCAGGTCCCCCTCAGACAGCTCGTCAGCGCGGAATAGATCCGCGTCGAGTCGTGCGAGCTCGACCAGATCTGGGACTCGGGGTCGTAGTGGTGCTCGGTGAGGTCGATGTCCAGGTCCCGCAGTTGCGGGAAGGCGTCCGCGTCGAGGGTGCCGTCCAGGTCGAAGGCGTAGCCGAAGGGCTTACTGTCGTCGGGCGTGGCGGCTTTCAGATCCGCCGCCTCTCTGGCGTCCTTGAGTTCCTCCTCCATCTGCAGGAACGAACGGGACATGCCGAAATTCTCCTGGACCAGCTCGCGGTCGAAGAAGTCATCGAGGTCCGTGGTCGTTGACATGGCGTGATTCCTCTCTGCTATTCCCCTCGTCGTGGACGAGGGGGGTCGAAGGTGACAGGGAGCGAGGACAGCCCCCTGGTGGCGCCGTTGTTCGTATAGACGAGTTCCTCGGCCGGCACAGCCAGCCGCAAGGTCGGCACGCGTTCGGCGAACTGCTGGACCATGACCTGAAGTTGCATTCTGGCCAGACTGGCGCCCAGGCAGTAGTGATGGCCGTACCCGAAGGCCATGTGCGGATTAGGCGAACGGTGGACGTCGAATACGTCAGGGTCACGGAAATAGGTCTCGTCACGATTGGCCGAGGCGATGGAGGGGAGCACCGCCGCGCCTTTCGGGATGACGCCCGACGGTAGCTCGACATCCTCGGTGGCGATGCGCGGTTGCCCGCCTTCACCCGGTATCTCCAAGCGGAAGAGCTCCTCCACCGCGGACTTCACCAGAGAGGGGGAGCCGGCGAGCAGACCGAACTGGTCCGGGTGGCGGACGAGAACACACGCCGCTCTGGTCAGCATGCCGACTGTCGTCCCGTGCCCCGCCCCGACTATCGCATAGATCAGGCCGTGCAGTTCCTCTTCGGTGAGCCTGCCTTCCTCGGCACGCGCATCCGTGAGGGCGCCGACAAGTCCTTTGACGGACCCGCCCAGGCGTGCTTCCATCAGCAGCCCGACCACGTGCCTGTTGAATTCGTTGGCCTTTCTCATGCGCTCGGCCAGGGTGAGAGAACTGGTGAACGTGAAGCCGTCGAAGTGCCGCACAACGTTCTCGCGGCCATTCTCCGGCGTACCGAGCAGGTCCAGCAGCAGGTGAGCAGAGAACGGTCCCGCGAATGCATCGATGAAATCGAGCGGAGGCGCCCCCATGTCGTCGATGAGCTCGTCCGCGAGGCGAACGGCACGAGGGCGCAGCTCCTCGATCCGGGCGGGCGTGAACAATCCCGTGACGATGCGCCGCAACCGTGTATGGTCGGGAGGATCAGTGTTCATCAATGCGCCCACCATGCGCGGAGGCGCCGTCCGGGCGAGCACCAACGGAGCGTCTGCATGCCCGAGCTGCAGCGCCTCCATGCTGAAGGAGGAACTGCCCAGGATGGCTCGGACATCGTCGTAGCGGACGGCCAGCACCACCTCGTCCGCCGTAGGAAAGATCACACTGCCCAAGGGTTCGTCCGTCTGACGCCTCCTGTGCTCAAGAGGAGGTGCGCCGAATGGGCCGGCCTCGAAGGGGAAGTGATTGATTCGGCTCATGTGCTTACGTCTCCTTGGCTAAGCACGGCTCCGACTTCCGATGACCAGAGACGAGCATGACCAGCGTGCCGTCGGCACGCTTCAGGTGGAAATCGCTTTTTCGAGATTGCCGGCGCGGAAACCGCGTCATACCCGATGGCCGTGACAGGCCGGATTGGCTGATGTCATCCCCGTCAAACGCACGAATCTCTCATGTCCTTAACGAGGAAAACACAGCCGTCCGGCTTCGTACATCAGCCAGAGAACTGAATTCGTCGGTAAACTTCCGGAGTAGTCCCGGAGACTTCTCCGACCTCCGCTGTAGATGGGTCAACCAGCCGTGCACGGCGATGAGGCTCGGCGGGCTTACCCGTGGACATGGTCACCGTCGCGGCGTGGACGGTGCGGAAGCCATTGCGGCTTCGTCAGCGCCGCGGTTCAACGTATGCGTCTCCGCTGGGAGATCCGGGCTATCTCCTGCCCGGAAGCCCACCCGCAGGCCCTGCCCCTGGGGCACCGCGCCGCGTCCCTCAAGCCGAGCTCGACACAGACCTACCGGTCGTGGCTGCGCCGCATGCGTGACGCTCTGGCCTGGGCTGAACGAGGCGAGCACATCCCGCCCCCGATGTAGGCCTCGGTCAACCGCTGGGCCCCTACAGCTTCGCCCAGCTGGCGCGGCTGTGCGAATGGGCCGAGAGTCTCACCAGGCAAACCGGCGCCGACGCCTTGGCCTTGATGGCCCTGGCCGGTGGCTGCGGCCTGTCCCCGGTGACCTGGCGGCGGTTCGTGGGAACACGTTCGCATCCTGGGCTCTGGTGCCGTGGTGGTCACCACCCCTGAGCACGGCCGCGTGATCGTCGCGCGGTTGATCTGGGAGCAACATTTGGTCGAGGCCGCCCAAGCCGTCGGCGGCGACTAGATGATCAATTCCAAGGGATGCCTGCGGAGGGTGTGGGGTGGGCGGCGGCCGAAGCCACCACGAGACGGTCAGGCGGCGGGCTGCCGGCCCTGGTTGTCGAGGTGGCAGCGGGCGGTCAGGCGTCAGGGTCGACTTCGGGGTGCGTGAACCGCACGGGCTTGTCCAGCGACCGGGCGTAGGCGATTTCGGCTCGGGTGCTGTCTCCGATGTAGTCGCCGACTACGAGCACCTCATCAGCGAGCCGGATTTTCGCCCGGTGCAGATCGTCGAGTCGAACCTTCAGCGCCTCGGCCTCGACAGGATCGGACCAAAGTTCGTGCGGCGACTTCATGTCGCAGCCCGGTTTGACGACAATCTTTCCGGCGTTGGTCTCCCGCAGATCGGCCTCGTTCATCTCGGTCATGAAGCGGGTGGAGCCGCAGATCACGACGATGCGCGGGAGGCTCAACAGCTTCTTCGCGTCGGCGAGCTTCTCCTCGGGGGTGAGCAGTTGCGGGTATGACACTGGTTCCTCCTGGTGGTGTGGTCCAAGGGGTGCCTGCGGAGACGAGAACGAGGGTGCCCAAGATCGTTTTGTGACGAACGACGTGGACACCCTCGCGACAGCACTCTATGCGGCGACCGACGACATGCTGAAGGAGCATCCCGACCTGGCGCCGTGGCGCCCACCGGTCGGCATTGCGCCCCGCCTGAGCGATGCCGAACTGGTCACCCTCGCCACGATGCAGGCCATACTCTGCTACACCTCCGAGGCCAAATGGCTCCGCCATGCCCGTGCCCACCTGCGCCACCTCTTCTCCTACCTGCCCCAGCAGCCCGGCTACAACAAGCGGCTGCGCAAGGCCGCCGGTCTGATGCGAAGCGTCAACCGGATCCTGGCCACCACCACCTCGGTGTGGAGCGACGACGTATGGGTCGTGGACTCCACCCCGGTGGAATGCGGCCGCTCCCGCGAGACCGTCAAACGCTCCGACCTGGCAGGTTGGGCCGAATACGGCTACTGCGCCAGCCACAGCCGCTTCTTCTGGGGCCTGCGCCTGCACCTGGTCTGCACCCTTCAGGGCCTGCCCATCGCCTTCGCCCTGACCGGGGCCAAGGCCGACGAACGCGAGACCCTGCTTGACCTCCTGGCAGCCGAATGCGAGCTTCTGCGAGAGCGCCCCCGACAGACTCTCATTGGCGACAAGAACTACTTCGGCCGTGGTTTCGAACGCGAACTGTCCGAGCATGGAGTCCAGTTGCTGCGGCCTGCCCGTAAAGGTGAACGGGACGGCCTGGCGCAGCCCTGTTCAAGCCGCTGCGACAGGTCATCGAATCGATCGACGAGACCTTCAAGGGACAGCTTGACCTCGAACGGCACCGAGGGCGCACACCCGGAGGTGTCATAGCCCGCGTCATGCAACGCATTCTCGCGCTAACCGCCGCGATCTGGCACAACGACGCCACCGGACAAACCGTCCTACGCTCACTGATCGCCTACGATCACTGACCCCTTGGAATAGATCATCTAGTGCTGCGTTCCTCAAAGGTGTAGTGGACCGTCGGCGTAGCTGCCGTTGTGGCGGTGTGGGCGTCCCCAGACCCAGGGATTGGCCTGGGCGTTGAGCTGGGCGGTGGCGATGCGGGTGGCGTAGTCGATGTCGTCGGGGCCGATGAAACACTGCCCGGCGATGGCGTGCCGCCGGAAGATGCGCCACCAGGCCTCCTGCAGGTTGGGCCGGCAGGCGCCGACTGGGATGAAGACCTGCCGGATCCGGGGATGGCCGGCCAGCCATTCCGGGTGGCGTAGCTGTTCTGGCTGGATAAGTTGTCGGTGATGACGAAGATCGGGTGGGCTCCAGGATCGGCGGCCTCGATCGTGGCGAAAAACTGCTGGTAGTAGTGGCTGCTGCGGGACGGGGCGGTCATGGTCACCGCAGTCCCCTCGGCGATGCGCGGACTTCCGTATACCCAGGTCTTTCAGGGCCGCGAGAGTAGTCCAGCGGCGCTTTGATCCGGTGTCCATCAGGCGACCAGCCGGATGCGGGCGGGAAGGCCCACGGCACCAGTCTGGCCGCGATTGCCGGCACCCGCAGCCCGTCCCAGCTGGCCACCACGATCCGGGCGCGCTGAATCCAGTCACCGGGAGCGTGCCGGGCACCGGCCAACCGGCGCATAGTGCGTTCTTCCCTCTCATCGCACGGAGCCCGCGCGAACAGTAGCTTCGGCATGGCGGAACCCTCCTGCCATGAGAATCCGCCTGCTCAAGGCTCATGGCCAGGGGCAATCCCGCACCCTTTGAGGAACGCAGCACCAGTCGTCCGTCGACCTCAAGCGCGCCCGCGTCCGCTACGCCAGCAGCGACACTGACGTCGCCGCGGTGATACCACTGGGTGGTCTCGCGCGTGAGCAGATAGCCGGCCCCGTTGCGCTGCCATGAGGGGGAGGCCATCCGGGCGTCGAGCACGGGGACGGCCAGAACCTGGTGGGCCAGCCGGGGACGGCCGCGCTGCGCGGCGGTCAGTGCGACAGCGGCGGCGAGGTTACCGCCGCTGCTGACTCCGCCGACCGCGACGAGGCCGTACTCTCCGACGTCGGCGCCATGTTCGGAGGCCCACTCGCACACGGCGGCGCAATCGTGCAGCGCCACGGGGAACGGGTGCTCCGGGGCGAGCCGATAGCCGACCGACACCGCGATGCAGCCGGCCCCGAAATGTGGCGGCTCATGTGAATTGGTACGCCGGTGCGTCCCGATGCCACAAGTCGGCACAGAGACGTTCGATGCCGGCCCTCAGATGGCGATGGTTGCTGGTGAAGGGACGCCGAGCCGTTCGGCGGCCATCTCGTGGGCCGGCGTGCCGTGGGGGAACGTGACGGACAGCGCCCGGTGGACCTGACGAGCGCGGGTCCGTGCGGCCGGGTGGGGCTGAATCGCGTGCCCAACTTCTGGCGATCAAGGGGTGGCGCGGACCTGCAGCCAAGTTGCCGGCGAACGTCCGTACAACCAGTCGGGGCTCAGAGCTTGCGGATCGATACGGCGTTGTCGCCGACGCCGCCGCCTCGGGCGTACACGCACAGGTAGGTCTGCACGACGGCGACGACGGTCCAGCCGGGCGGCGCCGACTGGACGCCGCAGATGATGAGTGTGCGGCCGGAGGGCAGACCGTTGATGTTGGTGAGGGTCTGCTGGTTATTGAGGACACCGTTGGGGGTCTTGCTGATTTCACAGTTGGTGGAGTAGGACAGCGCCGTGGCATAGAACCCGGCCGGGGGCGGAGGCGTGATGCAGGTAGTCACCGTGCCGCCGGCGGAGGTGTCGCTGATGACCTTGATGGTTTTCGCGTTGTAGTAGATGGTGCCGGGCTGGCCACACTGGTACCAGTCGAAGTAGGCCGTCGGCATCGAGCCGGTGGGGATGGGGGCGTTTGCGCAGACGTTCGAGCTGGGGCCGAGCATCTGCGTCGATGCTCCTGCCGGGGAGGGAGAAAGGCACATGACGGCGGCCACCGCGACGACGATGGCGGTCAGCAGTCTTCTCATCGGCGCTCCTGGCGAATCGATGCTGGGGGAACATCACGGCTCATCATTACTGGGAATCTGCCTCCGAGAAAAGCGCATCGTTGCCTAAATGTGCGAATGGCATTTTTTGTCACACATATTGCGCGTTTTGGCGAAAGCTGCGATACTCCCGCCAAAAATGGGATATGCCTCTCGCCTATTTAAGGTAGCGACCTCAATGCCGCATCCTGCTGGCCGGCGGCAGCGACGACAGGACGACGCGGATCTGGGCCCCGGCCCCCGGCGAGCAGAAAACCGAACTGGTTGGCCGCGCAACGGGCGCAGCCAGTCTGTCCTCTCACCGCAGAAGTGGAGATCGCGGGCATGGATGCCGGTACATGTCCACGGTGGCGCTCCTGGCCGCGCGTCCGCAGATGGCCTGAAGAGAGCAGAGCCAGGGCGGAAGCGGCGGGCCCCAAGGCATGATCCACGGCGCGCTCCCTGTGCCACCATCCGGTCCACTGCCTGGCGACGCTGCTGCTGGCCTCCTCAGCGCTGCCGTCCTTTCCCCGACTCGCCGGGGGAGTCCCGTCAGCGCCTCCACGGCTACGCCACTTGCTCAGTGCGTTGACGAGGTCGGCGTCGTGGAGCCGGCCTAGGGTCATGCTGACGTCGGTTCGCTGGAACAGGTGGCGCCTGCGCTCGGCCCTGGCCGCCATCGCCGACGCGTACTCGTCGTTCGCGGAGCGGCGGCCAGCGCTGTACGACGCCATCTTCAGCCAGCACGTGGACCTGCCGTTCGCGACCCCGGAGGCGCCGGCCGCCCTGCAGGCCGCCTTCGGCGAGTTGCTGGAAGCCGTGCGGCCCATAGCGGGCGACGACGACCTTGGTCTGCTGACGGAGACGTTGTGAAGCGGCCTACACGGGCTGATGACGCTCATGCGGGACGGCAGACTGCCGCACGAGGCCCACGCCCGCCGCGTCGCCATCCTCCTGGACCGCTTCACCCGCTGAGCCCAGACCGGACACCGGAACGCCGAAGGCCGCACCTCACCAGACCTCACCCTTCAGCCGCCTTCAGGCCGCACGTCTCGGCCGCGCATCTCACTCCGGACGTCGCAGCGCGACCATCCGGGGGTGCGGCCATCCGGGAGGCAGCCGCCTGGGGGAGGTGGTCTGGAGCCGGTGGTCTGGGGGCGGTGGTCTGGGGCGGTGGTCTGGGCGTCGGTCGCGAGGGACGACGACTGATGGGAACAGCCATTGGCGGCGGTGACAAAGATCCTGCTGATCAACGGCGAAGGGCGTCGCTCCTGCGGAGGACGCCCTTCGTGGGTTGCGTGGTTGGTTACAGTGCGACGGGAAACCTTCCGGTACCAGCCGGTGATGACGGTGACCAGGTGGACGATGTTCTGGGTCCGCATGATCGGTGCAGCCGCGTTCGGCTCGAAGTCGACGCGGGCGGCGGTGTGGCCGCCAAAGCCGCTCTCGGCCGTCCGACGGGTCAGTGCACGCAACTGGCCGAGACGGTCACTTCGTAGACCCACCAGGAGCTGTCCGGCGCAATGAAGAGAGCGCGATCGCTCTGTGACCAGTTCGTGCAGTCACCACCCGCCGCCAGCACCGCCGCCCTGGCCTCCTGCGCGCCGTTGTGCTTGGCCACGTCCGAGGTCCGGCCCTGGCCCACCGCGCTCGCCGAACGCGGAACCGTGTAGGACATGGCGGACTGATCGGTGGTGGCGTCGGCCGCCACGGCGCCGAGACCGAGCGCCGTCACCGTGACGAGGGACGCGGCCGATACGCGCCAAAGGAGCGCTCTCCTGCGGCGGCCTGTGCGAGATTCCATTCTGGCCTCTCCATTTTGTCGGACGTAGGGGGATCGCGGCGCCTGGCGCGCCGCGACGTCAACGTAGATCCGTAATTGCGGCCACGCCAGATTCGGTTGGTCGCCGCCGCATTCGCCCACGATGCGGCGTCCGGCTGGCTGAAAGTTTCACGAAAGTGAAGCGGTGAGCTGGCGGTCCTGAAGCTGGCCACGGGTGGAGACGCGGGCGTAGCCGATCAGCGCCCTGGTGGGGCCCGCGGGTTCGGCCGCAAGCGGGTCCTCGCCGAGAGTTCCCTCCAGCAGCGGACCTTCGGGAAGCTCGAGGTCCATCTCGGCGGCACAAGATGCAGTCGTTACGGGCGTGGGGGTATGGCAGCATGGGCTCGGCGAGGGGCTCCATGACCCGGGAAGAGAGGTCCGGAGCCTCGCGGGCGGAAGCGTTGAGAATCGATCCATTAACAGACAAGATCAAGGGGCTGGCCGAACCCGCGACTCCCCGAACGCTGACCCGAAGCCCCGAGACGACTACACAAGCACCCCCGGTACGACGCGGGCTGTGGAAGTGCCTGTCGACGGTGCGGGACGTGTGTCGTTCGTCAGGGCGAGTTTTGCTTGACCGAGACTGTGCTCTCGCCTTCGATCACGCGGACTCGCAGATGCAGAGTTGAAGCGGCATGTCCACGGCAAATGGCCGACCGGACCAGTCGCCGAAGCGCTCGACGAGCCGAAGGCCGCCGAGCGAGACGAGCAGCGGCAGCTCCTGCGGGAAGATGCTCCTGATTTCGAGCGGTGCGACGAAGAAGTCGGGCTCGGAGTCAGTCGAGAGGTGCCACGTCCCGCGTGTGACTTGCGCGGGCGCATCGTAGATCTCGGCGACATCGACGCTGACGTTGCCACGCTCAGGATCCATGAACGACTCCCGGGTGCGCCGCACGCCATCGGCCCCGGCAAGCAGGCGCACGCTCGGGTTGAACACATCGAACACGAACCGTGCTCCAGGCGCCAGGTGTCTTCGGACCGACCGTAAGCAGCTCACCAGATCCTCAGCCTCATGCAGATGCAGCAAGGAATTGGCTGCGATGAACACGAAGTCGAATGTGCGGCCCAGATCGAAGGCCCGCATGTCGCCCTGCGTCCATTCCACCGCCACACCGCGATCATTCGCCTTACGCTGAGCCTCGGCCAGCATGTCTGACGAGAAGTCCAGGCCGACGCACGGATGCCCGTCGGACGCGATGGGGATCAGCTTGTGCCCGGTGCCGCACCCGAGTTCCAACACGCGCCCGCCTTGCCGGTCGGCGGGTGCTCTGGGGCATCGCATGGACGTTCGCGACCGGCTCGGATGTGGCCTGGGCAACTGACGAGATCGACCGGCCCGATCGCATGCACCTGCTGATCGCGGCTCAGGGCCGCTGGCAGATGATCGGATCAGGCGCCGGCATCGCCGCCTTCGGCGCCCTGGCCGCAATCGTGGACCGTCCGACTGCCATCGTCGGTGCGGGCGCGGCCATGCTGCTGCTGCTGGGCGTCTGGTTCGCTGCGGCCTTCCCCGAGCACAACTTCACCCGGGTACGCACCAATCGCCTCAAGGCGGCCTTGGGCATCGCCCGCAAGGGCGCCCGATTGGCCCTGGGCGACCGGACCCTGCTCATGCTGGTCTGGGTCACCGTCCTGGTCAACGGCGGCACCGTGTGGTTCACGGCGGTCGGACTGGCCGGCTATGCGACCGCGGCGCTCGCGCTCGCCGCGGTCCAGCGCCGGCTCGACTCCGATCGCGGGACCCGCCTCTGGCTGGTGCTGGCCTGCCTGACCGGACTGGCCAGCCTCACGCTGCTGGGGCTGACGCCCAACCTCGCGCTCGGTGTTGCGGCGGTGCTTGCTGCCAACGGTGTCGCGATGCCGCTGGTGCGGACGGTTACCACAATCTGGGTCAACCGGCGCACGAGTAGTGACGTGCGGGCCACGACGCATTCGTTCCTGGCACAGGCCGAGTCGTTCGGCGAGATCGTGTGCGCGGCTGTCCTGGCGGGGGTGACCGGCGCGGTCGGAACGGGCTCCACACTGGTGATGGCCGGATCCCTCTTCGCGGTCAGCGTGGTCCTGCTGATGCTCGGCCGATACGACGCTTTGCTGCCGGGCGAGGATGTCGAGGGTGAGGCTGTCGCGTCCGGTTCAGCTGTGGCCGGGCACTGCGCTGCGTCTGCCGGAGTCGGAGGTTGCGGCTGCGGGCGGACAGGTTGTCCGACCAGCTCCCACGCCCTAGACAACCGCACACCACGGGATGAAATCGGCCGGCAGGTCTTCCCCGGGGTTGCGCCGGCGGCGGGCGCCGGCGATGTAGATCTCGCGGCGGCGCAGTGCGTCCTTCAGCGACACGATCACGCACAGCTCGTAGGAGGCCCGCTCGAGGACCCCGTTCTCATCGACGGCTGCTTCCAGCCAGCCGTCCGGAACCACGCCCTCGATCGGGACGTTCTCCGAGGTGTCGTAGTGCCTGGTCGTGTTGGAGATGTCGGCGTATCGCTGCAGCAGGTCCACGGCGTCCATCACCGGCCGACAGGCAGTGTTGTTGCACTTGAACTCGATCGCGGCCGGCAGCTCGGGCAGCATCCGCCGGTAGCAGGAGGTGCAGGAACTGGTCAGCACGGTCCGCACCTGGGCCTTGAACGTCTTGGCATCCGCTCTCGCCTCGGCCACCAGCGCCTGCAACGTCGCCTCCCCGCCCGCTACCGAGGGGAACACCACCTGCCGGACCGTGCCCTCCGGCCGGCGCAGCGACGCCTCGGCGATCGAGAACCGCCGCAAGCCCGAGCGCCCTCGGGCGCGTCCGTAAGGGGAACGCGCCGTCAAGATCAGATGTGAGAGGCGGGGTGCGACCGGCACGGTCTTGCAGGACGGCAGTGCTGGTGTTGTGCGCCTCTGCAGCACGGCCGACCACCGTTGAGGAAGGCGGCGATGTCGGCGCGGGTCATCGCGGCCAGGACCATGATGATTGCCGGGCCGGTCGCGGCCGGCGGGTCAGGATGGGGCGACGTCAGTGGCCGCGGCCAGGATGAGATCGAGGGCATCGGCAAGGTCGACGAGGTCCGTATAGCGGACGGTGGCGGTCGAGAAACGGCCACCAAGGGCAATCTGCCGACGGGAAGGCATTCATGGTCAGCCAGGGTCCGGGTCAGCCGGTGACGACCAGTTCGGCTTGGTCACGGCGTTCGTAGAGATCCCAGTACCGGGCGGCGATGGCGTCGGGTTCGGCGGACGGGAAGCCTTCCGGGACGCTGGCGCCGATCCAGACGTTGATCGCGACGTGTGCGGCGAACACACCCTTGCCGGTGAGGACGTTGTTGAGGTTGAGAGCCCAGTTGCGCAGGGCGGCTTGAGCGGCGTTGACGTTGCCGAACATCGGATTCGGCGTGACCGACCCGCCGCCGGTGGTGAACAACAGGGCGCCGGCCCGTGCGGCCAGCATCGCGGGCAGCACGGCGTTGGCGGCGGTCACGGCGCCGTAGAGGTTGTACTCGACCTGCGACTGCAGGTTCTCCGGCGTGACCTCCAGGGGTCCGGCGATCTCGATGTCGCGGGTGGCGGGGGAGTACTCGAGGACGTCGATGCCGCCGAAGCGTTCAACGGCGGCCTCCAGGGCGCCGGTCAGCGCGGGGCGGTCCATGACGTCGGCGCTGAACCCGGCCGAGGTGATGTTCCGCTCGCTGAGGCGGGCGACGAGTCCGTCCAGCTTCTCCTTGTTACGGGCGATCAGGGCGACGTCGAAGCCGCGGCTGCCGAAGGTATGGGCGATGGACAGACCCATGCCGGGGCCTGCGCCGACGATGGCGATGGTGGGCACGATCAGTTCTCTTTCGTGTAAGCAGGGGCGAGGGTTCGGAGTGTGTTCAGGGGCAGGTGATGGCGAGCTTGCCGAGCGCGCCGGAGGCGAAGGCGGCAAAAGCGTCGGGGGCCTGCTCGAGCGGGTAGGTGGCGGTGACCGGGACGCGCAGCGCGCCGGAGGCGGCCTGCGCGGCCAGGACGGACAGCGTCTGCGTAGAGGTGTCGGCCATCACCGCATACGCGGTGACGTCCTGGCCTTGCACGGCGTCGGGGCCGAAGCCGAGGGTCGAGGCGATCCGCCCGCCCGGCCGCAGCAGGCTCGCTAGCTGGGCGCCGTCGCCCGCCAGGTGCAGCGCCGCGTCCACCCCGCCGGGGGCGATGGCGCGCACCTGGGCTTCCAGGTCGCCGGCGAAGTCGACCACGTGGACCTCAGCGTCCGTCAGCGCGGTGATGAAGTCGGCCTCGGCACCGGGGCGGGCGGTGGCGATCACCTGCGCGCCGCGCGCGACGGCGAGCTGCACGGCCAGCGCGCCGACTCCGCCGGTGGCGCCGCAGATCAGCAGCGTCTCACCCCTGCTCGGGTCCACCGCGGTGATGCTGTCCAGCGCCGCGGTGCCGGCCAGTCCCAGGGCGCCGGCGTCCCGGACGCTCAGCCCCTGGGGGAGGGGGACCAGGCCGTATCCCGCGGGTACGGTGACGTACTCGGCCAGCGAGCCGGTGCCGAGGAAGGGCTTCATCACGACGCCGAAGACGGCGTCGCCGACCG
Organism: Nonomuraea sp. NPDC049695; assembly: GCF_040674955.1. NCBI lineage: Bacteria > Bacillati > Actinomycetota > Actinomycetes > Streptosporangiales > Streptosporangiaceae > Nonomuraea > Nonomuraea sp. NPDC049695. The sequence goes on along the minus strand of NZ_JBFANV010000092.1, from coordinate 961 downwards.
TGAAGCCCTCCACACCCTCGCCGAGCGCCTCGACGGTGCCGGCGAAGTCCTTGCCGATCACCAGGGGGAAGCGGTGCTCCATCATCCCCTGCAGGTAGCCGGCCGCCGTGGCGGCGTCGAACCCGTTCACCGACGAGGCGGCCACCTTCACCAGCAGCTCGCCGGCCTGCGGGTGCGGCGGTTCCACCTCGCCCAGCTGAGGGGAGGCAGGTACGGAGTTCAGAGTTACAGCACGCATGACCTTCACCTTCACAAGAACTGGAACGGGCTTCCCGCTTTCGTGGCGTCAGCATAGCAACACAACTGGGCACCCCGTTCCACTTCGCTAGGATGGGGGCATGACACCCTCCGCGGCTCCCGCCGAACCGCCAGGCCACCCAGGCGAACCAGGACTGCGCGCCGACGCCGAGCGCAATCGCGACCGCATCCTGGCCGCCGCCCGCCGCGTGTACGCCGCCGAGGGGCTCGGTGCCTCCATGGCCTCGGTCGCCCGCGAAGCCGGCGTCGGCAAGGCCACCCTGTCCCGCCGCTTCGCCACCCGCGAAGACCTCATCACTGCGGTCTTCACCGACCGCATGGACGCCTACGCCGCCGCCGTCACCCGGGCCCTCGCCGACTCCGACCCCTGGTACGGCTTCACCAGATACATCCAGGCCGTCTGCGCCATGCAGGCCGCCGACCGGGGGTTCGCCGACGTGCTGACCATGACCTTCCCCGCCGCCAAAGCCCTGGAAGCCCGCCGCGCCGAGGCCTACAACGGGTTCGTCGAACTCATCGCCCGCGCCAAAGCCGCCGGCTGCCTGCGCGACGACTTCACCTCGCAAGACCTCGTCATCCTGCTCATGGCCAACGCCGGCGTCGTCGCCGCCACCGGCGACGACGCCCCCCGCCCCCGGCGCCCCCCGGTCGGCCCCCAGCAGCCCGCCCACCCCCCCCCCCGCACCCACCTCCCAGCACTAGC
>NZ_JBFANV010000091.1:0-40563 GCF_040674955.1 Nonomuraea sp. NPDC049695 | reverse complement strand
GCCCTCGTCGGCGACGCCGCACACACCACCCACTACTCCATCGGCGCGGGCACCGCCCTCGCCCTCGGAGACGCCGCCTTCCTCGCCCACTCCCTGTATCAAGACACCCGGCTGGAGTCCGCCCTGGCCCGCTACGACCGGCGGCGCAGAGCCGAGATCAGACGCATCCAACGCGCGGCCCGCAACAGCGCCCAGTGGTACGAGAACCTCCCGCGCTACATGGACCTCTCGCCGCTGGAGATGTTCACGCTGCTGGGCAAGCGGCATTCGCGGGTGCTGCCGCACGTCCCGCCGCGGCTGTACTACCAGGTCGGGCATGCGATCGAGCGGCTCCCGTCGCTGGGCCTCTTCCGGCGCGGCTCGAAGGCCGGATGAGACGTCCGCCTCACGCCAGGCTCTGCCCGCCGTCCACGGTGATCACCTGGCCGGTGACGTAGTTGTTGGCCATCAGGAACAGGGCGGATGCGGCGGCCTCCTCGGCGGTGCCGTAGCGTCCGAGCGGGGTGCTCTCCCCGGCCTTGGCGATCGCGGCGTCGCTGCCGAGCCCGGCCACCGTGCGCAGCAGCGGCGTGTCGAAGCTGCCGAAGCGGACGGTGTTCACCCGAAGGCGCCTCGGCGCCAGCTCGACGGCGAGCGCCTTGGTGAAGGTCTCGACGGCGCCGATGGCCGCCAGCGGGCCGGTCATCCCGGGGATCGGGCGGATCGCGTAAGTGCCGGAGCTGAAGGTGATGGAACCGCCCCCGGGCAGCCGGGCCGCCGCCACACGGGCGGCGGCGAAGGCGCCCCAGACCCGGGTGTCCAGGACGGAACGCAGGTCGCCGGCCGAGAGCTCGGTCAGCGGTCCGGCGCCGCCGATGCCGCCGGCCGTCACGAGCACATGGTCGACCGGGCCCGCCTGGTCGAAGATCTCCGCCAGGGCGTCCTCATCCGTGCCGTCGGCGGACATGCCGAACACCGAGTCGGCGTGGCGCCCGGCGGACTCGCCCGCCCCGGCTCCCGCGCGAGCGACGCCGTCACCTTCCGCCCGCGCCGCCGCATCGCGTACGCGGCCCACGGCCGCCGTCAACCTGCTCTGATCGCGCCCGACCAGGACGACGCGGGCGCCCACGCCGGCGAGCAGCACGCCGGCCGCCAGGCCGATGCCCGAGCTGCCGCCGATGACGACGACGGTGGAGCCGGCGAGGCCGGTGGGCAGCGGGGAGCGGACCGGCACGGGAGCGATGGTGGTCGCGGACATGATGTCTCCTCAGAAATAAACCATCTGGTTGGTTTAGATCAAAGCGACTGTCGCCCAGAAAGTCAACTGGATGGTTTAATCGAGTTCATGAGCTATGACGCGGAGGCCACCCGCCGGCGGATCTTCCAGGCCGCCGCCGCCGAGTTCGCCGCGCACGGGCTGGCCGGGGCCCGGGTCGAGCGCATCGCCACCGCCGCCAAGGCCAACAAGCAGGCGATCTACCTGTACTTCGGCGGTAAGGACAAGCTGTTCGGCGCCGTGGTGCGGGCCAAGGTCGACGAGGTCTGCCACTCCGGCGCCCTCGACCCCGGCGCGGTTGCGGAGTCCGTGGGGCAGTTGTTCGACTGGTACCAGGACCATCCGGAGCTGATCAGGCTGCTGCTGTGGGAGGCGCTGGAATCCGGCGCGGGTCCCGTCCAGGGCGAGGACGAACGCCGTGCGGACTATCGGGACAACGTACGGGACCTCGTCGATGCGGGCGTCGGCGCAGGGCTGGACGAGCCGGAGCGCACTCGCGCCGCCCAGGACTGGATGTTCACCCTGCTCGGCCTGGTCGCCTGGAACTTCGCCGTCCCCCAGCTGTGCCGCCTCGTGCTCGACGAACAGGACGACAAGGCGGTCCTCGCCCGGCGTCGCGACGCCGTGGTGGCGACCGTCCGCACCCTCGCCGCGGCCCGGGCCGGCGACGCCTGAGCGTGGCACCCGCATAATGGGCCGATGCTGAGCAAGGTGCTCCTTTCGCTCCTCGTGGCGGCGGGCCCGGTCCCGGCGGATCCGCCGAGCTGGCAACCGATCCGGATCCACGACTACGGCGGCTGCGATGCCATGACGCACATCGTCGCGGTGAGCCATGACGACGTCTGGGCGTTCGGCCATACCGACGCCGTCGACGACGAATGCGGGGATGGCGGCGCTCACCCGGTGGCCCAGCACTGGGACGGGTCGGCGTGGCGGACCGCCAGGCTCCCGGGCCACATCTACGGCAATGTCAGCGCGGTGGGCGCGTCCTCGTCCGCCGACGTGTGGGCCTTCACCAGCAACGACGTCGGCACATACTACGCACTGCACTTCGACGGGACCCGCTGGAAGGACACCGGCCAACGGGACATCTCCGGCGCGGTAGTGCTCGGACGCCATCACGTCTGGGGTTATGGCACGCGCACCAAGTTCTGGAACGGGTACGCATGGCGGACGGTGAGCCCCGTCCGGCCGGCGCCGTACGTGGTCAGCGTGGTGTCGGGCGCCGACGCCTGGGGGATCACCGGCCCGGACACCCTGTCCCACTTCGACGGCCGCTCGTGGAAGAAAGTCGCACTGGGCTCCGCGATGCCCGCCGACACGGACCATCGGCTCCTCGAGCTGACGGACGTGCTCGCGGTGAGCGAGAACGACGTGTGGCTCTTCGCCGAGCGCCTCCCGGACGACCTCCCCGAGCAGGGCGCCATCCCGCTCGCCGCGCACTTCGACGGAAGGGCCTGGTCCCGTGTCGCGCTGCCGGAACTCCGCGTATGGCGTCTCCGCGCGGCGGCCTCCGACGGAGCGGGCGGCATCCACGTCATCGCCGATCGTCCAGGCGAGGACGTCTCGTCAGCGATCCTGTCCCGCTCCGCCGCCGGCCGCTGGTCGGTCCGTACGCCGCAGGCGGGTGGGAAGAGGGTCGAACTACGGGACCTGGTCCGCATCCCCGGGACCAAGGAGGTATGGGCGGTGGGCGCCGTACGAGAGGGCGAGATGAACACCAGCTCGGCGGTCTTCGCGCTGGGGTAGCCGTCGCCTCGCTCCCGCCGTGGCGGCTATTTCCAGAGGTAGTCGTAGCGTGGCGGGGGCGGACTGATGACGACCTCACCGTCGCGGACCCGCCATTCGGTCTGCCCGTCCACTTCGTGGAAGGCGAAGAACAGGCCGCAGACGCGGTCGTAACCGTCACCATCCCACCGGAGATCGCACGATGCCCGCTCAGCAGCCCCCCACCTACGACACGTTCGTCGAGCTCGCCACCGCCGACCCCGCCGTCGTCGGTCTCGTCCTCAAGGGCTCCCACGCCCACGACATGATCACCGAGCACTCCGACCACGACCTCTACGTCGTCCTCGCCGACAGCGCGACCACGGATCTCACCCGGTTCACCGGCCACCGCACGCTCGAGCTCGACCTCGTCATCATCCGCCTCGCCGAGTTCCGCGCGGCCGGGATGCCCGGCTTCGAGCGCTACGCCCTCGCCCGCGCCAGGGTCGTGCTCGATCGGCTCGACGGAGACATCGCCCGGATCCTGGCCGCCAAGGCACGGCTCGACGCCGATGAGGCGTTCAGGGACGCCGGTGAATGGCTCGACGCCTATGCCAACTCCCTGTACCGCTCCGTCAAGAACGACCGCGACGGGCACGCGCTCGCCGCCCGCCTCGACGCCGCCGACAGCATCCGGTTCCTGCTGGAGCTGCTCTTCGCCCTCGACCGCCGTCCCCGCCCCTACAACAAGTACCTGGAATGGGAGCTTGCCCGATACCCGCTGCCCGGCTGGGACACCGGCATGCTGCTGGACGCAATGGACCGCATCTCGCGAACGGGGGATACGTCCGTGCAGCGGCGCCTCTTCGCCCAGGTCGAGGCGGTGGCCCGGCGCTCCGGGCACGGTGCGGTCCTGGACGCATGGGGCGAGGACCTCGACCTGATGCGACCGCAGAGGGCGAACGGCTCCGGTCGCTGAGCCCCTTCCACACTACTTGACGGCGCCGCTGGTGATGCCCGAGATGATCTTCCGTTGGGCCACGGCGAAGACCACGACCAGCGGCAGGCTCATCAGGATCACGTACGCGAAGATCAGATGCCAGTTGTTGAGATAGAGCCCGGCACTGGCCACGCGGAAGAGGTTGAGCGGGAGCGTGTCCAGCCGCCCGCCGATGACGAAGAAGGCGTAGAAGACGTCGTTCCAGACGTACAGGCAGACCAGGATGGTGGCCGTGGCCAGCACCGGGCGCAGCAGCGGGAGCACGACCAGCCAGAAGACCCTGAGCGGGCTCGCGCCGTCGAGCTGCGCCGCCTCCTCGAGCGAGTCGGGGATGGTACGCACGAAGCCGGTGACGAAAAAGATCACCGTGGACAGGTAGATGCCCATGTAGACGCCGATCATCCCGACCGCGGTCCCGGCCAGGCCGAGCTGGCGCAGCAGCAGGACGACGGTGACGACGGCGGGCGGCAGCACGATCCCGCTGATCGCCAGCGCGTACAGCACGGAGTTGAGCCGCGAGGCGCGCCGGGCCAGGATCCAGGCCGCCATCGACCCGAACAGCAGCACCCCCACCACCGACGGCACCACGACGAGCAGGCTGCCCAGCGTCGCCTGCAGCACCTTGCCGTCGGCCCACACCTGGCCCAGGTTCTCCAGCAGGTGCCACTGGGACGGCAGCGACAGGTCCGGCTGGAGCGCCTCGCCCTGCGACTTGCCGGCCGTCACCACCACCAGCCAGAGCGGGATGCCGATGGACGCCGCCACGAGGACGAGCGCGACGGCCGGCTGCAACCGCCTCCAAACGCTAGCGTCGCTCAAGCCGTTCACAGGACCTCCTCCCGCTTGCGCAGGACGTAGATGACGGGGAAGGCCATGAGGGCCACCAGCAGGAACAGCACCAGGCTCATCGTCGTGGCCTGCGCGAACAGCCCTTGCCCGAAGGTGCGGTAGATGAAGATGTTGAGGATCTCCGTCGTACGGGCGGGGCCGCCGCCGGTGGTGGCCTGGGCGACGTCGAACCCGTTCATCGAGCCCAGCAGCGCCGTGGCAACGTTGAACGTGATCGCGGGCGCCAGCAGCGGGAAGCGGACCGTCCAGAACGTACGCCACCGCGACGCCCCGTCGATGTGGGCGGCCTCCACGATGTCCTCAGGGACGGTCTTCAGCCCGGCCAGGTAGATGAGCATCGACAGCCCCATCCACTTCCACGCGTGGATCAGCGCGACCACCACGATCGTCCAGGTGGTGTCGCCGAGCCAGGCGTAGTCGATCCCGAGCAGCCGGTTCAGGCCGCCGGTGGGCTTGAGCAGCGCCTGGAAGATGTAGCCGACGGCCAGCGCGGACATCAGCACGGGGATGAGGAAGAACACCCTGGCCACCCGGTTGACCAGGGTGTCGCGCTCGAGCAGCACGGCCAGGCCGAAGCCGAACGCGTTCTGGAAGAGCGCCACCAGCACCGCGTACACCACCGTGACCCGCAGCGACCGGAACAGCGTGCCGTTGGAGGCCAGGTCGGTGAAGTTCTCCAGCCCCACCGGACGGATCGAGCTCTTGAAGCCCGACCAGTCGGTGAAGGCGTAGACGAAGTTGAACAGCGTCGGCAGGAAGAAGAACACCAGCAGGATGGCGAACGCCGGGGCCATGAACCACATGGGGTGCGTGCGCCGGCGGACGATCGGGCGTCCGCGGGTGGTGGTGCGCCGGGGCGCGGTCTGCCGCGCGGGGGTGGTGGTCAGCACGTGAGGACTCCTCAGAAACCGCTCGCCCCGGCCGCCTTGGCGAGCTGGGCGAACTGGTCCTGCGTGGCCGAGGCGACCTTCTCGGGCGTCAGGGTCCCGTTGATCATGTCGGCCAGGTTCAGGTACAGGTCGGGGTTGGCCACCGCGAGCGCCTGCATGGACCCGACGGCGGTGGGCAGCGAGGCGTGCACGTCGAGCAGCGCCTGCGGCACGCCCGCCGGGCTGGGCACAGACGGCTCCAGGGAGACGGTGTTGCGGTCGGCGACGAAGTCCTTGTAGCCGGGCCCCATCCAGTACGCCAGCAGCTGCCGCGCCGCGGCCTCCCGCTTGGCGTCACCGGTCTTGAACGCCACCAGCGCGTTGGACTGGTCGGGGATGAACGTGCCGACGTTCCCCGACGGCGAGATCGGGAAGAAGCCGATCTTCTTGTTCAGCGTCGCGGTGTCCGCCGAGGCCTGCAACTGCCCGAAGAACGAGTTCACCTGCACGACCATGGCGGCCTTGCCGGCCAGCAGCGCCGCGCCCTGGTCCTCGAACTTCGCCGTCTTGATGTCGGAGTTGAACAGCCCCTCGTCGATCAGCGACTTGTACGTCTTGATCGCCCCGACCACGGTCGGGTCGGTGAACTTCTCCTTGCCGGTGTTGATCCGCTCCCACAGGCCGTCCTTGGCCGCGTCGGCGAGCTGGACCTGCACCCACCACTGGGTCGCCCACTTGTCGCCGGCCATCTCGAAGAACGGGGTGACGCCCTTGCCCTTGAGCGTGCGCGCCAGCTTCACCATCTCGTCGAAGTTCCTCGGCGTGCCGGTGATCTTGTTGGCGGCGAAGACCTCCTTGTTGTAGTAGACGCCTTCGACCGCGGGGCTCGTGACGAGGGCCGCGTACCGGGTGCCGTCCAGGATGCCGGTGATGTCCTTCAGATCCGGCGACAGCTGCGGCAGCCACGGCGCGTCGTTCAGCGGCTGGAGGTTGGCCTTGGCGTTGATCGCGGTCAGCATGGACGCCGTCGGCTGCCAGAACGCCAGGTCCGGCTTGTCGCCGGTGGCGACCTTGGTCTGGATGCCCTGCTCGTACGGGTCCGGGATGGTCACGACCTCGACCGTCGCGCCCGTCGCCTTCTGGAACCCGGCGATGACCGCCTTGGGCACGGTGTTGCTGTTCTGCGCGGCCCAGATCGTCAGCTTGACGCCGTCGAGCTTCGCGGACGGGTCGGCCCAGGTGGCGGGGGCGGCCGAGGTGGAGGAGGAGGTCTCGACCGAAGGGTCGCTGCACGCGGCGAGCCCGAGCGTGAGCGTCGCCGCGGCGGCGGCGGCCGTCCATTTCATCTTCATGGTGATCTCTTTCATGAGGCGGTGCGGATGCGGAAGATCCGGGCGGAGAGGGGCTCCTCGCCACGGGACGTGAGCGTCAACACGCCAGGGCCGGGCTCCCAGTCGTGATCCCAGTCCGGCAGATGCCGCGGGTAAAGGACGTCGATCTCGACCGCATGGCCCGCCAGGTGGGGCAGGTCGAGCCGTACGGACCACGCGTCGTCCCGCCGCCAGACGCCAGCGTATGTGGTGTCGCCGGCACGTAGTCCCAGCGCGAGCGCGCCGTCGTCCCAGCGCGGCAGCCCGAGCGGCCACAGCGGCGTCGCGCGGGCCAGGTCCGCGCGGATCTCCTTGTGGACGCGTACGGCGTCGCGGACCGAGTCGAGCTGCGCGGAGCTCATCCCGTCCAGGTGGCCGGACAGGTAGAGCCGCCCCAGCATGCCGGTGCAGAGCGTGAAAGCGATCTCCTCGTCCGACATGTCGGGCTGCGGGTACGCCCAGCTCGCCGACTGCTCCGGCAGCACCGACATCGGCGCCGCCACCGCGATCGGCGGGTAGAGCCGGAAGTCCTGCTGGTCGCTGGTGGACTGCAGGTGCAGCCTGGAGAGCATCGCGTAGTCCATGCGCATGGCGCCCGACGCGCAGTTCTCCAGGGTGAGCCCGGGGTGGCGCTCGAGCACGCCCTCCAGCCAGGCCAGGTGGGCCCGGTTGCAGGCCAGCAGGCCGTCGCCGGCGCTGTCGGCGTCCAGGTCGGTGCCCGCGCCCGGGTCGATGTTGTAGTCGAGCTTGAAGTAGCCGACGCCCAGCTCCTCCACCAGCCGGTCCACGACCTGGTCCAGGTGCGCGACCGCGCGGGGATGGCGCAGGTCGAGGTGGTAGCGGCCGTTCTCGACCAGGCGCACGCCGCCGCGCTGCAGGAACGCCTCCGGCGGCAGCTTGTCCGCCATGGGGCTGCGTACCCCGATCACCTCGGGCTCCAGCCACAGGCCCGGCACCATGCCGTGCTCCCGGATGCGGCCGAGCACCTCCTCGATGCCGCGCGGGAAGCGCGTCTGCGACGGCTGCCACTCGCCGACGCTGTCCCACCAGAAGCCGTCCTCGTCGTACCAGCCGGCGTCCACGCAGAACACCTCGGCTCCCGCGGCCGCGGCGGCGTCGATCAGCGGCAGCAGCTTGGCCGTGGTCGGGTCGCCCGACAGCGTGTTCATGTAGTCGTTGAAGACCACCGGCAGCCGCTCCCGGTCGGGATGCGGCTGGACGATCGCCCGCCGGTGCGCGGTCAGCGCCGCGGCCGCCCCCTCCAGGCCCTCGCCGGACACCGCGACCGACACCGGCACCGTGGTGAACGACTCGCCCGGCGCGAGCCGATGCTGCCACTGGTGGTCGATGTCGGTCGGCCCCAGCAGCGCGACGTACGGGCCGTCGAGGCGCTCGCCGACCTCCCAGCGCCAGGGGCCGTTCTGCTCGATCTGCCACAGCCACGCCTGCCCGCTGTCGCGGTCGATCAGGCCGCCCGTGGGCAGGTGCCCGCCGGTCGACCAGGTGCCCTTCCCGACGACCGCGAGCCTGCCGCGGCCGTCCTGCCCGTGCAGGGACAGGCGCAGATCGGGTACGGCCTGCGCGCGCAGCGGCTCGCGGACCCAGCGGCTCTCGCCCAGCCACTCGCTGTCGGCCCGCACCACGTCGGAGGAGTCCACCGAGCCGGCGAAGGCGGCGGCGAACGACGTGACGCCCAGCAGCAGCGCCGGAGCCTGGCCGCGGTTGGTCACCCGCGTCCACGCCTGGAACGCGGCGACCCCGTCCGCCGAGCGGAGGAACACCTCGGCGTCCAGCCCGCTCTCGGCGTCGTGCAGGTGCACCCGCAGGAGGTGCCACGGCCCGTCCGTGCTCTGGTCGCAGCCCAGGTAGGCGAGGCGCCGGCCGACGGCCGTCTGGGAGAAGCGGTGCGAGGAGTGCGCCCGTCCGGTGCCGGGGAGCAGCAGCTCCACCAGCGGCTGCGTCGCCCGGGGCCGGTGCGCGGTGGCGGTGTCGCCGCGTGACAGCGACCGCACGCCGACCGGGCCGTCGGGTGAGACGTCGAGCACGACCCGAAGGCTCGGGTGGCCCCAGACGACGCTGGTGTTCATGGATCTCCCTTGCTGGTTCTTGCTGAGCGGTGCTTGCTCTAGCCGAGTGGTGCGGCGATCTGGATGCGGTCGACGTCGGGTGCGTAGCGGGTGGAGGCGTTGCCGAACGTGATCGTGTTCGCTCCGGCGGCCAGCGTGACGTCCACCACCGTGGTGCGGTAGTTCGACCAGCCCAGCGTGTTGCGGAAGTAGTGCCGGACGGTCGAGCCGCCGTTGACCGAGATGTCGGCGTAGCGGTCGACGATGTTGGTGTTGTAGTTGCTCGCGCCCTCGCCCAGCTCGCCGTTGGCGTACGTGACGACCATGCGGTAGCGGCCGGCCGACGGGACGGTGACGTTGTTGAAGCGCAGCGTGTTGGCCGCGCCGGCGCCGATGTAGCCGATGTAGCCGCCGCCCGAGGCGGCCGAGTTGGACGACACCCTGGCGGCGCCGCCCAGCGTGTTGGCGCCGGACTCGGCCTCGTATGCGGTGATCGTGCCCGAGGACGACGCCACGTCGATGTAGTCGAGCTGGGCCGCGCCCACCTCCAGGCGGTTGATGCCCGCGGTCAGGAACACCTTGGCGGTGACCGTGTTCCAGCCCGTGGTGGCGGGCAGGGTCACGTCGGTCAGGTCGGAGCCGTTGAGCCGGAGCCTGACCGTGCGGGAGGCCGGGGCCGAGTAGCGCAGGCCGACGTTGTAGTAGCCGTCCGTGGGGGCCGTGACCACGAACCTGGTGCTCCCGTCCACGGAGGAGACCTGGCCGTACGTGATCGAGCCCGACAAGTCGGCGAACTCCGCCTCATAGCGGGAGCCGCTGGTCGCGCCCTTGGCCGGGGTCACGACCACGTGGTAGGCCGAGGAGCCCTTGAGCCCCGTGAGCGGGATCGTGACCTGGCCGCTCGCGGGGGTGAAGTCCGCCTCGGTGACCTTGTACGGGCCGGGGGAGGGGTTCAGCCCGGTGTCGTCCACGCCCCAGACGGTGGCGTGGACCGGGGTGCCCAGCGTGCTCGGGATGCCCTTGACGACCAGGTTCGTGTCGTATGTGCCGCTCGCCGGGTTGTTCCCGCCGAAGATCACCCTGGCCTGCTTCTTGGCCTGGTCGAACGCGGCCAGCCCCTGGAGCGAGCCGCCCGCCGCCGGCGGGGTGACGGCCACGGTGCCGCCGGTCAGCTCGCCGTACCACTTGTACAGCCACCAGCCGCCGGTCGCCTGGTTGTTCCTGGTGACCAGGTCGTTCAGCCCGCCGGCCGTCGTCCAGTACGCCAGGCAGCCGTCGACCTTGCTGTTCTCGAACTTGGCCACGAACTGCACCAGATTGCCCGGCACGCCCAGGTCGCCCGACGACCGGCCGTACTCGTTGATCGTGATGCTTCTGGGGGAGATGCCGAGGCTCGACTCGATCGCCCGGTAGTCGGAGTAGTGCGCGTTCCAGCTCGTGAAGAAGTCGTTGCCCAGCTCGTGCCACGTGGTGACGTCAGGCAGCACGCTGTTGTCCCGCGCGAACTGCAGGAACGTGCGCAGGTCGGCCGAGCGGTAGCTCGCGAAGTTGGGGCCGGCGATGCGGGCGCCGGGGTCGATGGAGCGGATCCGGCGGTAGACGGTCCTGTAGTCGTTCATGAAGCCGGTCAGGTTGCCGCCGTACCAGATCTGGTCGGGCTCGTTGAACGGGACGTACACGTAGGAGGTGCGGTACGGGTCGGCGACGACCTTCCTGACCATGGTGTCGACCTTGGCCAGGTAGTCGTTGATGCCGAGGTTCTCGTACGGCCACTGCTTGTAGACATCCTGCATGTAGATCTGGATGTCGCGGCCGCCCGCGCGCTTGAACATGGGGGCGACCTTGAGCGCGTCACCGTTCGGGTGCTGCAGGCCGTCGGGGGCCTTCTGGGCGGTGACCTGGGGCTTGAGGGCGGCCAGCATGGTCTCGTTCGGGATGCCCTCGTCGCCGAGCCCGTACAGGAAGCCGGTGGCGCCGTAGCGCAGGGCGCCGGTCTGGGCGGCGAGGTCGACGACGAGCTGGGACGCGGCCTGGGCGGGAGCGGCAGGCGTGACAGCGGTCACCAGGACCACCGCCAGCACCGCTGACCAGGCATTTTTCCTCCTCATGACGGGACTACCTCCTTGCGTGCTTGCGCGTTTTCGCGCCCTTGGGGGGACGTGGAGGTGCATGGATGTGACCGGTCACATTTCCTTGGGCCTGAGTGTGACCGCTCACATTAGCGAGGAAAAGACCCTGTTACCAGGTTGTTACGAGGAAGTCTCAGGCGAGCGCTTGGTAGGCGGCCGGCGGTTTGCGCGAGGGACGTTGATCAGATAGACCTTGCAGCCGGACCTCCCGCCGACAGCTGGAGCGTGCCTTGACCGTGGAACAGAACGACCTGACCATCCGCCCGATCACCGGGCGCGAAGAACTCCCCCTTTTCTCCCGGCTGCCCTATGTCCTCAACGAGGAACTGGCGGACGACCTCGCCGCCGGCCGCCGCCGTCCGCCATGGATGTGGGTCGCACTCCGCGGCGACCGCCTGCTGGCCAGGGCCGCCTGGTGGGGCCGGAGCGGAGACGACACGCCGTTCCTCTTGGACGTTTTCGACATCGACGACAGCGGCGCGGATCGTGACCGCGTGGACGTCGGCGTGCGGCTGCTGCGGACCGCCATGGCCGCAGTCGTCCCAGCAGGCGGCTGTCCGCCCGATTACCTCCGTTGCGTCCCACCCGACTGGCGCGAGGCCGAGGCGGCCAGGCGCGTCGTCGGGGACCGCATGGTCGCACTGGAACGGACCGGCGCTCGCCTGTTCGTCGAACGACTACGCCTGGAGTGGCGCCCCGGGACGCCGATCCCCGAGCCGAGCGGGCGCCTGACGTTCCGGCCGGTCCGCGACACCGAGGAGATCCTCTCCCTGATGACCCTCGTCCTGGACGGCACGCTCGACGCGCACAGCCGCGAGGACCTGGCCCGGATGTCCGCCCGCGAGGCGGCCGTCACCCACTATGAGGACGAACTCGCGCACTACCGGAGCCCGCAGGACTGGTGGCGGGTCGCGACGCTGCCGGACGGCGAGCCGGTGGGGTTCGTCACCCCGGCCCGCAACGACTACAACCCCATCATCGGCTACCTCGCCGTACTGCCCGCGCACCGGGGCAACGGCTACATCGACGACATCCTCGCCGAGGGCACCCGTATCCTCACCGCGCAGGGCGTCCCCCGCATCCGGGCGGCCACGGATCTCGGCAACACTCCCATGGCGAACGCCTTCCGACGCGCCGGATACGTCACCTTCGAACGCACGATCAACATGACCTGGAACTGAGCCGGGTATTCGGAAAAATGGTTGTACGGGACGCTATCCGGGCTGATAGCGTTCCGCACACCGTGACACCACGCAAGGAGGTGAGACCCATGAACGCTGTATCGATGTGGGTGCTCCCCTCGTCGTCACGGTCGGGCGATTGACGTAGGTGTCGCCGGGAGCGCCTGGACAAGGCACTCCCGAAAGGCAACACCTATGAATTCTGCGCATTTCACTTCGGGCCCCGTAGTGATCACGCGGGTCGCCGAGAGCCAATGGCACGCCGTGGAGGACGACCTGACGGTCGGCCGCGGCGACGTCTCCCGCAGGCCCGACGGACGGATCTTCATCAGCATCGACGCGTGGCACGACGCGGCCTTCGACCGGCTCGCCGAGGCCATGCTGCCGGACCTGCCGAAGCCGCTGCAAACGGTGGTCGACGAGACCGACCTCGACTCGATGTCGAACTGGGAGCGAGCCGGTTTCACGGCCCGGCGCCGCGAGTGGGAGTACCTCGTGCCCACCGACCCGGAGGCCACGGGCCTCGGCTCGGTGCCACCGCCGTCGGGCGTGACGCTGCTCGGCGTCGGCGAGGCGGAGGAGGGCCCTCTGCGCACGTTGGATCGCGTGATCCGCGACGAGGTCGAGGCCACCGTCGGATGGCAGGAGATGCCGGCTGAGATGCTGCCCCGCCTGGACGGCGCCACCCTGCGGGACCCGTCGAAGTACGCGGCGGCGGCACAGTCCGATGAGTACGTGGGACTGGTCCGGCTGGCGGCGGTGACCAGGCAGCCACGGATCGGGCTGATCGCAGTCCGGCGCGACCGGCAGCGCCGCGGCATCGCCCGGGCGCTGCTCGCCCACGTGCTGGGCGCGCTGCACCGCGGCGGGATCGAAACGGCATCGGCCGAGGTGAACGAGTCCAACGGGGCAGCCATGGCGCTGTTCGAGGGCATCGGCGCCCGGCGTGCGGGCAGCAACCTGGAGTTGGTGCTCCGCTGACGTCCCTTTCATCAACGACCTCAGGGAGGAGTGCGAGAAACATGCCAAGAACATCGAACGGCATCGAAGTAGAAGGCACCGTGGTCGAGTGTCTGCGGAACGCCACCTTCAGGGTGGAACTGGAAAACGGGCACAAGGTGCTGGCGCACATCAGCGGGAAGATACGGAAGAACTACATCAAGATCCTGCCGTATGACCGGGTACTCGTGGAGCTCAGCCCGTACGACCTCAACCGGGGACGGATCATGTACCGCTACAGGACGTAGCGACGGGCGTGAGCCGCGCCGGGGACCCCTCCGGCGCGGCTCACGTGTCCATTCAGAGTTTCAGACCCATCAGCAGCGGGTCGTGGTCGGAGGAGCGGAAGGCGTCGGGCGCGTACAGATAGGGCGGGTTGAACTCGGTGTTGTAGTCCATGAACCGGCCCTCGTCGGCGTTGACGTGCCAGATCGTGGCGCCGGTCACCAGCTTGCGCGCGCCCTTGTCGGCCAGCGCGTGGTCGAGCTCACCTGACAGGCCACCGAACACGTAGCTGTAGCGGTCGTCCTTCTTGACGTACTTCTTGCTCAGGCTGGTCAGCCCGCCGTCCTCGAAGGTGTGGATCGGGTCCTCCTCGCCGTAGGCGTTGATGTCGCCGAGGACGAGCGCGTTCTTCAGCCGGAGGCTGTCGATCAGGGCCAGCACGGCCTTGGCCTGCTTGACGCGCTTGGCGTTGTAGCAGCTCTGCCCGTCGCCCTGGTCGGCGTCGTCACCCGAGGCCGTCCCGTCACCGTCGGTGCAGCCCTTGGACTTGAAGTGGTTCACCAGCACGGTGAAGGTCTTCCCGGTCCCGTCGGCCTTGCCGAACGTCTGCACGAGCGGCGGCCGGTTGAAGATCGGGTCGGACGACGACCGCGCCGCGCCGATCGGGGTGACCTTGGCCGGCTGGTAGATCAGCGCGGTCTGGATGAGGTCGGTGCCCGGGTTGGGGTGCGTGATCGCCTTGTACGTGCCGGCGCCCGCCTTGGCGTTGAGCGCGTCGACCAGGGTGTTGAGCGCCACGTTGTCGTTGCGCTCGACCTCCATCAGCCCGGCCACGGCCGGGTTGAGCGTGGTGATGTTGGCGACCAGCTTGGCGAGCTGGCGGTCCCGCTCCGCGGCGGTGGTGGCGCCGCGGGACTTGAGCGTGGTGAACCAGTTGAGCGTGTTGAGGCTGGCGACCCGGACGTCGCCGCCGACCTTCGCGGGCTGGGCGCGGCGGGGGTTCTCGGCCTTGATGACCACCGGTCCGGTCGGCTGGACGCGGTAGGCGTCGAAGCCGTACGTGAGGACGCCCGTCAGGTCCTTCACCTCGTCGCCGATCCGGACGGTGTTCGAGCCCTCCGTGTGGTACGGCAGCGTGGGCGGGTTCTGCGCGGTCGAGCCGTCGTCGAGCAGGATGGCGCGCCGCGCGTCCTTGTCGGTGTTGACCTTCTTGCGGTCGGTGGGCTGCCACAGCCGGGCGCCGCCGGCGAGGGTGATCTCGCCGAACCTGGCCAGGTTGTAGATCTCGGAGACGGCGAGGTCGCGGTCGAAGGAGACGAGCATGCCTTCGTAGCGCTCGAGGGTGATGCCCCTCTTGAGCGGCAGCTTCACCCTGGTCGGCTTGATCGTGCCGGTGCCGCAGACGTTCACCGCGGTGGCCGGCGAGATCTCGGTGAGGCCGTTGTACTCGATCGCCTTGCCGGAGACGAGGACCCGGTCACCGGGCTTGACCGGCGAGGAGGAGTACACGAACAGGCCCTCGGAGGTCGCCGGGTCGGCGTCGGGCGTGGGCGCCTGAAGGTAGAAGCCGCCGAACTGGCCCGAGCCCTGGAAGGCGCCGGTGACGACGCCCTCGACGCGGACGTTCTGACCGTCGGCAGGGCTGGTCTCGCCGCTGCCCTGCACCTGCGAGATCTGGTGCGTGGGAGCGGTGTCGCAGCTCTCGGTAGGCGTGGGTGTGGGCGTGGGCGTCACCGTCGGCGTGGGGGTCGGCGTGGGCGTCGGGGACGGGTCACCGCCGCCGCAGGGGGCCGGGGCGGTGGCGCCGTTGCGGGGCGCGGGGGCCGCGGCCTCGAAGTCGGCGGCGTTGTCGTCGGTGTCGGCGCAGCCGCCGCCCTTACGGAACGCGCCGGTGGTGTTGGTGAGCGCGGGAGCGGGAGAGGCCTCGGAGAAGTTCGCGGTGCCGTACCCGACCAGGTCGGCCAGCAGCGCGAGCTGGTCGGCGGAGCAGACGGTGGAGGAGCCGTTGCAGGCCAGGCCGTCGCTCGAGCGGACCAGCGCCACCTTGCCCGCGGTGCCGCTCATGTTGATGGCGCCGACGCTGTCGGGCTGGGGGAGCGCGCCGCTGGGGGTGGTGCCGGCGGCGAGCTGCACGAGGTGGTACTGGCCGGGGGCCAGGGTGCCGGAGAGGCCGGCCTTGTTGGAGGCGAAGTTCCCGGTGCCGCCGGCGCTGGTGTACTGCACGGACCAGCCGTCCAGTGACACGGGGGCGCCGCTGCGGTTGAACAGCTCGACGTAGTCGTTGCTGAAGGGGGCGCCGGAGTTGCCGCCTCCGCCGTAGACCTGGCTGATGACCACGGTTCCGGGGGTCGCGGCCACGGAGGGTGAGGACTGGGCTGCGATCGAACCGGCGACGACGCCGGCCGCAACGAGGACCGCTAAGGCCCGGGACTGAACACGCATGCGGGGGAGCGTAAACCGACAAACGCCTGAAAACCCATATAAGACATGGACGAGTTATGAAATTTCAAATATTGACATTGAACAGTGATCCTCGCATGACACCCCGTTCAGCAGGCGGCCAGTGTGTCGCGCCACACCTCGTCCAGTGCCAGCTGGGTCGCGCCGGTGAGCACGGTGCCCTCGGCCAGCTCCGACAGCTCCACGCTCGGCGGGGTGAGGGTCAGGTCGTCGAGGTGCCGCGCGATCGCGTCCAGCAGGACCGCGCCGGCTCGGGCGATGCCACCACCGATCACTATCGCGTGCGGGGAGAGCACGAGAACGGCGGGTGCGATCGCCTCGGCGAAGACGGCGGCGACCTGGTCGACGACCTCGGCGGCGACCGGGTCGCCCCCGGCGGCGGCCGCGAAGACGGTGGCCGCGTCCGTCGCACGGGCGAGCCCGGACCCTGGATGCTCCGCGGCGCTGCGGCGGGCGAGATCGACGATCGCCTCGGCGCCGATCGCGCGCTCCAACGGCCCACGGCCGTCGCCGGTCGAGCCGGGAAGATCACCGGCGGGTCGGATGAAGCCGATCTCCCCGGCCTGCCCCGCGCCCCGATGCAGCCGCCCGTCGATGACGACCCCGGCTCCGAGCCGCTCGCCCCACTGGACCGCGAGCAGGGTGCCCGAGCCGGTGCGCTGGTGGGCCGCCGCCAGCGCGGCCAGGTTCGCGTCGTTCTCCACCGTGACCGCACACCTGAAACGGGCCCGCAGGTGGCCGACGAGGTCGATCTCCGACCAGCCCGGCACGCTCGGCGCGAACAGCACCCGGCCGGTGCCTGCCTCGACGATGCCCGGGGTCCCCGCGGTCACGGCCGTGATCTGCCCGGCGGCCAGGCCGGCCCTCGCCAGCGCCTCGCCCGCTGCCTCGTCGACCGCCTCGAGCAGGTGCCGGGCGTCACGCCGATGGACCGTCCGGCGGATCACGGCGAGGCGCTCACCGGCGAGGTCGGTGATGCCCGCCGTGACGGTGTGCGGCCCGAGGTCGAGGCCGAGCACGGGCGCGGCCCGGCCGTTCAGTGAGAACCGCGTCGCCGGTCTGCCCACCGTGGCCGGCTGCGGCGCGTGCTGCCGCAGCCAGCCGGCGGCCAGCAGATCCTCCACGGCCTGGGCGACCGTCGGGCGGGTGAGCTCGGTCAGCTGGGCGAGTTCGGCCAACCGCACCGGCTCGGGCGCGCACTGCCGGACGGCGTCGAGCACCGTGGCCCGGTTCATCCTGCGCAGCACCGGCGTGCCCGCCGGCCGCTCCTCCTTCATCCGCGCTCCCATCCGGGGTCTTGACCTACCGGTCGCCTACGGCTGAGTATATTTCGTAAAGACCTTACGTAAAGTCTTTACATAATTGGGCCCCTGCATGCCCCCTCGGAGGTGGCCGCCGATGACCCGTTCCCGCGAACCCCGAAGCCCCATCCCTCTCTTACCGCGACCCCTGATGGCGCTCGCCGTCCTGCTCTCGATGCTCGCCGCCCCCTTCGTCCACCAGCCCGGCGCGGCGGCCGACACGCCCGCGCAGCCGGCCTCCGCCCGGCTCGACAGTCCGGCGGCGCAGGCCTTGGAACGCCTGATCGGGACCTCGCGCGCCAGGCAGGTCACCCTGCGCACACTCGACAAGGGCGCGGGCCGGGACCGGTTCGAGGTGTACGCCGACAAGGGCCGCCTCGTCGTCGCCGGTACGACCCCCGCGGTCCAGCTGACCGGCTTCGGCTCCTATCTGCGCCAGGTGGCACACGCCGACATCTCGATCAACGGCTCCCAGACCGACCTGCCCCAGCGCCTGCCCCTGCCCACGGCCCCCATCACCAGGGACTCGTCGGTGGATCACCGCTTCGCTCTCAACGACACCAACCAGGGCTACGCGGGCGCGTACCTGAGCTGGACGGAGTGGCAGCGGCGGATCGACGTCCTGGCCCTGCACGGCATCAACGAGGTGCTCGTCTACGAGGGCCAGGAGGCCGTCTACCAGCGCACCTTCATGGAGTTCGGCTACTCCGACCAGGAGATGCGCCAGTGGATCCCGCAGCCGGGCCACCAGTCCTGGTGGCTGCTGCAGAACATGTGCTGCACCGACAGCCCGATCTCCCAGCACCTCATCGACCAGCGGATCGGGCTCGGCCGCAAGATGGCCGACCGCCTGCGTTCGCTGGGCATGGTCCCCGTGCTGCCCGGCTATTTCGGCACCGTGCCCACGGACTTCAAGACCCGCAACCCGGGAGCCAACACGGTCCCGCAGGGCACCTGGAACCAGCTCGAACGCCCCCACTGGCTCGACCCGACAAATCCCGTCTTCGAGCGCGTCGCGGCCACGTTCTACCGCGTGCAGACCGAGCTGTTCGGCTCCAGCACGATGTACAAGATGGACCTGCTGCACGAGGGCGGCACGGCCGGAACGGTCAACGTCGCGCAGGCGTCCCAGGCGGTGCAGCGGGCGCTGAACGCCGCCCATCCCGACGCGCTGTGGACGATCCTGGGCTGGCAGAGCAACCCGCTGCCGGCGACGCTCCAGGCCATCGACCGCAGCAAGATGTTCATCGTCGACGGCATCAGCGAGGAGCCCGGCATCACCGACCGGGACAAGGACTTCTTCGGCACCGGGTACGCGTTCGGCACCATCTGGAACTTCGGCGGCCATTTCAACCTCGGCGCCAGGCTGACCGTGTGGAACGAGAAGTTCCACGCCTGGCGTGACAAGCCCGGCACGGCGATGAACGGCATCGCGGTGATGCCCGAGGCCATCGACAACAACCCGGCCGCGGTCGCGTTCTTCGCCGACCTGCCGTGGCAGGACGGCCCGGTCGACATGCGGCAGTGGTTCGCCGACTACGCCACCGCCCGGTACGGCGGCGACGACCCCCATGCCAAGGCGGCCTGGCAGATCCTCCTCGACACCGTCTACAGCTGGCCCGCCGGCGCCGACAGCCGGCACGTCACCGGCCTGTACGACGACGAGCCCGGCCTGGCGAACACCGGCTACCCGCTGCAGTACGACATCGCCGCCTTCGACCGGGCGCTCGACGAGCTGCTCCAGGTGGACCGGCGGCTGCGCGGCTCCGGCGCCTACCGTTACGACCTCGTCGACGTCGCACGGCAGGTGCTGGCCAACCACAGCCGGCTGCAGCTGCCCAAGATCCGCGCCGCCTACCGGGCCAAGGATCTCGAACGCTTCGAGCGCCTCACCGGCCAGTGGATGGACCAGATGCGGCTGATGGATCGGCTGCTCGGCACCGACGAGAACTTCCTGCTCGGGGTCTGGCAGAAGGAGGCCCGCCGGCAGGCCGCCACCCCGGCCGAGGCGGCGACCCTGGACTACAACCTCAAGTCGCTGGTCACGCTCTGGGCCACCGGCGCCCGTCTGCAGGACTACGCGCGCAGGGAGATGAACGGCCTCGTCGGGCAGTACTACGCCAAGCGGTGGCAGCTCTTCTTCGACAGCCTGAAGGCCGCGCTGCGCTCGGGCAAGGAGTACCCCGAGCCGATCGACTGGCTCGCCGTCGCCCAGGACTGGGCCAGAGCCGGCACCAAGCTGGCCTCAGAACCGAGCGGCGACTTCTACCGCGAAGCGAGCCGGGTGGCCGCGCTGCCGGACGGCGCGGTGACCGTCGGGGTCGACCGCAAGGGTGTCAAGCCGGGTGAGACGGTGCAGGCCACCGCCGTGTTCACCAACGACAACACGCTGCGGCCCACCGGCAAGGTCACCCTCCGGCTCGATGCCCCGCGCGGATACCAGGTGCGGGCCACCTCACCGACCCGCGCCGACCAGGTCGCCCCGCTCGGCGAGCTCACCGCGACGTGGACGGTGACCGTCCCCGCCGACCGGACCCCGGGCGACACCCCGGCGCTGGACGTCACCGCCTCCTGGCGGTCCGGCGACGCCGACCGGCAGGATCGGGCCTCGACCCGCCTGCTGATCGCCGGAGCCGTGCCCGCGTCGTACCGGACGATGACCAACGTGCCGGCCGAATTCGCCCCCACCGGCGACGGCGTCGCGATCGCGGCGGGCGGTGCGGACCTGTGGCGGGAGACCAACGAGCTGGCCACCGCCTACCGCACGGGCGCCCTGGCCGACGGGCAGCAGCTCGCGAGCACGGTGCTGCGCGAGGACGGCTCGTCGGAGTGGACCCGGGCCGGGCTGGTGGTGAGCAACGACCTGGCCACCCCCGGCTCCACCGGCTACGCGAACATCGCCGTCACCCCCGGTCACGGCTGCGTGTTCAGCTGGGACTCCGACGGCAACGGGCAGTTCGACTCGTACGCGGAGGTGGGCGGGTTCGCACCGCCCGTGCAGGTGCGCATCGGCAGGTCCGGCGACCGGCTCACCGGCTCGTGCAGCAGCGACGGCAGGAACTGGTCGCTGATCGGGTCGGCCCGCGTCCCGGGCACCGGCGCCGCGCTCGACGCCGGCCTGTTCGTCAGCGCGGCCAACCGCTACACCGGCCAGCAGGCGGTCGCCACGCTGACCGATCCGGCACCGGCCCCGTCGACCGCCCGCGACGGCGCGGGGGACACGCTGCAGAGCCTCCGCAAACCGGTCACCGCCCTGAGCTGGGAGCCGAGCCGGGGTCCTGAGCACGCGAACGACGGCAACCGGGCCAACTCGCCGTACTTCGCCAGCCAGCTGACCTGGGACACCACCTGGTGGCAGGTCGACCTGGGCGCGGTCAACGACATCTCACGCGTCAACGTACGCAACTATGTCGGGGGCGGACGTTACTACGAGTACCGGCTGGAAGGCAGCCTCGACGGCACCACCTGGTACACCCTCGGCGGCCGCCGAGGCGCGCGGGCCGTGACCGACGCCGGAGACACCATGACCACTGAGGCCAAGGCCCGGTACGTCCGGGTGGTCGGCACCCACAACAGCGCCAACCTGTCGTTCCACCTCACCGAGGTCAGCGTGTACGGGACGCCGGAGCAGTGACCCGCGCAGACGCCGCCCATGGCCACGCAGCCGGGCCATGGGCGGCGTCATGCGCGCTCAGTCGTCGCTCACCTGGGAACCGCCCCAGGGGAGCCGGTCGGTCGGCCACAGCTCGGGCTGCCGCTTGACCGTGGCGTCGGCTCGGCCGCCCACGGGGCAGCGGAAGCCGTGCGGGGGCACGGTCAGCGAGATCAGGTAGTTGTCGATGGGCACCGTACTGCACTCGTCCTTGCCGTAGATGCGGTGGCCCCAGCCCTCGTACGTGAGCAGCACCGCCTTGGGGCCGAGCTGGCGGCCCACGTTGGCCGACCAGACGTACGGCGTGGAGGGATCGTGGATCGAGTTGCCCAGCAGCAGCGGAGCACCGCCCGGGTAGCGCAGCCGGTGCTGCGGGTTGGTGGTGGGGTGGCCGAGGCAGACGGGCAGGTCCTCGATCGGCATGGGGTTGAGACGCATGTCGGGAGCCAGGCGGCGGGAGCTACGCAGCAGCGCGGCGTACTCCTGGTAATTGCGGACCCGCAGGTTGTAGTCCTCGCAGAGGATCGTGGTCGGCAGTTCGGCGACCTCCCCTGTCACGGGCTGCCGGCCGGGCGGCGGAGGCACCCACTCCGGCGGCGGTCCGCCGTCCAGGGCGCGCAGCATCTCGCTCAGCAGTTGCCAGGCGGGGCCCTCGGTCCCCAGCACGCCCTGCCAGAGGACCTGCACCTCGGTCATCGGACGATCCGGGACGCCCGGGTAGTACAGCTGACCGCCGCGTGCCTTGGCCAGCAGCCGCTCCCACAGCGCCCGGACGTCCTGACCGTGCAGGGCGCAGGCGGACTCGTGGTCACACCAGGCGACGAACTCGTCGAACGCGTCCTCGACGGCGGCCGCCTCCGTGTCGAGGAAGGCCTTGACGCCGAGGCTGTGGTCCATGTTGCTGTCGAGCGCCAGGGCCCGGATGCGGCCGGGGAACAGCTCGGCGTACATCTGACCGATCAGCGTGCCGTAGGAGATCCCGTAGTAGGTGAGCTTCTCCTCGCCGAGGGCGGCGCGGATGGCGTCCAGGTCCCGCGCGACGTTCGCCGAGTCGACGTGGTCGTACAGAGGGCCGGTACGGGCCCGGCAATCCTGGCGCAGCCTCCTGGCGTAGGCGCTCCATCTGTCGAAGTCGGCCTGGCTGGTCATGACCGCGTACGGCATCTGGTTGTACAGCGACGCCGAGCAGATCACGGGGTGGCTGCGGCCCACGCCCCTGGGATCGAAGCCGACGATGTCGAAGTGCCGCTGGAGCTCTTCGGTGAAGAAGTCGGGAGCGCCGTAGGCGGCCTCCACGCCCGATCCGCCCGGGCCGCCCGGGTTGATCACCAGGGAGCCGATCCGAGCCGCGGGATCGGTGGCCTTGCGCCGGGCCAGAGCCAGCTCGATGGTGGGGCCTTGCGGCCTCGACCAGTCGATCGGCACGGTCAGCGTGCCGCACTCGGCGGAGGGCTCCTCCTCACAGGGCGCCCAGACGATGCCGCCTTTCGCCGCCCCTTCCGCAATCTCGGCCGAGGCTCCGTCCGGGGTGGCCGCGCCTGCGGCCGTCGAGGTCGGTAACAGTGTCGATAACAGGGTCGCCACCACTACTGAGGCGGCGGCCAGCACAGAGGACTTTGGTCGCACATCGCTCCAATCGTCGTCGACCGGCCCCCGCATGGCACGCGGCCGACTCTGATCGTCCCCGTCGACGGCCCGTGGCCCGGCGGCGCGGCGAGCACGCACCGTGGGCAGGCCGAGCGCACCATCCAGCCGATCCACACGTTCGCTCGTACGTCCTACCACGAAACATTCACCGATGACCGTCATAGATCGTGATATGGCCGGAAATATCGCGATGATGGCGCCAATCGTCGCCTCGCCGCGCCTACACCGAGGCGGGCAGGGCGAAAGGTGGGAAGTGGTCGGGGCCGAGGAAGGAGACGATCTCGGCAATGTGCTCGCCACGCAGCGCGAACACCGTGATCGACCAGGCGAGATGCGGTCCGGTGGGGTCGGCGCCGAGGTAGAAGGCCACGGCGGGCTGGCCGTTCGCGCTGGTGAGCAGGGTGCGCCAACTGGGGCAGCGAGTCATCGGGACCTGAAGCGCGAAGTCGGCGACGGCCTCCAAGCCGGAGTACCAGTGTGCCATCGGCGGCATCGACCAGGTGACGTCCTCGGTCAGCAGCGCCACCAGAGCGTCGGCGTCGCCGCGTTCCAGCGCCGCGGCGAATCCGGTGACCAGCTTGCGTACGTGGGCGTCGCCCAGCTTCCGCAATGTCTGCTGCTGGGTGGGGGAGGAGATCCGCTCCGCGGTGAGCTTGCGGGCCCGGGCCAGGGCGGAGTGCACCGAGGCGGTGGAGGTGTCCATCATGGCGGCGATCTCGGCCGCGGAGAAACCCAGGACGTCGCAGAGCAGCAGAGCGGCCCGCTGGTTGCCCGGCAGGTGCTGCAGCGCGGCGACGAAGGCGAGTTCGACGGACTCGCGCTGCTCGTAGCGGGCCTCAGGTGTGGCGGGGCCGGCGGCGAGGCCCTGATCGGGGTAAGGGCCCAGCCAGGCGACGTCGGTCAGCGGGCCGGCGTCGAGCACGGTCCGGTCACTGGCCGGACCGAGATCGGCGGGCAGCGCCCGCTTGCCACGGGATGCCATGAGGTCCAGACAGGTGCGGGTGGCCACGGTGTAGAGCCACGAACGCAGCGAGCCACGGCCGTCGAACCGGGCAAGTCCCCGCCAGGCTCGTAGCAGGGCGTCCTGGAGCGCGTCGTCGGCGTCGTGGACCGAACCGAGCATGCGGTAGCAGTGCGCGTGCAGCTCGCGGTGGAGCGGCCCCACCAGGCGGGTGAAGGCGGCATCGTCGCCCTCGCGCGCCCGGACCAGATCGGCCTCCTCGGTCGCAAAAGGTCCGAAAGAAATTTCCCCCACGAGCGACGATTGTGCCGCATAACGGCAGTCCTACCTGCGACAGACCATGACGACTCCCGCCAGGAGGACCGCTATGACATCGACCGCACATCACCACGCGCCCGGGTGGTTCGACATCTCGACCCCCGATGCCCGGCGAGCGCGACGCTTCTATCAGGAGATGTTCGACTGGCCCGTGAACGCCGTTGACGAGACGTACGCGCTCGTCGGCGATGACGGCGGGCGGCCGACAGGCGGGATCGGGCAGGCCGGTCCGAACAGCCCTTACACCGGGATCGTCGTCTACTTCCCGGTCGATGACGTTGACGACGCACTGGCGCGAGCGCAGAGACTCGGCGGCAGCCGCGTCCTGGAGCCGGCGCGGACCCCGCTCGGCCGGATCGCGGTGTTCGCCGACCCCGACGGGAACCTGGTCGGCCTGCTGAGCCGCTGACAGCCCGGCATCCGACCTACGGGAGGGACACATGACCGATCCGGCACCCCGGCCGACCCGGCACCGCGACGCCGGCCTCTGGCCGTTGATCCACGCCGAACGGGCGGCGCTGGCGGCCGACCTGGCGCATCTGACCGACGAGCAGTGGGACACGCCGTCGCTGTGCACCGGATTGACTGTGCGCGAGGTGCTGGCGCACCTCACCGCGGGCGCCGCGCTCAATCCAGTGCGATGGCTGGCAGGCGTCATCCGCTGCCGCTTCGACTTCGACAGACAGGTGGCCATGCGGCTGGGCGAGCAACTGGGAGCGAGTCCGGCCGACACGCTCGACAGGTTCCGCGGCGTCATCACCGGCACCACCAAGCCGCCGCTGCCGACCGTGGCGATGCTGGGCGAGACGATCGTGCACGGCGAGGACATCCGGCGGCCTCTGGGCATCGGCCGCGACTACCCGATGGAGACACTCACCGTGGTCGCCGACTACTACCGGCGCTCTGACCTGGTCGTCCTCGCCAAGGGGCGGATCAGCGGCCTACGTCTCGTCGCGAACGACGGGCCCTTCACCGCGGGCTCCGGCCTGCTCGTGGCGGGCACGACGTTGGCGCTGACGATGGCCATGACCGGGCGCGCCACGTACTGCGACGAGCTCGAAGGCGAGGGCGTGGCGACCTTGCGTGACCGCGGCGAGAAAGCCTGACTCCGGTCCCACAGGCGATAGGCACGTGACGCGTCCCGCGATGGACGCCTGCCACCTGCCGGCCAGGAGCCGAGGACTCTCAGCGGGCGGCGGCCCGTCGGAGGCGCGGACCGGGTGCGGCGCGGCGCGGGTGGCGGAGGCGTCGGTCGGGGGCGGCCCGGGTGGCGGAGGTCGGGTGCGGTGCGGCGACTCGGCGGAGGCTGGCATCGGGTGCGGTGCCGCGGGCCGGCGGGGCTCGGCCGGCGGCGCTTCACTCGGGGCCGGTGTCGCCCAAGGAGATGAGGAGAGCGCGGAGGAGGCCGGCCAGCGTGTCGCGGTCGGCGGGGGAGAGGCCGGACAGGAGGCGGTCCTGGTTGGCCGCGTGACGTTCCAGGACGTCGCCGGCCACCCGCCGTCCCTCGTCCGTCAGCGCCACGAGCGTCATGCGGCGGTTGTCCGGCGCCGGCCAGCGATCGACCAGCCCCCGCTCCACCAGGTGGTCCATGCGGTTGGTGAGCGCGCCAGGACTGACCATGGCCGCGGCCGACAGGTCCTTCATGCACATGGAGTCCGTCTCGCTCCTCAGCAGGGTGGCCAGCATGTCGAACTCCCACGCCTCCAGCCCGTGCTCGGCCAGGAAATCCTTGACGCCGCGCTCGAGCAGCCGGGAGGCCCGCGACACCCGGCCGATCACCCCCATCGGTGACACGTCCACGTCGGGCCTGGTGCGTGCCCACTGACCGAGTATTACGTCGACTGCGTCTCCCATGACGGCCATCGTACGACATTGAAATGTTCGACGTCGTACGCTACCGTCCTACCTGGAAATGTTCGATGTCGAAATTTTTGAGGTGGGACAAATGAAGGTGCTGGTGATCGGCGCGACGGGGTACATCGGCGCGCCCGTGGGGGAGCGGCTGGTCGCACAGGGGCATGAGGTGGCGGCCTTCGTACGTCCGGCGGCGGACGGAGACAGGCAGGTGCCGGGCGTGGCCGACGTACGGTATGGAGATCTGGCGGACGTCGCGGCGCTGGAAAAGGCGATCACCGCGGACCTCGACGCGGTCGTGCACGCCGGCCAGTTGACCGGCGACCAGGACACCGACCTGGCCACGATCGCCGTGCTGGCCGGATCGTCCAAGAAGGTCGTCTACGTCAGCGGCGTCTGGGTGCTCGGTGAGACCGACGGGGCCGACGAGGACAGTCCGGTCAACCCAATCCCGCTGGTGGCGTACCGGGACAAGGTGGAGCGGCTGGTGATCGACGGCGGCGGCTCCGTGGTGCGTCCCGGCGTCGTGCACGGGCGTGGCGCGGGCATCCCGGCGCTGCTGCGCGCCCAGGCCGCGCGGCGCGGGTCCGGCGTGTACGTCACTGCGGGCGGCACGGCGCCGACGTGGACATTCGTGCATGTGGACGACCTGGCCGAGCTGATCGTGGCTGCGGTGGAGAAGGGGGAGCCGGCCGTCTACCACGCCGTCAGCGAGGAGGCGGTGCCCGTCACCGCCGTGGCCGAGGCGGTGGCCAGGTCGGCGGGCGTCAAGGAGACAGCCGAGCCGTGGCCGCTCGGCGAGGCCGCTCAGGAGCTCGGGGAGGGCTTCGCCGAGGCCCTGGCGCTCAGCCAACGCGTCAGCGCGGCCCGCACCCGCCAGGCACTCGGCTGGCGGCCCGCCCGCCCCGGCATCGTCGCCGACCTCGTCGAGGGTTCGTACGCTTGACGCCCGCAGGATCCGGAGCCCGTCCCTGCCGGTAGCGCTGCCGGTAGGGAGAGGGCGGGGCGGTGCCCGGCACCGCGCAGTCAGCCCGCCGCCGTTCCGAGGATGTCATGCGGCTGGGGACACGAGGCCGGCGTCATAGGCGGCGATGACGAGCTGGACGCGGTCGCGGGCGCCGAGTTTGGTGAGCAGGCTGGCGACGTGGGCCTTGGCGGTGCCGGGGCTGATGTGCAGGTGGGCGGCGATCTCGGCGTTGGACAGGCCGCGCCCGACCAGGGTCAGCACCTCGCGTTCTCGTGCGGTGACGCCGGTGAGCTCGCGCGGCCGGGATCGGGGTTCGGGGCGGCCGGCGAACTCGGCGATGAGGCGGCGGGTGACGCTGGGCGCGATCAGGGCGTCGCCGGCGGCGACGATGTGGACGGCGGACAGGATGTCCTCCAGCGCCATGTCCTTGACCAGGAACCCGCTCGCCCCGGCACGCAGCGAGGCGTAGACGTTGCTGTCGTCGTCGAACGTGGTGAGCATGATCACGCGGGTGGCGGGAGCCTCGGCGGTGATGGTCTGCGTGGCCTCGATACCGTCCATGCCGGGCATGCGGATGTCCATCACGACCACGTCGGGACGGAGCTGCCTGGTCAGCTGGATCGCCTGGGCTCCGGTCCCGGCCTCTCCGGCGACCTCGACGTCGGGGGTGCCGTCGATGACCATGCGCAGGCCGGCGCGGATGAGTGGCTGGTCGTCGGCGAGCACGACGCGGATGGTCAACGCGCCTCCACCTGAGCTGTCCGGCCGTACTCCCGGACAGCCGGCAGCGGCAAAGTGGCGGTGACGCGGAAACCGCCCTCCGGGCGTGGTCCGGCGCTGAGGCGGCCGTTCAGCAGGGCGACTCTCTCGTGCATGCCGGCGATCCCGTACCCGCTGCCGGGCGAGGCCGGGATGGCGGTGCCGTTTCCGTCGTCGGTGCCGTCGGTGCCGTCGGTGCCGTCGGTGACGTCGGTGACGTCGGTGCCGCGTCCGTTGTCGGTGACGTCGGCGCAGTTCGTGGGAGGTGTAGTCGAGCACGACCTGGCAGCGAGGGGCGTCGGCGTGGCGTACGACGTTGGTCACCGACTCCTGGACGATGCGGAAGGCGCACCGGTCCGCGGCCGGGGGCAGCGGGCGCGGGCGTCCCTGGCGGCGCACGTCCACGCGGACGCCCGCGGCCGTGGTGGTCTCGGCGAGCCGGTCGAGGTCCGCCAGACCCGCCAAGGGCGCCGGCTCCGGTTCGGAGGCGGAGACGGGCTCGCGGAGCACGCCGAGCATGTGCCGCAGCCCCTGCAGCGTCTGCCTGCTGGCGGCCTCGATCGTGCTCAGCGCGTCCCGGGCCTGCTCCGGCCGGTTGCCGATCACCCGGGCTCCCGCGCCGGCCTGGATGGCGATGACGCCGATGGTGTGCGCGACCATGTCGTGCAGCTCGCGCGCGATGCGCAGCCGGTCGGCGGTGACCGCCTGAAGTTCGGCCTGCGCGCGCAGGACCTCGCCGTACTCGCGTCGCTGCCGCAACACCGTCCCCGCCGTCCAGGCGACCACGACGCCCAGGCCGAGCAGGACCGACAGCGCGAGGAAGCCCGGCGCGAAGACGCGCAGCCCCTGGGCGAGCAGAGCCACGTACCAGGCTGTCTGCTGGACGATCAGCGCGGCGGCCGCCGCGGCCAGGCCGGTGCGGCGTGAGCGGGTGGCCGTGATGAAACAGACCAACAGGTCGGCCGCCGGCAACAGCGGCCAGAACCGCTCCGCGGGCTGCGCCGAGGCCACGGCCACGAGCAGTTCGGCCAGCAGCACCGCCAGCACCGCGCACGGCCGCCGCCGGGCCGACACCAGAGGGAGCGCCATGGCGACGGTGAATCCCGCGTGGAGCGCGCCCACCGGGAGCACGTTCTCGTCGTCGGCCGGCGTCATGACGTACAGCAGTGGCAGAAAGGCCACGACGGCACACCAGGTCAGTGCCGTCCGCACACCATGCGGCAGCCGCAGCGTCAAGGGTGGCCTGGGCGTTTCATCGCGCACCCGGCCGATCGTAGTCATCCGTTTCCCCGCGGGCATCGGCCTGGCGGCCTATGCCCGCGGGCCACCCCACCCGGGCGGAAACCGGCCCACGGCCGGATGCCCCGCCTGCAGGCCCTGCGACACCGTTGGGCGGGTGATCGAAGTCAACGCACTGACCAAGCGCTACGGCGAGGTGAGGGCCGTCAACGGCCTGACGTTCACCGTGCGGCCGGGCCATGTCACCGGCTTCCTCGGCCCGAACGGCGCCGGGAAAAGCACCACGATGCGGATGATCCTCGGGCTGAACCGGCCCACCAGCGGCAGCGCCACCATCGACGGCCGCCCGTTCACGCGCCTGCGCGCCGGGTTGCGGCACGCCGGCGCGCTGCTCGACGTGGGTGACGTGCACGGCGGGCGCAGCGCCGCGGCGCACCTGTCCGCGCTGGCCCGCGGCAACGGCCTGCCGCGCCGCCGGGTGACCGAGGTGCTGCGGGAGGTAGGGCTGGAGGGCGTGGCCCGCCGCCGGGTGGGCGGGTTCTCCCTGGGCATGCGGCAGCGGCTCGGCATCGCCGCCGCCCTGCTGGGCGACCCGCCGGTGCTGCTGTTCGACGAACCGGTCAACGGACTGGACCCCGAGGGCGTGCGCTGGGTCCGGGGGCTGTTCCGGCGGCTGGCCGGCGAGGGACGTACCGTGCTGGTCTCCAGCCATCTGATGAGCGAGATGGAGCACACCGCCGACCGGCTCATCGTCATCGGCCGCGGCGAGTTGATCGCCGATGAGAGCGTGGCCGAATTCGCCGCCCGCGGCACCGGCGCGTCGGTCAGCGTGCGCACGCCCGACCCCGCCGAACTCGCCGCCGTCCTCACTCTGGCAGGCGCCCACGTACGGCAGGACGGCGGCGACGCGCTGACCGTCACCGGGCTGAGCGCCGCCCGCGTCGGCGAACTCGCCTACGAGCGGCGCATCCTGCTGCGGGAACTCGCGCCGCGCACCGCCTCGCTGGAGCAGGCGTTCATGGAGCTGACCGCCGACCGCGCCGACTACCGCGCCGACTACCGCGCCGACTACCGCGCCGCCTCCCTGGCCGGTGACCGGCGATGACGCCCGTCCGCTTCCGCGACCTGCTCGCCGCCGAGTGGATCAAACTCTGGTCGCTCCGCTCCACCCGCTGGCTGCTCGGGCTCGGCACGCTGGCCATCGTCGCGTTCGCGGTCCAGAGCAGCCTGGACGCCTACAACGGCTGGCCCGGCTTCACCGCGATGGAGAAGGCCAGGTTCAACCCGCTGACCGAGGCGTTCAGCGGCCTGACCGCCACCATGCTCATGATCGGCGGGGGCAGCGTCGGCGCCCTGACGATCGTCGGCGAGTACGCCACCGGCCTCATCCGCACCACCCTGACCGCCGTCCCGGCCCGCCACCACGTCGTGGCCGCCAAGCTCACCGTCGTGGGCGCCGTCATGCTCGTGACCGGCGCGCTCGTCTCGGCGGCCACGTTCGGCGTCAGCCAGGCCATCATGTCCGGACGCGGCATCGCCGTCCCGCCCGGCGACCCCGGCGTGCTGCGCGTCCTGGCCGCCAACGCCCTGCTCGCGCCGGTGTCGGCGCTGGTCGGCACGGGAATCGGCGCGCTGGTACGGCACACCGCGGCCGCCGTCGTCACCGTCTGCGCCGCGCTGGTCATCGTGCCGACCTTCTTCCAGCCGACCGTCCACCAGTGGCTCAACGACCTGTACGCCCTGGTCCCCTTCTACGTCTGGCGCACCTGCCTGGGCCTGCCTCAGCTCCGCGACGACCCCGCCCTGCCCACGGTGGCCGGCTCCTGGACCGTCTTCGCGCTGTGGCCCCTGGCCGCCGCCGTCCTGACCTTCCTCGTCGTACACCGCCGCGACGTCTGACCGCACCTTGAAAGGAATCCGATGAACACCCTGCTGTCTCCGCGTCTGCTGGCCGTTCCGCTGACGGCCTGCCTCACCCTGACCGCCGCGACCTGCGTCACGCCGGCCGCATCGGCCACGCAACCCCGTCCTGCCGCGCAACCCGGTCCGGCCGCGCAACCCCGTCCGGCCACGGCCGCCCCCCACCTGGAACTGCCCCGCCCCACCGGCCCCGATCCGGTCGGCCGCGACATCCTGTACCTCATCGACAAGAGCCGCAAGGACCCCTGGGTCCCGGCCTCAGGTCCACGCCGGCTCATGGTCTCGATGTACTACCCCGCCCGCTCCGCCACCGGCGACCCGGCCCCGTACATGAGCTTCGAAGAGGCCAAGTCCCTCCTGCAGCGCAAGGCCCCCGGCACCGACCTGCCCGCCGAGATCATCAGTGGCATCCGCACCTACTCCCGCACCGGCGCCCGTCCCGAGAACGGCCGCCACCCGCTGGTGGTGCTCTCGCCCGGCCTCGGCCTGCCCCGCGCCAGCCTCACCTCCCTCGCCGAGGACCTGGCCAGCCACGGCTACGTCGTCGCGGCGATCGACCACGCCTACGAATCCTCCGGCACCACCTTCCCCGGCGTCGGGCTGCTCACCTGCGCCCCCCTGTGCGACCAGCCCAAGCCCCCCGAGGGCGGCAAGGCCACCATCACCAGGAACCGCGCCAAGGACGTCTCCTTCGTCCTGGACCGGCTGACCGGCCGCCACCCCGCCTGGAAGCGCGCCGAGCTGATCAATCCCCGGCGCATCGGCATGGCCGGCCACTCACTCGGCGGCGACGCCGCCTCCGCGACCATGCTGGCCGACAAGCGGGTCAAGGCCGGGATCAACCTCGACGGCACCATCAACGCCACCCTCCCCGCCGCCGGCCTCGGCGACCGCCCCTTCCTGCTGATGGGCAGCCAGAACGACCACAGCCCGGGCAAGGACCACACCTGGGACGGCACCTGGCAGGTGCTGCGCGGCTGGAAGCGCTGGCTCACCGTCGCCCACGCCGAGCACAGCAGCTTCACCGACCTGGCCATGGTGGCGAGCAAGGCCGGCATGTCGTCCCCCGACACCATCGCCGCCGAACGAGCGACAGCGCTCACCCGCGCCTACGTCGCGGCCTTCTTCGACCAGCACCTCAAGAACAGCAGACAACCCCTGCTCGACGCTCCCACACCGGCCAACCCCGAGGTCACGTTCCACAACCCGTAACTCGTCGCCAGGACGGTCGGCTCTATGGCGCGCTGGTTACTGGCGCGCGGCAAGACGATCCGAGAAGGGCATCCGCTGGGGCCGGCGGCTCACAAAGGCCACAGCCTGATCGCCGGTCCCGGGGAACGTTCCCGGTCAGAGCCGAGTGCGGAACTGCTCGTCAGGGGCGGGCGTGGACACCGATGCCGCCGGAAACGACGAGGTTGTCGCCGGTGATGTAGCCGGCGGCGTCCGAAGCGAGGAAGGCCACGGCTTCGGCGATATCGGCGGGAGCGCCGACGCGGCCAAGCGGGACGTCCCGAGCCCAGGAGTCGATCATTTCCTGGGAGACACCCATCTTGCTGTAGACAGGAGTGTTGATCAGTCCTGGGCTGACGGCGTTGACGCGGATGCGGCGGGGGGCGAGCTCGAGCGCGAGGGACCGCATGAGGGGCACCAGAGCGCCCTTGGCGGCAGTCATGGCGGCTCCGACCCCTTCGCCGGCGCCCACGGTGAACACGACCGAGGCGCCCTCGTTGAGGAGCGGGAGCGCCTTTTGCAGGGTGAAGAAGGTGCCCTTGACGTTGATGTCGAACAGGGCATCGAAGACGGCTTCGTCGGTTGACTCGATCGGGCCGGGCCGGGAGATGCCCGCGTTGAGGAAGAGCAGGTCGAGGGAGCCGAATTGCCGGCGTGCCTGCTCCATCGCGTGGTCGATGTCCGGCAGGGACCGTGCGTCGGCCCGGACGACCGTGACGTCTTCGGGAAGTCCGGCGTCGGCGAGATTGCTGACGCCGGTGACCATGACGCGGTAGCCGCGGGAGTGGAGCAGTGCAGCGGTCGCCTTGCCGATGCCGCTGGTTCCGCCGGTGATCAAAGCTGCAGATGCAGACATGGTGCATTCCTTTGCGTGCTTCTGGAAGGTAGGGGGATCGGTGAGCGGCTCCCGCCCGTGGGGTGTGGCGGGCCGTACCGCGACGATCACCTTTTGGCAGCGTACGTCATCCTGGCAGTGAATGCCAAGATGGCTTCGAGTGTCACTATGGCAGTACTGAGTTAACGTGGGCACATGAAGCAGGAAGCCGAGACCGCGACGGGTGCACCGGCCACGCTCTGGGACCGGACGCGGCAGCTGGCCTCCCGGGAGATCCTGGAGACGGCTCTGCGCCTGTTCACCGAGCAGGGCTACGACGAGACGACCATCGCGCAGATCGCCCGAGAGGCCGGTGTCTCCCAGCGGACCCTCTTCCGCTACTTCGGCACCAAGGAGGACCTTCTCGGCGGTAACCAGGACCAGTTCGGGCAGGTCCTGACAGACACGATCAGGGGACTGCCGGCCGAAGCCGGTGTCTGGGGGGCCCTGCGCGCAGGGGTTGCTGCCGTACTGGCCTTGCACAACAGCCGCGAACAGGCCCTGGAGCGGTTCCGTCTCCTGCACAACACGGCCTCGCTGCGTGCCGGTTGGCTC
This sequence comes from Nonomuraea sp. NPDC049695, assembly GCF_040674955.1. Classification (NCBI taxonomy): domain Bacteria; kingdom Bacillati; phylum Actinomycetota; class Actinomycetes; order Streptosporangiales; family Streptosporangiaceae; genus Nonomuraea; species Nonomuraea sp. NPDC049695. The sequence goes on along the minus strand of NZ_JBFANV010000091.1, from coordinate 7,176 downwards.
GAAAAGCGACTGCGATTCCAGGAGGACCTGCTGCCGCTCATCGAGGCGCGGATGGACGCCGCTACCGGCAGCGTGAACGCGAAGGCCCGCGCAGTGATCGCGACGGCGTTCGCATGCCTGGATGCCGCATCGATGACGTGGGTCGACAATGACGGCAAGGGCGACATCATGGACCTGTACGACGAGTGCCTGGCGGCAGTGCGTGGCCAAACCAGCTCAGATGCCGCCGAGTTCGTTGCCTGACCCATATCACCAGTAACGCTGAGACCGATCTAGCCACCCTGAGTAAAGGTGTACTCGCTGGGGTTGAATGAACGCGGGCACCGACATGAGACTGCCGACGATGCCCGCGATGGCCACCCAGAGCTGGATTGACGTGAGTTTGTTGCGGAGGCGCCGACGCGGCTGAGGGCGGGCGATGGTTCGCGCGGTGGTGCTAGGCGCGGTGCGTAAAAGTGGTGAGCGGCGCAGTGGCTTCCGTCCCATATCCCATTGTGCCGCTTCTAGCGGGCCGGGACGCAGATGTACCACCTCGTGCACCTCGCCCTCCGCGAAGGCGGCACGGAGTACACGCTGACGGGAGGGTGGCCGCTCGCCCGTGACGAGGAGGCCGTCGAGTCGGCCAGCGTGCGTAGGTGACTCGCTCCCCGGAACCGGTTCGCCGGGCAAACCCGAAGTCTCCCATTCACTGACCATGCTGGTCTCGGTCAACAGGCTCCTCGCGGCCCTCTTGAATTGAGAAATCTCCCGCTCGGCGGACCGTCTAATGACCGGCAAATGTCCGCCTGCTGTCCTGTTTTCTCGCGTCCACCATTGCGATACTTGTTAAGTGCCTGTACAAGCTGGACATTTCAGGAGAAAATCATGAGCTTCACAACGCCCGTCTTCGCGAAGTCGGTGCTCGTGGCCTTAGCGGCCGCCACCGTCGCGTTCGCCGGTACTCCAGCCTCAGCCGCGACGACCGCCGATCCAGAAGCAACCGCCCAGTTCCGCTGCGGCTACTACAGAGACGCGAACGGAAACTGGTACGGGCACTGCGATGCGCCCCCGCGGACCGACGTCATCATCAGAGTCGAGTCGTATACCGGCGATTACGACATGTGTGTCAAGCCGGGTCTGACAAAGCTCGACCCCTTTGCCCACTATGCCTATTACGCCGGCAGACTGTGCTCGGCCGGGTGACGCAAGAATTCGCGATTGCTGGGTGGCTCGCCCGGCAACCGCGACACCGGAAAGAAAAAGTCGGCTGTATCGGGCGGGTTTGGCTTGCCGCGATACCCGGCTCAAGAGATCTGGGATAGCGCTCGCAATCTCGGCTTTCGCGCAGATACTTACGAGCACATTTCCAGGCGATAGTAGCCCAGCACATCCACGGCTGACCCCAGGCATGAATAGAGGCCCGCCGCGCTGACATGCGACGTGCCTCTCTCCCCTGGGGGTTCGGGTCTACCGGCTACTCGGTGGCGGTGAGGATGGGTCTTGACCTCCTCGGGCGTGACGGTCCTGCCTCGGCTCTGGGTGACGTCGGCCGCGAGAGCCTCCGCGCTCCAGTCAGTGTTGCGCCGAGCTGGTTCGAGAACCTCCAGCCTGGTCTTCTCACTCTCGTCCGTCGTGATGTTGTAGCAGGAGGGCGTTCCGGACCTGTCCATGGGGCTGGGTTGCTTCTGCGAGGAGTTGGTCGGTCCTCGCCATCGTGACGGCCTCGTTGGCGGTTCCGCGCACGTTCGCCGAAATCGATGTTGGCCTGGATGGTTGGCGATACCGCCAACGGTTGCGCCCACGCGATCTTCTGTGTCGCACTTCCTGCGGGCGGCACCCTTATGCCCTCCGGACCCCCTTTCTGAGCTGGACGTAAGCGGAGCGCGGGACGGGACGCGTTTCTGCCGGTGCGTGTGCCGCCCCCAGCCCCTTCCTATTCGGCCGGTCGCGTTTGCGCGTCTGCGGCTATCTCAGCGCGTCGATTACTTCGGGACGAACCGCCGAAAGCGGGTGAACGTGACGCCCGTGATCGCCCGGCAGGCCGCCGAACGACTGGAGCGCGAGCCGTGCACCATCCGTAAATGGGCCAGCCGGTACAAGGCGCGTACCTTCGGCCGCGCGGTCGGGAGACCGTGTACGACTACAGCGACCTGGCGTTCATCGAATGGTGCATCTGGTCCGGCCGCCCCGTACCCCCGACAGCGGAGGCGCGCGACCAAACGAGTAGCACGCGCGGTTCTGAGGGGAGGGGGGCGCAGCAATGCGCCCCCCTTACTTGGGGAGCAGAGGGCCTAGGTGTCGAGCAGTTCCGGGGCGAAAACATCTTCGATCTTCCATTGTCGAGCGGACAGGCCCTGCTCGTAGTGGTAGCGCAGGTAGGTGTTAAGGGTGGCGTGATTGGCCAAGGTGCCGTAAGGCCACCAGTCCTCAGGGAACTGTTCGCTGTTGCGCTCGACCAGGGCGTTCATCCACGGCACCATGGTCGGGACCTGGTAGAGCCTGCGGTTGCGGCGGTAGCCGTCGGCGGCTGTGTCCTTCGCCTCGGAGAATGCGCGGTAGACCGTGTGCGCGAGGTCAGGACGATTCCGGAGGAGTTCTCGCCGGACGACGATCGTGTGCATGATCGGGAAAATCCCGGTTCGCTGGTGATAGTCGCGCTCCAGCGGCTCGAAGTCGGCAAACAACCGAGCGACGTTCGGGGATCCGTCGAGCATGCACTGCGGGACGTTCGCCGAGAACAAGGCGTCGATCTCGCCCGAGTCGAGCATCGCACCCAGCGTCTTCCCCTCCGGCGCAACGGTCACGTCGACGTCGGTCGGATGCGGATGGGGGATGAAGTCGAAGGGAGGCGCGGGGTGCTCCAGGCCCCCGATCACCCAACGGCTCTGTTCGGGTTTGAATCCGTACTCATCCATCAGGATCCCTTTGGCCCACACGCCTGAGTCCTGGCCGTAGGTGCCGAACTCACCAATAGTCTTGCCTGCGAGATCACCTGGTTCGGTGATTTCGCTATGGGTGTTGATGAAGATGCAAGAGTGCCGGAATACGCGGTTCGGAAAGATCGGCAACGCTACGTACGGCAGACCGGTCTCCAGTAGCCGCAGGTAGAACGTAAGCCCGAGTTCGGCGACGTCGAACTCGGCTCCGCGGATCAGCCGGGCGAAGATCTCCGGCAGGGTGACCCCGGTTTCCATCGTGACGTCCATGCCGTCGACGCCTACGCTCCCGTCGAACAGCGGCCGCGTCGTGTCGTACTGGAAGCACCCGATCGTGAGAACGGGGTCGGTCATGGGTATCACTCCTCGATCACTTTGCCGGGATCGACGGTCACGTGCATGATCTGCCGGAACATCTGGAATCCCTCGTCGTTCCAGGTGGCTTGCCCACGGTCCATCATCCTGAACCAGTGCTGCTGCTCAGCCTCGATCCAGGGCATCAGCTCATCCGCGACATGGTGCGGGCTTCTTCGGCGGTGAGCCGCTTGAAGCGTGGCATACGCCCGATCCTGCCACCGGCGTCCCGTCGCCCGCCGCCCGAAGGAGCCTCCGTCGTGCAGATCAAGCCCCGCGTCCGCATCGTCGACGCCGAACGCCACCAACTCGCCCACGCCCTACCAGGCGGGCGAGTCCATCCGGGCGCTCGCGCTGTCGATCGGCCGCTCGTACGGGTTCATCCACGCGCTCCTCGAAGAGGCGGGCGCCGAGATCCGGCACCGCGGCGGCGACCACCGCACCCGCCCCGCAGCGGCGAGAGCAGCTGAGTGAGCCCCGACCAGGCAGCCGCGAAGGTGGCAGAGATGCTGGACAAGGCCGCCGAGAACGCCTTGAACACCGAGTACGTGCACAGCTGCGTGGCCATCCTGGCTGCTCCCGACGGCACACCGCTGTGGACCTCCGGCTCATTGCCCGGCTCGGTACACGACCTCAACGCCGCCCGGATCTGGGGCATCCTGTGCCGTCTGAACGCCACAGACCTGATTGTCCTGGCCGACAAAGGCTACGTCGGCGCGGGCGAGCACGTGCGCGTCCCGTACAAGGGCCGCAGCAAGCCCGCCTCTCAAAAGGCCGCCAATGCCGCCCACGCCAAGCTCCGCGCACCGGGCGAACGCGCCAACGCGCAGTTGAAGACCTGGCGCATCCTGCACAAGCTCCGCTGCTGCCCTCTTCTGGCAGGTCAACTCGTGAAAGCCATCCTTGTACTACAGCTGCGCGAAGCCGGATGAAAAGCACTCACTACTGCTATGACGGTGTGCGTCTGACCGCCCGCGGAACCCTCCAACTCCTGGAAGGAAAACCTAGACGGCCGTTCGCCGAGCGGGCCGGGCACAGTGTCGACGTGCTTCTGAAGATTTACGCCAGGTGCATCGACGGGCAGCGTGAGGTGGCCAACTAACGCATCGACAAGGCGCTGGAATCATGATCCGCGAAATGTCCGCTACGGAATCCATGCGGACTGATCACACCGCTGAATGGTCCGCCTCCTTCTCTGAAGCAGGTCAGCGCGGTCTTGACCCTGACGCAGGGTCAACCTCTCAGCATGGTGGGCATGACGACGAGAACCAGTGCGATCGAGGTCGCCGGGCTGCGCAAGTCGTACGGCGACCATGAGGTGGTCGCCGGGGTCGACCTGACCGTCCCCGAAGGCACCGTCTACGCCCTGCTCGGGCCCAACGGGGCCGGCAAGACCACCACGGTCCGGATCCTGTCCACGTTGCTCCCCGCCGACGCCGGTGAGGCGCGGGTCGCCGGGTACGACGTCCGCCGCGAGGCCGACCAGGTGCGTGAGCGGATCGGAGTGACCGGACAGTTCTCCGCCGTGGACGAGTTGCTGACCGGGCGGGAGAATCTGCGGCTGATGGCCGATCTCGGCCACCTCGACCGGCGCCGCGCGGAGACCGTGGCCGGGCACCTGCTGGAGCGGTTCGACCTGGTCGATGCCGCCGACCGGCGCGCGGCGACGTACTCCGGCGGTATGAAGCGGCGGCTGGACCTGGCGATGACCCTGGTGGCCGGCCCGCGGCTGATCTTTCTCGACGAGCCGAGCACAGGTCTCGACCCGCGCAGCCGCCGTGACCTGTGGGAGATCGTGCGGGAGCTGGTGGCGGACGGGGTCACCGTCTTCCTCACCACCCAGTACCTCGAGGAGGCCGACCAGCTCGCCGACCGGATCGGTGTGCTCGACGGGGGCCGGCTGGTCGCCGAGGGCACCGCGGCCGAGCTGAAGCGGCTGGTCCCCGGCGGCCACATCGAGCTGCGGGCCGCCGACAGCGGGCGGGTGGCCGAGCTCGCCCGCCGGCTGCCCGGAGCGAGCCCGAACGCCGAGGCACTCACCGTGACCCTGCCGCACGACGGCAGCCTCACCGCGCTGCGACGGCTGCTGGACGGGATCGACGACGACGCGGTCACCGGCCTCGCCGTGCACACCCCGGACCTGGATGACGTGTTCCTGGCTCTCACCGGACACCCCACCACGGAGCAGGAGGTACGCCGGTGAGCACCACGACGTACGCCGTCCGCGACTCGGCGACCATGCTGCGCCGCAACCTGAAGCACATGGTGCGGTACCCGTCGATGACGCTGATGCTGATCGGCCAGCCGCTGCTGTTCCTGCTGCTGTTCGTCTACGTCTTCGGCGGCACCATGGGCGCCGGTCTGCCGGGAGCGCAGACGGGGGACCGCGGCGACTACCTGACGTTCATCACTCCCGGGATCTTGATGATGACGGTGGCGAGCGTGTCCATCAGCACCGCGACACTGGTCGCCACCGACATGACCAACGGGATCATCGACCGGTTCCGGACCATGGCCATCGCCAAGGTCTCGGTGCTCACCGGCCACGTGCTCGGCGCGATGATCCAGACCGCGCTCGCGCTCGCGGTGGTCCTCGGAGTGGCGTTCCTGCTCGGGCTGGAGAGCGCCGCCTCGGCGACGCGGTGGCTGGGCCTGGTCGGTCTGCTCGCGCTGCTCTCCTTGGCGATGACCTGGCTCACCGTGGCGCTGGGGCTGGCCAGTCCCGACCCGGAGACTGCGAGCAACTGGCCGATGATCTTCCTGCTGCTGCCGTTCGTGGGCAGCGGGTTCGTACCGGTCGAGTCGATGCCGGCCGGGCTGCGGTGGTTCGCCGAGCACCAGCCGTTCACGCCGATCATCGACGCCTTCCGTGCTCTGCTGGCCGGAGCGCCGGCTGGGACGGACGGGCTCTGGGCCGTCGGCTGGTGTGTGGTGATCGGATCGGTCGGCTACCTCTGGTCGCGGCGTCTCTACCGGACCCGCGCCGCGAACTAGGAGACTGGTGCGATGCTGACCATCGGCGAGCTGGCGTCGTACGCCGGGGTGACGGTGCGCGCGGTGCGGCACTACCACGCCAAGGGGCTCCTGCCGGAGCCGGAGCGGGACCACTCCGGCTACCGCAGGTACGACGCCGGCGCCGTGGTCGAGCTGATCAGGATCCGGACCCTCGCCGAGGCCGGGGTCCCGCTCGCGCGGGTGCGGGAGCTGCTCCAGGCCGACGGGGAGGAGTTCGCCGCGGCGGTCGCGGACATCGACAGGCGGCTGCGGGCGGAGATCCGGGAGCGGCAGCGGCACCGCAGGCGGATCGCCCGCCTCGCCGCCGGGGACAGCCTGGCGCTGCCCCCGGAGGTGGTCGAGTTTCTCGACCGGCTGCGGGCCCTCGGCGTCGACGAGCGGATCGTCCAGGTCGAGCGCGACGGCTGGATCCCGCTGGCCGCGCACTCGCCCGAGCGGGTCCCGGAGTGGATGGCGCGCAAGCGGGAGCAGCTCGCCGACCCGCAGCTCGTCGACTTCTACCTCACCCTGGGCCAGGCTCTCGACCGGACCGACGACGACCCACGGCTGGTCGAGCTGGCCGACAAGCTCGCCGCCTACATCACCCGGATGGCCGACGAGCAGGGCGAGGAGTACGTCGACGACGCCGACATCGAGCCGCCGTTCGCCAAGCTGATGGACGCACTGGCGTTCGACACCGCGCCGCCCGCCCGACGGCTGATCGAGCTGCTGAAGAAGCGGGGCTGGACCGGCTGGACCAAGCTCGAGCGCGTGGACCAGGCACGGGCCATGGCCAAGAAGTCGGCCGGCCCTGGCTAAGTGGCCTTGCCTGGAAGTCTCTCGGGGGTTGACTTTCGGATCTGGTGTGGTCAGTCCGTGAGGGGGGTCACGTAGAGGTCGCAGGCCAGGTCGA
>NZ_JBFANV010000090.1:0-41037 GCF_040674955.1 Nonomuraea sp. NPDC049695 | reverse complement strand
GGCAGGTCGCCGCCGACGCGAACCTGGGCGGGCAGACGTACCCGGACCAGAGCCTGTATCCGGCCAACTCCGTTCCCGCCGTCGTGCGCCGCATCAACAACGCGCTGCTGCGCGCCGACCAGATCGCCTGGTCGGAGGGGAGCTCCGACACGCCGTACTGGCTGGCGCCCATCGTGGCCGACGCCGAGGCCGGCTTCGGCGGGGTGCTCAACGCGTTCGAGCTCATGAAGGGCATGATCGCGGCCGGCGCCGCGGGCGTGCACTGGGAGGACCAGCTCGCCTCGGAGAAGAAGTGCGGCCACCTGGGCGGCAAGGTGCTCATCCCGACCGGCCAGCACATCAAGACCCTGAACGCCGCCCGCCTCGCCGCGGACGTCTCCGGAGTCCCCACGCTGATCGTCGCGCGGACCGACGCACAGGCCGCGACGCTCCTGACCAGCGACGTGGACCCGCGCGACCAGGAATTCGCCACCGGCGAGCGCACCGCGGAGGGCTTCTACCGGGTCAGGAACGGGGTGCAGGCCTGCGTCGCCCGCGGCCTGGCGTACGCGCCGTACTCCGACCTGCTCTGGATGGAGACCGGCACGCCCGACCTGGACGTGGCCCGCGAGTTCGCCGAAGCGATCAAGGCCGAGTACCCCGACCAGATGCTCGCCTACAACTGCTCGCCGTCGTTCAACTGGAAGCAGCACCTGGACGACTCCACCATCGCCAAGTTCCAGCGGGAGCTGGGACACATGGGGTACAAGTTCCAGTTCATCACGCTCGCCGGGTTCCACTCGCTGAACTACGGCATGTTCGACCTGGCCCAGGGATACGCGGCCGAGGGCATGCCGGCGTACGTGGAGCTGCAGGAGGCCGAGTTCGCCGCCGAGTCGCGCGGCTACACGGCCACCCGGCACCAGCGTGAGGTCGGCACCGGCTACTTCGACCTGGTCAGCACGGCCGTCGCGCCGGACTCCTCGACGACCGCGCTCAAGGGCTCGACGGAGGAGGAGCAGTTCGCCCACTGATCTCGCCGGACCGCCCTCCGGGCATGCGGCGGCCCCCGGCGACGGCCGCGCCAGTGCTCCCCCGGCACTGGCGCGGCCTTTCTCGTGCAACAGTTTCCGCACCTTGTTCCTCTCGGAGGTGAAGGAAACGACGAAGGGCGAGGGGTGTTGGAAGCTGATCCCCGTTTCGCGGAGTTCGTCGCCGAACGCGGCGACGCGCTACTGCGCTACGGATATGTCCTGGCGGGCAATCCGCATGACGCGGCCGACCTGGTCCAGGAGGCACTACTGAAGTTACGCGGCGCCTGGCCGCGGTTGCGTTCGAAGGAGAGCCCGGAGAGCTACGCGCGCACCACGATGGCCCGGCTGCACATCGCCGTCTGGCGGCGGCGCAGGCGCGAACTACTCGCGTGGGACCTGCCGGAAGGCGAGCACCACGACGCGCTGCCCAGCGGCGACGAGCGCCGGATGTGGCAGGCGCTGGCGGGCCTGCCACGCAAGCAGCGCGCGGTGCTGGTGCTGCGCTACTACGAGCAGCTCGACGACGCCGAGATCGCCGACGTCCTCGGGATCTCACGCGGCACGGTACGCAGCCAGGCCGCCCGCGCGCTGGACAAGCTCCGCGCCGCCATCCCGACTGAGCAACTGACGAGGGGGAACGTACGATGACCGACGTTGAGCAGACCCTGCGCAGGACACTCGACCAGGCCGCCGAGCAGGCGCCCCGGCTGCCGGCCCTGCTGCCCCAGCGGCTCGAGGGGATCCACCGGCGCCGGAGGCAGCGGGCCCGGATGGCGCTGGCCGCGGCGGCGGTCGTGCTGGCCGCGGGCGGGAGCCTGGCCGTGGTCCGCGGGGGCGACACGATCACGGCGGTGCCCGTCGCTTCGGCGCCGCGCTCCGAGAAGCCGGCCGGGCCCGTGGAGAAGGTCTGGCCGGAGGCGGTGCGGAAGATCCCGGCGAAGAGCCCGGACGGGGGGACGTGGCGGCCGCGGACGTTCATCGACGACCACACGCTGCTCATGACGAGCTCGACGGGGTCCGATCGCACGGCCGCCGTCTACGCGTACGACCTCGACGGTGACACGCCACGCAAGATCGCCGCTGTGCCGACGCCCAAGGACACGACGGGCTTCGCCAACGGTTTCACCGCGGGGAGCGGTTACGTGGCCTGGTGGACCGAGACGAAGGACCGCGTCGCGCACCTGTGGGCGGTGCCGCTGGACGGCGGCACCGCGAAGATCGTCGGTGACCGGCGGCTCGACGTGGCCGACGACGGCAGCGGGATCGACGGGCTCGCCATGGTCAACGACAAGATCGCTTTCTCCTTGTACACGGGCGGGGTCTTCACCGTTCCCGTCGAGGGCGGGGAGGTGCAACCGGTCGACAGGGGCACCGGGCTGCACCTGCTGTCCTGGCCGTGGGCCGGCAGGCCCGGGTCGGGAGGCGAGCCCAACGGCACCAGGTTCGGCCGGATCGTCAACATGGAGACCGGCGAGACCAGAACGGCCGTCGTGAACCCGGGCGAGCAGCTCGGGGTCTGCGGAGTGACCATCTGTGCCGGCACCACCGCCGAGGGCGAGTCCTTCTTCCGCAAGCGTGACGGCTCCGATCAGAAGATCGTGCCGGAGGTCATGGTCCCACCGCTCCCGCCGACCCAGGACCGCTTCTACTTCTCGTCCTACGGCGGCATCAAGCCCGAGGGCGTGGGACTGTACGACGTGGACAGCGGCAAATCGGGCGACCTGGGCATCCGCGGTGAGGGCAGTTCCATCATGCTGCCGTCCCCGGATGCGACCGGCAGGCTCTTCAGCTACACGCTCGGGAACGACCTCTACCTGATCGACCTGGCTAAGATCCGGTAGCCGTCGGCGTCTCCGGGACGGACTCGGTCGGGTCTGGCGACTCGCCGGGTCCGTCCTGCGGGATCGTGGTGATCGACTGCGACGGCTGCGGGCAGTCCCTCCTGGCGGAGCGCCTCCCGGCCGGGTTCATGCACCCACCTGGATCGGGGGCGTCGGGACCGCTCGTGGCCGCCGGCTGGAACGTGTTCTTGCGCTCGGGCGAAGGCTTGAGCAGGGTGGATGGGCCCCGCGTCCGCGTGACGGCAGCGGAGATCGTGGGCGTGGACGTGGTGGGCGCCGCCCTCCCAGCCCGGGTGAGCGGTGCGGGCGCGGTGGGGGTGGCCGTCGGGCGGACGGTGGACTCGGCGCTGCCGTGGGGCTGCACGACGGACGGGCTGCCCGGCAGCAGCGAGCCTCCCCCGACGCTCACCCCGTCGCCGCCCGCCGCCGCGATCACCGTGACGGCCGCGATGGACACAGTGGCGAGGGCCGCGAAACTGGCGTGCGACAGGTGCGCCCCGGCCTTCGCCCTGCGTCTGCGGGAACGCTCCACATCCGCCTCCGGCGGCGCGAGACGTACCCGGCCTCCCCCGGCCGGATAGGGCACCGGAGTCCAGATCTCCTCCAGCACCCCGGCCACCGACTGCCGCAGATCCCATGGCTCGCCGACGCCCCCGGCGGCCAGCAGCGCCCGCAGCAGGTCGGCGGACGTGGGACGGCCGGCGGGGTCCTTGACCAGCGCGGCCTCGACGGCGGGCCGGAGCATCGCGGGCACGCCCGCGAGCCGCGGCGGGTCGAACAGGATGCGCCGGGTCAGCACATCCGCCTCCCCGCCGCCGAACGGGTGATGGCCCGTCGCGGCGAACGCCACCAGGCATCCCCAGGCGAACACGTCCGAGGCGGGCACCGCGGGGCCGCCCGTCAGCCGCTCCGGCGCCACCCATCCGGGACTGCCCATGACCTGCCCGGCCTGCGTGTGCGCGGCCAGCGTGTCGACGTCGCGCGCGATGCCGAAGTCGATGACCCGCGGTCCCCGCGTGGACAGCAGCACGTTGCCCGGTTTGAGGTCCCGATGGACCAGCCCGGCCTCGTGCACCGCCACCAGGGCCGCGGCCACGCCGAGCGCCACGCCGTACGCGAGGTCGGGCGTGAGCGGCCCTCTGGCCCCGACGACCTGGGAGAGCGCGGGGCCCGGGATGTACTCGGTGACCAGGTAGGGGCGGTCCTTGTCGGTGCCGTCCTCCACGACCGCCGCCGTGCAGAACGGCACCAATCTTCGCGAGAAAGCCACTTCCTCGGCGAAACGGGCGCGTAACGTGGCATCGTTGAGATGCACCGCATGCGGCGTCTTGAGCGCGACCAGGCCACCCTGAGGGTGTTCGGCCAGATACACCACTCCCATCCCGCCCGTGCCGAGGCGGCCGAGGAGCAGGTACCGGCCGATGATGACCGGGTCGCCCACCGTAAGCGGTCGCACGCCAGGAGGCATGTCACTCGCACCACGCGCCATCCGGTTTCGCCTCTCCTGATCAGGGACACGGCAAAGCACACTGTGGCCGGATCCGCGGAGGCTTTCCGCATGTCTGTCATAAGGGGTATTGGAGGTAAGGCGGCTGTTTCTCCGGGGTGAGTAAGTGCTGTGGTTCGACGGTCTGAAGTGGTGTTCTCGCCCTGGCGTGGCTAGGAGGCGAGCGCCTCTTCCTCCTCGGCCTCGACCCGCCGGTTCCAGTCACGCTTGATCGCGCGCCATTGCTCGTCGTCGGCCCCCGCCCGCCAGTATCCGGAGATCGACAGCTGGTCCATCGCGATCCCCCGCTCGACCCGCAGGTGGTGGCGGAGCTGCTTCACGAACCCCGCCTCGCCGTGCACGAACGCGCACACCTCACCCTCGGGGAACTCCAGCGCCCGCACCGCCTCCACGAGCTTCTCGCCCACCGGGCGGTCGCCCCGGTAGATCCAGGTGATCCGCGCGTCAGCGGCCGTCTCGATCTTCTGCTCGTCCTCGGGCGCGTCCACCTCGATCAGCACGTGCGCCGGCGCGCCGTCCGCCAGCTCCTCCAGCGAGGCGGCGATGGCGGGCAGCGCGCTTTCGTCGCCCACCAGGAGGTGCCAGTCGGCCGCGGGGTCGGGCGCGTATCCGCCGCCGGGGCCGAGCATGAGCAGGACGTCGCCGGGAACGGCATTGTCGGCCCACGGTCCGGCGAGCCCCTCGTCGCCGTGGACCACGAAGTCGAGGGTCAGCTCGCGGCTGTCGGGGTCCCAGGCGCGTACGGTGTAGGTCCGCAGCCGCGGCCAGTGCTCGCGCGGCATCGTCTCGCGGCAGGTCTTGACGCTGAACGGCTCGGGATATTCCACCCCTTCGTACGGGAAGACCAGCTTGACGTAGTGGTCCGTCAACCCGGAAGTGGCGAAGTCGGCCAGACCGTCGCCCCCGACGACGACGCGGACCATGTTCCGCGTGAGCCGCTCGGTCCGCAGGACGACGCCTCGGTGATGATCCGTGGGCTTCTCAGCCATCAAACAGGCCCCCTGACTTAAAGTTAGGTATACCTAACCTTACACTTCCCTGAAGGTGCCAGCGTACGCCGATCACCTCAAAAGGGGCAGTGCTCATTTTGGGTGGTCAATTTTCACGCCGCGGCGATGTCCCCCGCGGCCGCGCGCCGGGCGGCCACCGCTCGCAGGAAGTGCGACATGTGCCGGAACGCCAGCCGGGCCTCGGGGAGCACGTCCGCGAGGATCGGGAAGACGTGCGGCATGTGTTTCCACTCCTCGTACCGGACCTGGACCCCGGCCTCGCGCGCCCGCTCGGCCACTCTCCTGGCCTCGTCACGCAGCACCTCGGTCGAACCGGTCACGATCATGAGGGGCGGCAGCCCGGTGAAGTCCCCCAGCACCGGCGAGACGAGCGGATCATTGGGGTCGAGACCGGAGGTCCACCGGCGCGCCAGCCACCGCACCCGGCCGGCCGGCAGCATGGGGTCCTGCCAGCGGTTCGCGCGGCGCGGGAAATCCGTCAGGTCGGCCCACGGCGACAGGCAGATCGCCGCCCCCGGCAGCGGGAGCTTCCGGTCGCGCAGCGCCAGCAACGTCGCCAGCGTGAGGTGGCCGCCCGCCGAGTCACCCGCCAGGATGACGTCCTCGGGCGCGTAGTCGCGTCCCAGCAGGCAGTCGTACGCGTCCAGCGCGTCGGACAGCGAGTCGGACAGCTGGTGCACGGGCCCCTGCCGGTAGTCGAGCGCCAGCACCGGCCGCTTGGCCGCCGCCGACAGCCGCCACGTGATGGACCGATGGGTACGCGGCGAGCACGAGAAGTAGCCGCCGCCGTGGAAATAGAGCACCGCCTTGCGCTCGTCGAGCGCCGGGCCGCCCCGCACCCACTCACCCTCGCACGCCGAGAACGCCTCGGGCGCGATGGTGACGTGCTCGGGCTGAGGCATCCTGACCAGCCGCCCGATATCACCGAGCCGGGCGGCGCAGACCAGCGCGAGAGGATGGCGCATGAGCAGCGTCGAAGCCGGCTTCAGGGTGCCGTGCATCAGGCCGATCAGCGCGCGGGCCTGCCAGCTCAACGGATGCTCCGGCATCACGTCCCTGTCGATCCGCATGTTGACCCTCCGACGGATCTCCTTCCCTCAACGAGATCGTTCTACCGGCCAGTAAGTATCTCGTCGCTTATCTGGATATTTCCCAGTTGTGTCCCGCTTACCTGCCCGTACGACGTCATACCGGTCTTCTGCCCCGAGAGCGCCGCACTTCACCAGGCGGCTATCGCCTCACGGACCGCTGAGGTTTATTGCGTTGCGAGGCATGTAGTCCTCGTCGCATAATTCCGTGCTCCCATCGGCAGACCCGTGCGCGGGTCCGAACACGGCTCGTAACCGTGTCCTCACCCCCCGGAGGTGCAAAACCATACCGCTCTATGCCCGGCTCGTCCGGTACGGCTTCCGCAAACACGCCACCTACGTCTGGGCCGCGATCGCCGGCGCGTTCACCAACAGCGTGTTCGGCGTCCTGCGCGCCTACATCCTCATCGCGCTCTGGCAGGCCCGCCCCGGCCTGGCCGGCTACGACATGTCCGACGCCATCACGTTCTGCTTCATCACCCAGGCGTTCATCGCCCCGATGCAGCTGTTCGGCGGCGGGCTCGGCCTCCCCGAGCGCATCCGCAGCGGCGACATCGCGCTCGACCTGGTCCGACCGGCCTCGCTCCAGCTCTGGACGCTGGCCGAGGATCTGGGCAGGGCCGCGTACCTGTTCCTGGTCCGCGGCATCCCGCCCATGCTGGTCGGCGCGGCGCTGTTCGGGATCGCGACCCCGAACAGCCTCGGTCAGTGGCTGGCGTTCCTGACCGGCTTCGCCATCGCCGTCGTCGTCAGCTTCGGCTGGCGCTACCTAATGGCGCTGTCCGTCTGCTGGCTCGTCGACGACCGCGGCGTCGCCGTGGCGTCGATGGTCCTGACCACGTTCTTCTCCGGGATGTTGGTGCCGCTGCACCTGTTTCCCGGCCGGCTCGGCGACCTGGCCATGTCGCTGCCCTGGGCGGCCATGGTCCAGCTCCCCACCGACCTCTACCTCGGCAAGGCTCCGGCCCTGGAGACGTTCGCGTTCCAGGCGCTCTGGGCGGTGGTCCTGCTCGGGCTGGGCGCGCTCGCCACCAGGGCGATCCGCCACAAGGTGGTGATCCAGGGTGGTTAGGACGTACTTCCTGCTGCTGTGGACCTGGACCCGCGCCGCGGCGGCGTACCCGGTGTCGTTCGCGCTGATGATCCTGTTCGGCGTCGTCACCGCCAGCCTCGACGTCGCCGTGATCCTGATCGTCTTCGCCAACACCACCACCCTCGCCGGCTTCTCCCGCGACGAGGTCCTCTTCCTGTACGGCGCCGCCGGCGTGTCGTTCGCCGTCTGCGACACGTTCGTCAGCAACATCGACCGGATCAGCCAGCACATCAAGGCGGGCACGCTCGACACGATCCTGATCAGGCCCGTGAGCGCGTGGGTCCAGCTCGCCACCGACCGCTTCGTCCCCGCCCGGATCGGCCGGGTCGTGCAGTCGGTCATCGTGCTCGGCTACGGCATCGCCGCGCTCGACCTCGACTGGCGGCGTGCCTGGATGATCCCGGTCATGGTGGTCACGGGCGTGGTCATCTTCGCGGCGCTGTGGACACTGGCCGGGGCGATCCAGTTCCTGCTGACCGACGCGCCCGAGGTGTCCAACGCCCTGACGTACGGCAGCGCCCAGCTCAACCAGTACCCGCTCAGCATCTACGCCCGCGACCTGGTCAGGGCCGTGACGTACGTGTTCCCTCTGGCCTTCGTCAACTGGCAGCCCGGCCTGTACGTGCTGGGCCGGGCCGACCCGTTCGGCACGCCCGAGCTCATGAGATTCGCCGGACCGGTCGCCGCGCTGGTCCTCGCCCTGCTGGCCGGGCTGGCCTGGCGGCAGGGCATCAGGCACTACCGATCCACGGGGAGTTGACCATGATCGAACTTGACGGGGCCGGACGCTCGTTCAAGATCAAACGGAGGGTCGTGCACGCCGTGCGCGACCTGTCGTTCACCGTGTCGGCCGGGGAGTTCGTCGGCTACCTCGGACCCAACGGCGCGGGCAAGTCCACCACGATCAAGATGCTCTGCGGCATCCTGACGCCCACGTCGGGCCGGGTCCGGGTGGCCGGGCTCGACCCGTCGCGCAGGCGCACGACCCTGGCGCGGCGGATCGGGGTGGTGTTCGGGCAGCGCACGACGCTCTGGTGGGACCTGCCGCTCGCCGACAGCTTCGAGCTGATCCGCCACCTGTACAAGGTGGACCGCGCCACGTTCAGGTCGCGGCTGGGCGAGCTGACCGAGACGCTCGACCTGGGCGAGTTCATCCGCACGCCGGTGCGCCAGCTCAGCCTGGGGCAGCGCATGCGCGGCGACCTGGCGGCGGCGCTGCTGCACGCGCCCGACGTGCTGGTGCTCGACGAGCCGACGATCGGGCTGGACGTGGTGAGCAAGGCCAGCATCAGGGACTTCCTGCAGCGCATCAACGCCGAGCAGGGCACGACCGTGCTGCTCACCACGCATGACCTGGGCGACATCGAACGCCTGTGCCGCCGGGTCATGCTGATCGACCACGGGCGGCTGGCGTTCGACGGAACGCTCGACGACCTGATGGCCACGGCGCCCGAGCAGTCGAGCCTCGAGGAGGTGGTCACCCGCCTCTACACGGCCGCGCCTCAGTAGTAGCTGCCCTCCGGCGTGGCCTCGTAGTCCTCGTCCAGGTCGTCGTCCCGCCGCGACCAGCGCGACGGCATCAGCACGGGGATGAACAGCGCCACGCCGAGCAGGGCGTACACGCCCGTCGTGAGCAACGTCTTGGCGCCGAAGCCGGCGTCCCTGATGAGCTGGTGGACCGACGGCTCGCTCGGGATGAGGGAGAGCGCCCGGTTCACGTCGAGGGCGTAGACGACCGTCCAGGCCAGCAGGACCATCGACGGCACGAACGTCGCCAGCGGCGATATCCGGCCCGCCACCACCAACCCGTAGACCAGCCCGATCGCGGCCATCGCGCCCAGCGCGATCCACATCTTCTGGTTGTCCGGTGGGTTCGCCGCCGCATTGCCGACGGCCTGCTGAACGGCCCAGCCGCCGCCTCCCAGCAAGGCCGCCGTCACGACAAGCCCGATGAAGAATCCACCTAAGTGCCGCAACGTTCTCACCTCTATGTCAACGCGGTCGGCACGACCCTAGCGACAAATGCGCATTTCGGACAGTTATTGTCGACTTCGTACTCCGGGTCTCATGAGTGACTGCCCCGTGAGAGCATGAGGCACACCCATGCATGCGCAACTCCCTCTCCGGCTCGCGCGGACGGCCGCCTTCTCCGCCGTC
The DNA here is from genome assembly GCF_040674955.1 of Nonomuraea sp. NPDC049695. Classification (NCBI taxonomy): domain Bacteria; kingdom Bacillati; phylum Actinomycetota; class Actinomycetes; order Streptosporangiales; family Streptosporangiaceae; genus Nonomuraea; species Nonomuraea sp. NPDC049695. The sequence goes on along the minus strand of NZ_JBFANV010000090.1, from coordinate 31,328 downwards.
TGCGTGGCTCTCGCCGCGTTCGCCCACATGCTGGGCGGCGGCTCGGCACCCGCGCCGTGGGCCGCCGGTCTGGGGCTCGCGGGCGTGTCCGCGCTGGGGCTGGCGCTGTGCGGCAGGGAGCGCTCGACGGCGACGGTCACCATCGTGCTGATGGGTGCTCAGCTGGGGCTGCACGAGCTGTTCGCGGGCGACGGCGGGGCCTACTTCTCGCTGCGCGGGCTCTTCTCGACGAACGTCATCGTGCACAACCATGCTCAGGGCGGCCTGAGCGTGACCACCGGGATGCTGCTCACGCACGTGACGGCCACGCTGATCACGGGCCTGTGGCTGGCGCGCGGCGAGGCCGCGCTCTGGTCGCTGCTGCGCCTCGTCGGCCGCCGTCTCATCCTGCTGCCGGCGATCGCCGTGCCCGTCGTACGGCCTGCCGCGCCGATCGTGCTGACCAGGGTCGTCCCGCACCAGCCGGAGTTCCGGCACTGCGTGGCCAGGCGAGGTCCTCCACTTCCCGCCTGACCATCTGACACCCCTTTCCTTCCCCATTCACCAAGTGGAGTTCTCCGTATGTCTTTCGTACGCCGTACGGCGACCGTGTTCGCCGCCGCCACCGCCCTCACGGTCGGGCTCGCCATCCCGGCGCTGGCCCACGTCACCATCCAGCCGGGCACCGCCGAGCAGGGCGGGTTCACCAAGGTCGCGTTCCGGGTGCCGAACGAACGCGACGACGCCTCGACCGTCAAGATCGAGGTCGACTTCCCGACCGACCATCCGCTGGCGTTCGTGTCGGTCAAGCCCCTGCCGGGCTGGGACGTCAAGGTCACGCAGGGCAAGCTGCCCAAGCCGGTCAAGACCGAGTACGGCGACCTCAAGGAGGCCGTGACCAAGATCGTGTGGTCGGGCGGCAAGATCAACTCTGGGGAGTTCCAGGAGTTCGAGGTGTCCATGGGGCAGCTGCCCAAGGACACGGAGTCGCTGACGTTCCCGACGAAGCAGACGTACTCGGGGGGTGAGGTCGTGACCTGGGCCGACCCGCCCAAGGCTGACGGCACCGAGGCCGAGCACCCTGCCCCGACGCTCAAGCTGGTTGCTGCCGGCGGGGATGACGATCAGCACGGCATGGCCTCCGCCTCCGCCGCTCCGAGCAGTGCCGCCCCTTCGATGACTCCCGTGGCGGCCTCGGCGTCCGCCTCTGACGGGACGGCCCGCCTCCTGGGCGGGGCCGGGCTGGTGGTGGGCGTCATCGGCATCGTGATCGGCGCCCTCGGCCTCCGCCGCCGCCCCACCTCCTGACGCCGCCGACGCCCCGCCCGCCCGGACTCGCACCGAGGGTCCCGGGCGGGCGGGGCGCCTTTCCACCGCCTCACCAGGGACCGAGCACCGCCCGCTTTGCGCCGGTCTCCGCCGTCCACCACCTCACCGACGCGGCGCCTCGAAACGACGGAGCCTCCGGCCCGAAGCAGGCGCACGCGTCATGTGACGCCGACGGGGCGCGTCCTAGTGCGGGGCGGGCGCCGTCGCACAGGCCGGGCGACGTTTGCATGGGGGGCGGGCGCCGTCGCGCAGGGCGGGCGCCGTCGCGCGGGACGGCCGCATCCGCGTAGCGAGCGCGACCGTGTGCGCGGCGGGCGCCACATCCGCGTAGCGAACACGGCCGAGCGCGTGGCAGGCGCCGCATCCGCGTAGCGAACACGGCCGAGCGCGGGGCGGGCGGCGTGGCGTGGTTGCGGGGGGCGCGCATGCGTCGTCGCGTGCGGGTGGCGTCCAGCGCAGTCGCCGGACCGGGCGGTACCCGGGCCGGCGGGGCGGGGTTCAGGAGGTGATGTCCTTGCCGGAGAAGCGCGCCCACGCGATCGAGCCGAACAGCACGATGTACGCCCCGAACGCCACCAGCCCGTCCCTCAGCGCCCCCATGTCGATCGGACTGCGCAGCACCGCGTCGAAGTTCGTGAACCTGGTCGGCAGCAGGTACGGCGTGATCGAGTTCAGCTCGGGGATCGCCCGGAGCACCTGGCAGACGATGACCAGCACCAGGGTGGCCGCGATGGCCCCGATGGAGACCTCGGTGAACGTCGACAGCGCCACCCCGATGGCGGCCAGGGCGGCCATCCCGGCGCCGACGTATCCGACGGCGATGAGGATGCGCAGCAGGCCGTCCGTCAGCGAGATCGTGGTGCCCGACAGCAGCGTCACAGGACCGGCGGGGAAGAGGATCAGGCCCGTCAGCAGGGCGGTCAGCGCCACCACCGCGGTCACCGCGTACGCGAAGACGACCGCGTTGAGGTATTTGACCAGCAGCAGCCGGGTGCGTCCCGCCGGCGCGGCCAGCAGGTAGCGGAGCGTCCCCGCCCCGGCCTCGCCCGCGATCGAGTCGCCCGCCACCACGCTGACGGCGACCGGCATCAGCAGCAGCACGAGGAACGAGAACGAGGCGAACGTCAGCATCAGGCTGTTGCCCGCGACGTCCGCGATGATCCCGCCCATGCCCTCTTCGGAGCTGACGATGCGCAGCGCCACGCCGATGACGACCGGCACGACGCCGAGCACGGCCAGCATCACCAGGTTGCGCGGGCGGCGGAAGGTCAGGCCCAGCTCCGAGCCGAGCAGGCGCCAGAACGGCCACGTCCTTCCCGCGAGGACAGGAGCGGCGCCGGATGGCTCCGGCGGACGGCGTTCCGTGGTGCGCATGGTCTCCGTGACGGGTACGAGGCCGGGCGTGCGCCGGGCGGTCTGCGTCTCGGAGGCCGACACCGAAGCCGCCGACACCGACGACGCTGAAGCCGACGGCACCGAAGCCGACGTGGCCGGTCCCAAGGGTCCCGCCGTTTCAGCCATCGACATCGAAGCCCTCCCCTGTCAGTCCGACGAACACGTCCTCCAGGCTCGGCCGCAGCACGGCCAGCCCGCGTACGGCCACGCCGTCCTCCACCAGCGCGGCGTTGATCCGCTCCGGCGCGTGCCCGCCCAGTTCGGCCGTCACTTCTCCGGACGCGGACCGCACGTCGGCGAGGCCGAGCCGGCCGAGCACCCGGGCGGCGTCCGCCACGTCAGGCGTCTCCACCCGGACACGTGCCACGATCCCGCCGCTGAGCGAGGCGATCGTGCCCTGCGCCACGAGCTTCCCGGTACGCATGATCGCCGCGTGCGTGCACATCTGCTCCACCTCCGCCAGCAGGTGCGAGGAGACGAAGACGGTCGTGCCGTCGGCGGCGATCTCCTTGACCAGCGTACGGACCTCGCGCGTGCCCTGCGGGTCGAGGCCGTTGGTCGGCTCGTCCAGGATGAGCAGCTCGCGCGGCCCCAGGAGGGCGGCGGCGATGGCCAGGCGCTGGCGCATGCCGAGGGAGTAGTTGCGGTAGCGCTTGCCGGCCGCGGCCGACAGGCCCACGCGCTCGAGCGCCTCGGCGATCCGCCGCCTGGCGGTGCCGCGCGGGGCGGTGGGGTCGGCGGCGTCGAAGCGCGTCAGGTTGGCCGAGCCCGACAGGTACGGGTAGAACGCCGGCCCCTCGACCAGCGCCCCCACCTTGGGCAGGGCCTGGTCCTGCGGCAGGCCGAGCACGGAGTACTCCCCCGACGTCGGCGCGACCAGGCCGAGCAGCATGCGGATCGTCGTGGTCTTGCCCGAGCCGTTCGGCCCCAGGAAGCCGAAGACCGAGCCGCGCGGGACGGCCAGGTCGAGCGCGTCCACGGCGACCTGGCCGCCGCGGAAGCGCTTGGTCAGCCCCTCCGTGACGATCGAGAACTCCCCGGAGGGCGGGGCCGCCCCGAAGGGCGCCCCCGCTTCCTGCGTGACGGCGGTCACTTGATGCCCGCCGCCTTGGTGATCTCCTCCGGGGTGACCGCGCCGACCAGGAGGCGGCCGTCGTCGGTCAGGAGGGCGGTGACGAGCTTGGTCTTGATCAGCTTGCCCGAGCCCCACGCGCCGCTCACCGGGGTGGCGGACTTCAGCACGCTGTCGACCAGTGCGCTCGGGTCGGCGCCGCCGCCGCCGAAGCGCCTGCCATCACCCCGGTCCGAAGGCGTCCCGGTGGCCGAAGGCGTCCCCGTGTCCGAGGGCGTCCCCGTGTCCGAGGGCGTCCCGGCCTTCAGGTCCGACAGCGAGAACGGCACGACCGCCACGGTCGTCCAGCCCTGCCCCACGACCTTCGCCCGGTCCGCGACGTCCTTGGCGTGCTCGGCGCGCTGCTCCGCGCCCTGGGAGAGGTCCGTGCCGAGAGTCTGCTCCTTCACCTTGGCGCCCGCGGGCGGGGTGAAGGTGAAGTTCTCGTCCGCCGGCGGCGTGAACGTCACCTGCGTGAACCCGACCTGGAACGCCGGCTCGGCCGACTCCTTGGCGTAGACCTGCACCTGCAGCGGGACGTACGTCTCGCCGTCGAGCGCGATGCGGATCTCCTGCACCAGCGAGCCCGCGTCCTTGGGCGCCAGCACGAGCTGGTAGGCCGACCGGCCCGCCACCTCGGCCGTGTTGATCACGCGGACCGCGGTGTGCTCGTCGACGTTGGCCAGCAGCCGCTCGGCCACCTGCTGCGGGGTCAGGTCGGTCGGCTTGGGCGTGGCCAGGTTGTGCTCCTGCCCCTTGCCCTCCTTGACGGTCACCTTGGTGGCGGTGTTGGTGGCGCTCTCCCAGTACCAGGCCTGGTCGCCGTTCACGATCAGGTTGGTCTCGTTCAGCTGGGTCGGCATGGCCACCCGCAGCTTGTCCTTCGCGCCGTACCAGACCTTCACCTCGTGCGAGCCCGACAGCAGGCTCAGCGGCGACTCCGCGCCGGTCTGCGGCAGCGCCGGCAGGCCGAGCGAGGCCGTCTGCTGCACGGTGCCGGACATCGGCGGGATGCCGCCCTGTTTGCTGGTCGCCGCCACGGCGTCGGCCAGCAGCTGCTGCGCCGAACGCTCCGGCAGCACGGGGTCACCGCTCACCGCGGCTATCACGGGGCCGGCGCCGATCGCGGCTCCGATCACCGCCGCGGCGGCGATCGGGACTCCCCACCTCACGAACGTGCCTCTGCGCATCTCACTCCTTAACGGTATGTCGATGCTCAGAGCCTGCGTGATGCATCCTTAGGCAAACCTGAGACTGTCTGAGACGGCTCTCAGTCTTCTCAGCGTCATCTCAGGGCAGGAACAGGAGAATTGCCACATGAGAGTACTTGTCGTCGAGGACGAACGGCGGATGGCCGCCGCGCTCCAGCGGGGGCTCCAAGCTGAGGGGTTCGCGGTGGACCTCGCCCACGACGGCGAGGAAGGGCTCCACGCGGCCAGGCAGGGCGACTACGACATCGTGGTGCTCGACATCATGCTGCCCAGGCTGTCGGGCTACAACGTGTGCAAGCAGCTGCGCGCGGAGGAGAACTGGGTGCCGATCCTCATGCTCTCCGCCAAGGACGGCGAATACGACATGGCCGACGGGCTGGACCTGGGGGCCGACGACTACCTGACCAAGCCGTTCTCGTACGTGGTGCTGGTGGCGAGGCTGCGGGCGCTGCTGCGGCGCGACTCGGGGCGGCGGCCGTCGGTGCTGGTGGCGGGCGACCTGTCGCTGGACCCGGCGCGGCGCAGGGTCGAGCGGGACGGGAAGGCGATCGAGCTGACGCCGAGGGAGTTCGCGCTGCTGGAGTACCTGATGCGGCGGCGGGACGAGGTCGTGTCCAAGGCGGAGATCCTCGAGCACGTCTGGGACACCTTCGACACCGACCCGAACGTCGTCGAGGTGTACGTCGGCTACCTGCGGCGCAAGATCGACGCCCCCTTCGGCAGGAACGCGCTCCAGACCGTGCGCGGCGCGGGCTACCGCCTGGCGGGCGACGGTGGCTGACTCCCCGCTCCTCTGGTGGCGGCGGCAGGGGCTGCGGTTCAGGCTCACGGTGGCGGCCGCCGCGGTGCTCGCGCTGGCGCTGGCCGTGTCGGCGTCGGTGCTGCTCAGCGTGCTGGACCGGGCGCTCATGGACACGGTGGACGAGTCCACCAGGCAGCAGGCCCAGTCCGTGCGCGTGGCGGCCGACGCGGGCACGCTGACCAGCCCGATCACCACGCACGACGGCACGATCGTGCAGGTCATCGACGCCCAGGGACGGATCACGCACGTCACGTACGGCACCGACCGGCTCGTTCCGCTGCTGGACGCCGCGGCCAGGGCCAAGGTGCTGAAGCACGGGCAGGCCACGTTCCTGGACGGCCGGCCGTACGCGATCGCCGGGTTCCTGCGGGTGATCGTGCTCCGCGCGGACCGCGGGCAGACCGTGATCGCGGCCAGGCCCGTCAGCGAGATCCAGACCAGCCTGGGCACGGCCGGCAGGGTGCTGCTGGTGGGCACGCCCGCGCTGATCGTGCTGCTCGCGGTGGCGAGCTGGCTCATGATCGGCCGTACGCTGCGCCCGATCGCGGCGCTGCGCAGGGGCGCGGCTGAGATCACGCACACGGCCCGATCGCGCCGGCTGCCGGTGCCGCAGTCGCGCGACGAGGTGCACTCGCTGGCCACCACGCTGAACGACATGCTCGCCCGGCTTGAGGAGGCCGAGCAGCGCCAGCGGGCGCTGGTCTCCGACGCCGCGCACGAGCTGCGCAGCCCTCTCGCCAGCATCAGGCTGCAGCTGGAGGTCGCGCTCGGGCACCCCGAGGGTCAGGACTGGCAGGAGACCGCCGAGGGCGTCCTGGAGGACACGATGCGGCTGTCCAGGCTGGCCGAGGACCTGCTGGCGCTGGCCAGGCTGGACGAGCGGGGCGGCGTGCCCGCCAGGCGCGAGCCCGTCGAGCTGGACGAGGTGGTGCGGCAGATCGTCGACAGGTACGCCGAGGCGCGCCTGACGGTGTGCGACCCGGTCGTGGTGCGGGGCGACGCCCTCGACCTGAGCCGGGTGCTGACGAACCTGATGGACAACGCGGTACGTCATACCTCGTCGAAGATCGAGGTGGCACTGACCGCGGACGGCGTGCTGACGGTGACCGACGACGGGCCGGGCATTCCCGAGCAGGATCGCGAGCGCGTCTTCAACCGTTTCACCAGGTTGGATTCCGGTCGCAGCCGTGACGAGGGCGGCGCCGGGCTGGGGCTGGCCATCGTACGCGAGACCGTGCGGGCGCACGGCGGGACGGTCGTCCTGGAGGACGCCGGACCTGGGCTGCGGGCTGTGGTGCGGCTGCCCGTCTCCCCCTGACGGGCCTTCGCGTGCGTTCTCTGGTGCGGGTGTTTCCTAGCTGTGGAGCGTTCCGAATCTGGTCAGGCGGCTGTCCCCTTTTCTGCGGTGGCCAGGAAGTCCTGGGCGATCAGCGGAAGGCGGCGGCGGGCGTGCACGACGGCGATGACGCGCCGCACGGCGGGCTCGAGCGAGCGCACGATCAAGCCTGCGCGGGCGGCCTGTTCGGCCATGCCGCGGTACCAGAGCAACGACGCCTGGCCCGCGCGTACGGCGTTGAGCCAGCCGTTGCGCTCGTCGGTTTCGAGCACGACCACGGGGCTCACCGCGTACTTGCCGAACATCGCGTCCAGCTCCCTGCGCCGCATGCTGCCGCGGGCCGGGAGTGCCAGGCGCATGCCGTGCAGCTTGCCCATCGGCACCGGATTGGGGAGTTCGAGCCCGGGCGGGGAGATCAGCACGATCTCCTGGCGCTCGAGCGGGTGGGTGATGAGGTCGGTGGGGACGGGCAGATCGGTGAGCCCGAGGTCGGCCCGCTGGTCCCTGATGGCGCTGACCACGGCGTCTCTGCCGTCGCAGCGGACGATGTGCACGCGTACTCCCGGGTGCTCGGCCGCGTAGGCCGGGAGCAGCCGTCCGGCCAGGCCGGGTTCGAGGCTGGGCGTGGAGGCGATGCGGAGCTCGGCGTCCGTGACTCCGCTGGTGTTGGCCAGGCTCTCGATCTCGTGAACGGCATCGAGTGCCTCCCTCGCCAGCTTGACCACCCGACGACCTTGGGCGGTGACGACCACGCCGCGGCCGGAACGAGCGAAGAGCGTCATGCCGAGCTCTCGCTCAAGATCGCGGATCGCGCGTGACAGCGCAGGCTGCGCGATGTAAAGCGATCTGGCCGCGTCGGTCATGGTGCGGTGCTCCGCAGTCGCGACCACATAGCGGAGCTGCTGGAGATTCATGCCAACGAAGCTAGGGCAACGCCCGCCGCGGAGACCGGGAGATAACCGAGATCACCTCGAATGATTTCGGACCGTAACCGAGCACTGCTACATCCGTGACGGGTGATAAATCAGTATGCTTTTGCCCCAAATTTGGCAAGGGTCCGGCAAGTCGCACCCCAGAGCCATCCATTCCAGACAACCGGGTGAACGGGGAGACACGGTGACAGGGAACGGACACTATCCACCCCCGCCACAGGGGCCAGGGCAGCCACAGAGGCCGCCGTCCTTGCCGTGGCCGCCGCCGAACTACGGCCGGCCGCAGCAGCAGGGCGGCAGGCAACCGTACCCGCCACCGCCCCCTCCCGGAGCTCCCCCGCAGGGCCCTCCCCAACCGCAGTGGCCTCAGCAGGCGCCTCAGGGGCCGGCGTACCCGCCGCAGGGCGGCCCACAGTACCCGCCGCCACCGTACGGACAGCAGCCGTACGGACAGCAGCCGTACCGGCAGCCGCCGCCACCCCCTCCCCCTCCCCCTCCGCCACCCTTGCCGCCGGCGCAGTGGGGGCCGCCGCAGCGCAAGAAGTCGGGCATGGGCGTCATCGGGGTGATCGGCACCGTGGTCGGGTCGGTCGCGGCGCTGTTCGTGCTGCTCGTCATCGGGGCGGCGATGCTGAAGAGCTCGTCGAGGTCGGAGACGACGACGCCGGTCGCCATCCCGACGTACGAGCCGTCGGAGAGCACCACCGACGAGCCCACCCCCGACTGGACGCCGACGCGGTCGCACTCCGAGGAGCCCACCCAGCAGGAGACCGGCGAGCCGGAGACGACGCCCACCCAGCCGCAGCAGCCCAAGGTCACCCTGAACACGAGCCTGAAGAACAACACCATGTACCGGGCCGGCTCGCTGCCCAGGCTGAGCTGCCCCGCCGGCAACGCCAACATCTTCAGCCACAGCCAGCTCAAGGCGCTGATCCTGAAGACCGGCAAGTGCATGGACCAGGCATGGGGCCCGATCCTGGAGAAGCAGGGCATCCAGTTCAGCCCGCCCAGCTACGCCATCGCGGCCAAGCGGGGCAGGGGCGCGTGCGGCGACTACCCGTCGGCGGGCAGCATGGTGCCGTACTACTGCCCGCGCAACAACACGATCTACGCCTCCACCTCGGCCATGGCGAGGGGCAACGGCAACGCCCGCGGGTACGGCCAGATCATCTCCTGGCACGGCGGCATCATCAGCATGCTGGCCCATGAGTACGGGCACCACGTCCAGAACATCACGGGCATGATGAACTCCTGGTGGCAGGCGAGCCTCGACTCCTCCGGCCAGAGCGGCAAGCTGGCGCTCAGCAGGCGGCTGGAGCTGCAGGCCACCTGTTTCGGCGGCATGTGGATGCGGTCGGTGGCGTCGTCGTACCCGGTGACCACCTCCCTGCGCTCGCGCCTGTTCTGGTTCTACGGCCAGGTGGGCGACTATCCGGGCTGGCCGCGCGACCACGGCAGGCCCGCGAACAACAACCTCTGGTTCAGGCAGGGCTGGGAGAAGAGCAAGACGTACCAGTGCAACACGTGGCTCGCGCCGGCCTCGACGGTCTCCTGACCTTCGTGCAGGTGAAAGGTAAAAAATCCCCCACAATGCACGCAATGTTCATCTCAGCTTGGGCACATGTCTCTGATGTCCAGATATGGCAGCTAGAATCCTGGCAATCTTGCCCCCAAAGGGGGACAAACACCAGTTTTACCTGGTAGGCGTGTAAGGAGCCGGGTGTGAGCAACAGCGACGGGGCAGAGACCGTACCCGGAGACACGAAACGGCGGCCCATCCGCCGCCCGCGTCCCGGCTCCTCCGCCCCTCGCTTCGCCAAGCCCCTCACGACCGCCTCCGTACTCGGATGGACCGCCCTGTCCGCCATCGCGCCCGGCGCCGCCCATCTGCGCGCCGGGCGCCGCCGTGCCGGGCTGGCGCTCCTGGGCGCGTACGTGGTGCTGCTGCTGGCGGCCCTGGCCTTCGGGCTCACCCGGAACCTGGAGAACCTCACCGCCTTCGCCGGCGACAGCGCGCAGATCACGGTGATCATCGTGGCCACGGTCTGCGCGCTGGCGTGGTTCGCGGTGCTGGTGACCTCGTACATCGCGCTCGGCCCCAACCGGCTGAACCAGCAGGGCCAGGTGCTCACCGGCATCCTGGTCGGGGTGCTGTGCGTGGCGGTGATGTCGCCGTTCGCGCTGACGGCCAACTATGTGCTGACTTTTCGGGACACGATCAAGCAGATCTTCCCCTCGCAGGCCGAGGACCCCGAGGTCCCGCCCCCTCCGAAGGAGGGCGAGGACCCGTGGGGCGGCAAGGACCGCGTGAACTTCCTGCTCATCGGCGGCGACGCGGCAGGCAACCGCACCGGCGTGCGGACCGACAGCATGAACGTGGCCAGCGTGGACCTCAAGACAGGCAACACCGTGCTGTTCAGCCTGCCGCGCAACCTGCAGCACGTGCGCTTCCCGCCGACGTCGCCGCTGCACAAGCAGTTCCCGAACGGCTACATGGCCGAGCTCCCGAACGGCGGGCTGCTCAACGAGGTCTGGCAGTACGCCAACGACAACCCGCAGCTCATGGGCGGCAAGGACAAGGGCCCCCGGGCGCTGATGGACGCCATCGGCTACACGCTGAACCTCAAGATCGACTACTACATGCTGATGAACATGTACGGCTTCGCGGACCTCGTCGACGCCATCGGCGGCCTCAAGATCCGCGTCGAGCAGGACGTCAAGTGGGGCGGCCACTTCGGCACGGCGGGCACCATCAAGGCGGGCTACCGGAAGCTCTCGGGCGAGCAGGCGCTCTGGTACGGCCGCTCCCGCGTGGACAGCGACGACTTCTCCCGCATGGCCCGCCAGCGCTGCGTCATCGGGGCTTTCGCCCAGCAGGCCACCCCCGCCAAGATCCTCGCCAACTTCTCCAAGATCGCCGGCGCGGCCAAGCGGCTGGCCAAGACCAACATCCCGGAGCACCTGCTGCAGCCGCTGGTGGAGCTGGCCGTCAAGGTCAAGAGCGCGCGGATCACCAGCCTGCAGTTCGTCCCGCCGGAGTTCTACTCGGGCCGGCCCGACTGGGTGAAGATCCGCCAGGCGGCGAAGAAGGCGCTGAGCGACTCGACGCGGCCCGCCGGGCAGGCGCAGACGGCCAATGTGACCGCGTCCCCCAGCGTGACGTCCTCCTCGGCCTCGCCGACGCGCACGCAGGCCGCGACGCCCACGCAGACGCCGACCAGGAACTCCCAGAAGACCGGCGCCAAGTCCCTCAGCGAGCTCTGCGGCCTGGCATAGCGGGCCGGGGTCACACCGGGGCGGACTTCCTCGGCAGCAGCGCCATGGCGCCGATGTAGAGGACCGCGGCCACGATGAGCAGGCCCTTGTAGCCGATCACCAGCGCCGCGTACTCGAGGCAGCCGCCCACCATGGCGCCCAGCAGGTTCGCGCCGAAGGACGTGGTCGCGTCGGCCGTGTCGGCGAAGCGCTTGGCGAAGACGACGTTCGCCGCGAAGATCGGCAGGAACGCCACGACCACGGCCGCCACGGCCCGCAGCGGCAGCGGGAGCGACAGGAGCCACGCGTTCGGCACCAGCCAGGCCAGCAGCAGGCCCGCGAGGAGCACGCCGTACATGACCGGCAGGGGCGGGACGCGGAAGCGGCGGGTGACCTCGACGGCGGCGAGGACCGCGACCAGGACGCCGGCGAAGACGATCGCGTTCACCACCCACGTGGTGCCGAACAGCAGCGCGAACCCGGTCACGCTCTTCGTCTCCAGCAGCATGAACGCCACGCCCAGCAGGAACAGGTCCGAGTACGGGCGCATCCGCTCATAGGGCCCCGCCACCACGCGGACGGCGAAGAGGCTGACGAGGAGGATCAGGCCGAGCGTGATGATGTAGATCGGCGGGATCGTGGCGTCCTTGAGGTAGAGGAACGGCCGGTCGTCGTTGGCGGGCTGCGGGGTGCCGGCGGCGGCGCCCGGCCACTCGGCCGCGCAGCGCTGGTCGGAGGCGGTCAGGCCGGCCGTGATCACGGCCTGCTGGCCGGCCGTGCTGACGACGTCCACGCACGGCTTGTGGCCGAAGGCGCGCTGCATGGTGGACGCGAGGCGGTCGACGAGCCAGCTCTCGCGGTAGTAGTTGTACATCGAGAACGTGCCACCCGGCTTGAGGTGGGCGCGGGCGGCCCGCATGGCCTCCTCGGTGAACAGGTAGCTCTCCAGGCGCAGCGAGGAGGCTCCGGAGACGAGGGTGAGCGAGTCGGGCAGGGCGAAGAGGATCAGGTCGTACTTGTCGTCCGTGCGCTCCAGGAAGGCGCGCCCGTCGGTGATGTGGGTGGTGACGCGCGGGTCGTCGTACGGCCGGTCAGGGTGGACCGAGCCGCCGAGCTCGCGCAGCTTGGGGTCGATCTCCACGGCGTCCACCCGGTTCGCGCCCTTGGACAGCGCGATGGCCACGTCGGTGCCGCTGCCCGCGCCGACGATGAGCACGTCCTTGGGCTGTTTCATGTTCCGCTCGTACGGCAGCCCGTACTGGGCCTCCCACTGCAGGCGGGCGGCGGCGGGCACGGCCTGCTGGTGCGGGATGCCGTTGACCGCGATGTCGGTGACGAGCACGCCGAGCTGCGTGAGCTGCCTGGTCGTGACCTTGTAGTACGGCGACCAGATCGCCCCGGCCGTGAGCGTCTCGGCCAGCAGCAGCCCCACCACGGCCAGCGAGGGCACGGTGACCAGCCCGACGTAGAGCGAGCGCGGCCGGGGCACGAGCAGCAGACCGTAGCAGATGGCCGCGATCAGCCCCCAGAACACGGGTGGCGCGCTCAGGAACGACAGCGCCGTGAACGCCGCGATCCCGCTGAGGCTGCCGATCAGGTCGTAGCGGTACGCCTCCAGGCGCGGCAGCTCGGGGAAGCAGCGTCCGACGAGCTCGGCGGGCCCCATGAGCACCAGCGCGGCGGCGCAGAAGATCACCGGCAGGATCAGCCAGGCGGGCGGGCCGGTGGTGGACAGGCTCGTCCAGTAGAGGACGCCCTCGGTGTTCCTGTCGACCGTCACGGGGAAGGTCAGGACGACGGCGACCAGCAGGGCGAGCACGACGGGCGAGTAGTACGGCTGCCGCCGCGACCGCCCCACGCGCAGGAACCCTAGCCCGATGCCGAGAAATGAGCCGAGCAGCACGAAATTCGTGAAATAGCTGAGATGGACGATGTTCGACCCGGTCCACCGGATGAGTGCCAGCTCGAGGAAGAGCATGAAGGCGCTGGCGAGGACGAGCCTCGGCCGCACCGCCAGCCAATGAGCTCTTTCCCCGTCCCCGACCGGCTTCTGCGCCTGGAGCGTCATGCTGCCTCACCGTAGTGAAGAGAGAGAAAACTAGGAAGTCCGGCGGCCGGCGAGAAATGTCGTCCACTTCGCACTAATTAAGGCATTTACGCAGGTCAAAGCCCTGAAACTCGCTGGACGCCCAACCATGGAATGGATGAAAGTTGGGGAGTTCGTTTCCCTCCTCATCCTCCGGTGGTGACACATGCGGGTTCTGATCCAGCTCCGCCCCTCCCCCGATCTGGTCGCGGCCGTCGCCGACCCCGGCCGGACCGCGACCACGGCCGACGTGGCCGACGGCCTGCCGGGGGTCGAGCTCGACCCCGCCTTCGTTCCCGTGGCCGTCGCGCGGCCCGTCCCCGCGGCGGGCGGCGATCCGCTCTCGCTCAACCAGCCGCTCGCCTTCTCACTGGCCGCCGAGGACGCCTCGGTGCTGGTACGCGGCACGATCTCGGACGACGAGCCGGCCTCCAGGATCGCGATGCTGCCCGTGCTCAGGCCCGACGTGGTCGGCGTCTTCGCCGATCCGGTGATCGAGACCACCCAGACGTGCGGGGGCGACCCGCCGGTCGGCGACTGGCACGACGTGGAGCGGCTGCTGAACGTGCCGGCGCTGCACGCCGAAGGGCTCGACGGCACCGGCGTGGCGCTGGCCGTCCTCGACACCGGGATCAACGCGGCCCACGCGGCCAGGCAGCTCGGCAGGAGCGTCACGCTGGACGCCGCGCGGTCATGGAGCCCGCAGGGCGTGTCGGGCACGCCGGGCGAGTTCGAGGTCGACCACGGGACGATGTGCGCGTTCGACACGCTCATCGCCGCCCCGCAGGCGTCGCTGATCGACATCCCGGTGCTGCTGTCCACCCGGCCGGGCGGCACGGCGATGGACGGGCTGCTGTCGGACGCGGTGTCGGCGCTCGCGCACCTGCGTGACGTGCTCGCCGCCCAGCCGGCCGCCACCAAGGCGCTGGTGGTGAGCAACTCCTGGGGCTCGTTCTCCCCCGAATGGGACTTCCCGGTCGGACATCCCGGCAACTACTCCGACAATGCCGCCCACCCGTTCAACCTGATGGTGGCCGAGCTGGACGCGGCGGGGGCGGACGTGCTCTTCGCAGCGGGCAACTGCGGGCTGCAGTGCCCCGACGGCCGCTGTGCCTTCCCCAGCCGGCCCATCGCGGGCGCCAACTCCCACCCGAAGGTCCTGTCGATCGGGGCCGTCGACGTCAACGGCGAGCGGGTGGGCTACTCCTCGCAGGGCCCCGGCCGGTTGACCGCCCGCAAGCCCGATGTCTGCGCCTACACGCACTTCTCCGGGTCCAAGGCGTTCGGCGAGGGCACGCCGGACTCGGGCACCTCCGCGGCGACCCCGGTCGCCGCCGGGCTCGTCGCCGCCGTACGCACCCGGTGGCCGGCCACCAGGCTGTCGCCCGCCCAGCTGCGGGCGCTGCTGCGGCGCACCGCGGAGGACCGCAGCGAGGTGGGCTTCGACTACGACTACGGCTACGGCAACGTGGACCCGGCCGGGATCCTGGCCGCGCTCCAGCGGCGGCTCAAGAGCGCGGCCTGACGCCTGTCAGGCGTTCTGCCGGTTGAACACCCGGGTCCCGACCGTGAGACTGACCGCGGCGAACACCACGGTCACCGCCACGCCGAGGCCCACGGTGCCCGTCAGGTAGCGGCCGCTGAACAGGTCGCGCAGTGCCTCCAGCACGTACCTGAACGGGCTGATGTGCGAGATGGCGTCGAGCCAGCCCGGCGCCATCGACATCGGCAGGAACGACCCGGACAGCAGGACCAGCGGGATCACCGCCGTGGACATCACGGGCGCGAACAGCTGCTCGTTGATCGTCAGCGCGACGGCGTACGACAGGGCGGCCAGGCTGACCCCCAGCACGACCACCAGCACGATCCCGGCGGCCAGCCCGGGGGCGGGAGCGCGCAGGCCGAAGGCGAAGGCGGCGGCGAGGAGCAGCACCAGCTGGATCACCAGCGTGAGCGTGTTGTTGAGCACGCGCCCGAGCAGCAGCGCCAGGCGGCTGGCGGGGGTGACCCGCATCCGCTCCAGCACGCCGGAGCGCTTCTCGAACACCACCCCGAAGCCGGCCAGGCCCATGCTCATCAGCCCCAGCTGGATGATCAGCCCGGGGACCAGCGTCTCCCACGTGCCGAACGTGGTGAAGATCGGCCCGAACAGCACCAGGAAGAGCAGCGGCTGGATCGCGCCGAAGATGATGCCGACCTTCTGCGACAGCGTGACGCGCACACCGTGACGGAACAGCACCCAGGTGTCGCGCAGCATCACACACCTGCCTCTTCGCGCAGCGAGCGGCCGGTGATGTCGAGGAACACGTCGTCGAGCGTGCGCCCGCCGGTCTTGAGCTCGGCCGGGGCGCCCTCGGCCACGATCAGGCCGTGGTCGATGATCAGTATCCGGTCGCAGAGGGCGTCGGCCTCGTCCAGATAGTGGGTGGTGAGGAAGACCGTCATGCCCTTCTCCTCCCGCAGCGAGCGGATGTGGTCCCACAGGTTGGCCCGGCTCTGCGGGTCGAGCCCGGTCGTGGGCTCGTCGAGGAAGAGCAGGACGGGGTGGTGCAGCAGGGCGAACGCGATGTCGAAGCGGCGGCGCTGACCGCCTGAGAGCGCGGCGCCCGGCTTCTGCTCCAGCCCGGTGAGCCCGAGCCGCTCCAGCGCCTCACGCGTCCTGGCCTCCGCCTCCCGGCGGCTCAGCCCGTACAGCATGGCCTGGAGCTCGAGCTCGCCCTTCAGCGGCGTCAGGGGCGACACCCCGCCGCCCTGGGAGACGTAGCCGATGCGCCTGCGCACCTCCTTCGCGTCGCCGAGCAGGTCATGGCCGGCCACCGTGGCGCTGCCCGAGGTGGGGCGCAGCAGCGTGGTCAGCATGCGCATGGTCGTGGTCTTGCCGGCGCCGTTCGGGCCGAGGAAGCCGACGATCTCGCCGGGCCCGACCGAGATGTCGACGCCTTTGACGGCTTCCACGCCGCCGTCGAAGGTCTTACTCAGACCTGATGTCCTGATCATTTCATCGCCTCCAATATTAGAGTAGCCACAATTTTGGAGTAACTGCAAGCTTGGTACGATGTGGGCATGGAAGAGGGGCTGCGGGAGCGGAAGAAGCGCGAGACCAGGCAGCGCATCGCGGACATGGCGATGGGGCTGTTCATGATCAAGGGGTTCGACAACGTGACCGTGGCCGAGATCGCGCGGGCCGCCGACGTGTCGGTCAACACGGTGTTCAACTACTTCGGCACCAAGGAGGACCTGTTCGCCGACCGGCAGGACGTGGCGATCGACCTGGCGCCGCAGGTGCTGCGCGAGCGCAAGCCCGGGGAGAGCGTGGTGGCGGCGTTCCGCCGCGACTTCTTCGACGCGCTCGACACGCGCCACTGGCGCTACGGGCTCAGCGAGGGGTCCGATGTGTTCGCCCGGATCGTCGGCGAAGCGCCCTCGCTGGTGGCCAAGCTGCGCGAGATGCACGAGAAGCGGGAGGACGCGCTGACGCGGGCGCTGGCCGACGAGCTCGAGGCCGACGCCGACGATCTCACGCCCCGCCTGGTCGCCACCCACATCCTCAATACGACGAGGATCCTCACCCACTCTTCGGTGCGCAGGCAGCTGGCGGGCGAGCAGTGGGAGAGCATCGGACCCGACCTCAGGGCTCAGGCGGAAAAGGCGTTCGACCTGCTGGAGTCGGGCATCGGCGACCTGCTAGCCGGAGAAACCCCCGGTCAGCGCCACGATCACGAAGGCGAAGATGACGAAGCCGAGGGTGAGGATCATCAGGACTGAGCTGATGATGCCGCAGATGCGCCCGGCCTGGACCATGCCGCGGTTCTCGTAGTAGTAGCCGCTCTCGTCGATCTCGCGCAGCGCCCTGGTGCCCAGGGACCAGGCGAAAGGACCGATGAACGTGCAGACCACCAGGCTCAGGATGCCCAGCACGAGGATGGTGGTGCCCTGCGGGTGGCTCTGCGGCGGCGGCCCATAGGAGGGGCCGTAGTTGGGATAGGACATGGTTGCTCCGCCCCCTCTCCGATCGTGATCCAGGTGCGTTTTTATACCACAGCCTCCCTCTTGATCACGTTGCGACATCATGGTGGAGCACCTGTTCGGACCCCTTAGGAGCCTGTCCCCGTGCGTGAACGCACTGCCGCCTTCCTCGCTCATCCGGTCTTCCAGCGCTTCATCGTCGGCGTCATCCTGCTCAACGCCGCCACACTCGGCCTGGAGACCTTCCCGGCCGTCGTGGCCGTCTACGGCCACCTGCTCACCGCGATCGACCACGTCGCGCTGTACATCTTCGCCGCCGAGCTGCTGGCCAAGATCTATGTCGAGCGCTCGCGCTTCGTGCGCGACCCGTGGAACATCTTCGACACGTTGATCGTCGGCATCGCCCTTCTCCCCCACTCGGGCGGCCTGTCGGTGCTGCGCTCGCTGCGCATCCTGCGTGCCCTGCGGCTGCTGTCGGTCGTGCCGAGCCTGCGCCGCGTGGTGTCGGCGCTGCTGCGCGCGATGCCGGGCATGAGCTCGATCGTGGTGCTGCTCGGCCTGGTGCTGTACGTGGCCGCCGTCATGGCCACCAAGCTCTACGGGGACACCGCGCCCCATCGCTTCGGCAGCCTGCCGACCTCGCTGTTCACCCTCTACCAGACGATGACGGGCGACGACTGGGGCAACATCGCCAGGGAGGTGATGACCCGGCATCCGTCGGCCTGGATCTTCTTCACCATCTTCATCCTGGTCTGCACGTTCGTGATCCTGAACCTCTTCATGGCCGTCGTGGTCAGCGCCATGGACGAGGAGAGCGCCGAGGAGCGCGCGGTGCTGGAGGACACCGCCACCGCGCAGACCCAGCGGATCCTGGACGAGCTGGCCGAGCTCCGCAAGGAGGTCGCGGCACTCCGCAAGCAGGACATCATGGACTGAGCCCCTTCAGATGCCGCCTGGCGCTACGCCGGCTGCATCGCGCCGACGCGTGGCCGGTAGGTCACCCGCCACAGGGTGACGGCCAGCACCAGCGCGACCACCGCCCAGCCCGCGATCAGGCCGGACACCGCGGCCACCGCCAGCGGCGCGACGACCGAGGGCAGCGCCCATCCCCAGATCCACCGCCGCTCGGCGCCCGTGGCCACGCCGAGCACGGTGGAGGCGGCGAAGTAGACCGCCAGGCCGGCGCCCAGCACCCAGCCGACGCCGCCGTGCAGGTGCTCGGCCGGATGGGCGGCGACCGCGCCGAGCCCGGCCGCCGTCGCGGTGATGCCCACGGTCATCGCGAAGTGCGCGGGCAGCGCGATGTACGCCCTCAGCCCCCGCTCGGCCGCGCCCGGCACCGCGCTCACGCCGTACTGCAGGGTCAGCCACCACAGCGAGACGACCAGCCCGAATCCCGCGACCGCCGCCAGTCCGAGCTCCCAGCCCCAGGACTGGTCGGAGGCGGCCATCACGACCTGCATGACCGCCTCGCCGATCACGATGATCACGAAGAGGCCGAGCCGCTCCCCCAGGTGAGCGGGGTCGAGCACGGCGGCCCTGACCGCTCCGATCGGGCGCGGCATCCGTCCGCTGAGCCGCGCCCGGCGCTGCTCACGCTCCTCCAGCCGCCTGCCCTGCCGCTGCATCTCGCTGACCAGGCGCTCCGGCTTGCGGCTCTGCAGCACGGAGAAGATCATGTCGAGGACGACGCCGAGGCCCCACAGCCAGTACCGCGCCGGCCCCTGGACCCCGGTGGAGACGAACCACGGGATGAGGCCCGCGCCGAGCTGCGCCGCGGGCCAGGCCGTCATGACCATGCCGGAGCGCTGCAGGGTCTGCGAGGCGCCGACCCGGCAGGTGATGTACGCGGCGATGAACCAGCCGTCGTGCGTGTCGTGCGTCGTGGGGATCTCGTGGGCGACGTAGGGCGCGGCGGCGGCCATCACCGCGATGCCGAACATGCCGATCAGCATGCCGCGCGTGCGGGTGCGCTCGGCCTCCGCGTTCGAGTAGAGCGTCAAGGTCGTCCACACGCTCCACACGGCGTAGTAGAGCACCACGAACAGCCCCACGTCCGCCCACGTCGGATGCGCGAGCCGGTGGGCGAGTTGCGCCACCGCGACGACGACAACCAGGTCGAAGAAGAGCTCTAACCAGCTTGCATGGCGCTCTACCGCTTCAGTCACGGCTAACGAGAATAGAACTCCACGACGAGCTGTTCGTCCACGGGGACCGTGATCTGCTCGCGTTCGGGCCGGTGCGTCAGCGTGAAACGCAGGTCAGCGTGGTCCACGGCGAGGTAGGGCGCGATGCGCTCGTCGGCGTGCACGCCTTCCGCGGCCGCCACGAACGGCTGCATCCTGCGGGACCGCTCCCGGACCGTGATCACCTGTCCGGGCTTGACCAGGTAGCTGGGGATGTCCACCTTGCGGCCGTCCACGGCGATGTGCCCGTGGTTGATGTACTGCCTGGCCGCGTAGATCGACGGCGCGAACCCGGCACGCAGCACGAGCGAGGCCAGCCGGCTCTCCAGCAGCGTGACGAGCTCGGCGCCCGACGCGCCCGACCTGCGGACGGCGAGGTCCCAGTAGCGGCGCAGCTGCCGCTCCGACACGTCGTAGTACCAGCGCAGCTTCTGCTTCTCCATCAGCCGCAGCCCGTAGTCGCCGGTGCTGCGGCGGTTGGTCTTGCGGCCGTGCTCCCCCGGCGGGTAGGGGCGCTGCTCGAAGTAGCGGACGGCTTTCCTGGTCAGCGGGACGCCCGCGCGACGCGACAGTCGCACCTTGGGGCCGGTGTAGCGCACGTTCACCTCGATGTGATTAGGTAATCCTTACTTAGGTGAGGCTAACCTATCATTGGAATGGAGGGCCCATGCTGCCGATCCCCGAGCGGGTCCGCACTCTCGCCGCGACCGCGAGCGTCGCCACGCTGTCCGTCGACGGCGCCCCCGCGCCCGCCCGCGGAGGCGTGGACGAGCGCGGCCGGCCCGTGCTGCTGGTGCTGCCCGGGGAGCCGCTGCACGGCCTGCGCGAGGACGCCGTCGTGGCGGCGAACCTGACCGCGATGCGCCTGCTGGGCTCCGTCACGCATCCGCGCGGGCTGATCGAGGTGCAGGGGTGGGCGGAGGCCGTACCGGAGGCCGAGACGCGCGCGGCGGCGGTCGCGGTGGCCGCTCACTGTGCCGACGAGAGCCTGTTCGAGGCGCTCGAACGGTTCGGGGAGCGCGGCGCGCCGCGGCTGCTCCGGCTGGACGTGGGCCAGGTCGTCTACCTGACGGGGCAGGAGTCCGGCCTGCTGGACGCCGACGACTACCTGGACGCGGCGCCCGACCCGCTGACCGAGACGGCCGAGCGGGTGCTCGCGCACGTCAACGCCTCGCACCGGGCGCAGCTGAGCGCCGGTGTGTCCAGGCAGCTCGGGGAGCGGACCGGCGAGGTGTGGCTGTGGGAGCTGGACCGGTTCGGGGCGACCGTACGGGTGGACGAGTCGCTGGTGCGCTTCCCCTGGCCCACTCCCGCGCGTTCCGGCCTGTGCTTGGAGACAGCACTGAGGGGCCTGCTCTGCACCTGTTGAAGATCACAATTTTCTGTGATTTGTCAGGACCGCCCTTGGCACTGTCGCGGCCTCTCTAGCATTTGAGGGGTGAGCGGACCCGAACGATCATCAGATCCCGTCGAACGCGCCGACTTAGCGAACGAGGGCGGGCGGCGGGAGCGGGCCCTGATGGTCGCGGGCGTCCTGCTCGGCACGGTGATGCTGGCCACGGCGGGGATCCTGGTGAGCGGGGACGTGGCCACGAAGCAACTGGACGCGATCCACTGGCCCGGCGCCCCCAGCGCCTCCGCCGCCGTCGAGTCCCGTCTCGCCGAGCTGCGCCGCCCCGCTTCCCCCGCCCCCTCCTCGGCTCCGGCCTCCGCGTCTCCGCCTTCGTCCCGACCGGCCTCCGCTCTGCCGCCTTCTTCGCGGCCCGGCCGGTCGGCCCGCCGCACCACCACGCCGTCCCTGCCCTCTACCGGGCCCTCGGCCGTCTCTACTCGGCCCAACCTCGTGCGGCCCGGAGAGCCCGCCGCTTCCCCCACGCCCGCGCCGGTGCGGCCCTCCGCGCCGACGGCCGCGGAGACTCTCCTGTCGGTCCTGCCGCCTCTCACCGACGCCACCGCACCGGTGCACACGCCTCCCAGCAAGACGCGCAAGCCCAGAAAACCCAGAAGGCCGTAAGAAGTCCGGCTTTACCCCTGCACACCTGGGCTGCCGCTCCGGCGTTGCCGGGAGTGTTCCATGCCCTCCAGCAGGTAGCCCAGCCCCTCGTCGAACGTGGCGTCCCAGGCATGGTCGAGGCCGTGCTCGGCGAGGGCCGGATAGCGGCCGGCGCGCTCCCTGAGAAACTCCCCGGTGTCCTCCCGGTCACGCTCCTGCCAGGTCACCTGCATGACGACCGAGCCCATGACGTAGTTGGACAGGCTGTAGGCGGCGGGCTTGGGAGCGGCGAAGCCGGCGGCGGCCAAGGTCGCGTAGAGGAACTCGGTGCGCTCCAGCGCGTTCGGCCCCATGAGGGGGCGGTCGAGGATGGTGGCCGACCACGGGTGCCGCAGCAAGGCCGCGCGCCAGCCGCCGATGAGCTCGCGCACCGGGGCCTGCCAGCCGGAGCCGTCCGCCGGTCGCGCCGGCAGGCGCACCTCCCCGAACACGGCGTCCAGGGCCAGATCGAGGACGTCGTCCTTGCTCTTGACGTGCCAGTAGAGCGTGGTCGAGCCGGTCTCGAGCCGCTCCGCCAGGCGGCGCATGGTCAGGCGGCCGACGCCTTCCTCATCGAGCAGCGCCACCGCCTCGGCCACGATCCGGTCGAGCGTCAGCGTCTGCCTGGGCGCCCTTGGCGGACGCGACCACACGGTGTCCATCCGGCGATAATACGTTGTGCGAGTAACCGGATCGATGGTCTAGTAAGTAGAACGCTGGTCTGGAGGGAGGTGGCCGTCATGGGGCACATCGAGGTGAGCGGGCTGACGTACCTGCTGCCCGACGGCCGGCCGCTGCTGCTGGAGACGTCGTTCAAGGTGGGCGACGGCGCCAAGGCGGCGCTCGTCGGGCCCAACGGCGCGGGCAAGACCACCCTGCTGCGACTGATCGCGGGCGAGCTGGTCCCGGCGGACGGCCGCATCGCGAGCAGCGGCGGGATCGGGGTGATGCGGCAGTTCCTCGGCGAGGGCACCGTGCGCGACCTGCTGCTGAACGTCGCCCCGGAGCGCGTCCGCGCGGCGGCCGCCGCGCTGGAGGCCGCCGAGTCCGCGATCTCACGGCAGGACGACGAGCCCACCCAGCTCGCCTACGCCCAGGCCATCGCCGACTACGCCGACGCGGGCGGCTACGAGCTCGAGGTGGTGTGGGACGTATGCGCGACGGAGGCGCTGGGGCTGCCGTACGAGCAGGTCAAGGCGAGAGGGCTGGGCACGCTGTCGGGCGGGGAGCAGAAGCGGCTCATGCTGGAGGCGCTGCTGCGCGGCCCCGACGAGGTGCTGCTCCTCGACGAGCCCGACAACTACCTGGATGTGCGGGCCAAGCAGTGGCTGGAGCGGGCGATCAGGAGCTCCTCCAAGACGGTGCTGCTCGTCTCGCACGACCGGCAGTTGCTCGCCGAGGCCGCGGACCGCCTCATCACCGTGGAGGGGCGCGGGGTCTGGGTGCACGGCGGCGGCTTCGCGACGTACGCCGAGGCCCGCAGGCAGCGTAGGGAGCGCCTCGAAGAGCGGCGCCGGCGGTGGGAGGACGAGCGGGCCAGGCTGCGCAGGCTGGTCCACACGCTGCGCCGGCGCTCGGCCGGCAACGACGCCCTGGCGGGGGCGTACCAGTCGGCGGTCACGCGGCTGGAGCGCTTCGAGCGGGCAGGGCCGCCGCAGCGCGCTCCCAAGGAGCAGAACGTCCGGATGCGGCTGCGCGGCGGACGCACCGGGAAGCGCGCGGTGATGTGCGAGGACCTCGAGCTGAGCGGGCTGCTGCGGCCGTTCTCCACCGAGATCTGGTACGGCGAGCGCGTCGGCGTGCTGGGCATGAACGGCACCGGCAAGTCCCACTTCCTGCGGCTGCTGGCCGGCGAGCCGATCGCGCACACGGGCGTGGCCCGGCTGGGCGCCCGGGTGTCACCGGGGCATTTCGCGCAGACCCATCTGCGGCCGGACCTGGCGGGGCGCGCCGCCGCCGACGTGGTGATGCGGGAGCACGCGCTGACCCGCAACGAGGCGATGGCGGCACTGGCCCGTTACGAGCTGGCGCCGGCGGGCGCGCAGCCGTTCGAGACGCTGTCGGGCGGGCAGCAGGCCAGGCTCCAGATCCTGCTGCTGGAGCTGTCGGGTGCGACGCTGCTGCTGCTCGACGAGCCGACGGACAACCTGGATCTGGCCAGCGCGGAGGCGCTCCAGCAGGGGCTCGCCGGGTACGAGGGGACGGTGCTGGCGGTCACGCACGACCGCTGGTTCGCCGCCGACCTCGACCGCTGTCTGATCTTCGGCGCCGACGGCCTCGTCCGTGAGAGCGACACTCCCCGCTGGGACATCTGACCGTCCGGAGTCCGGTCACAACGGCGCGAGTCCGGCTACAACGGCGCGGCCGTGAGGGGTGGAGAAGAGGAGCGGCTGGGGCGGGACAGGGCCGAGAGGGGCATGGTCTCGTCCACGGCCTCCGGCGAGAGCACGTGGTCGAGCACCATGACCGCGCAGCCGCTGATGCCGGCTCCCGCGCCGAGCCGGCTCGGTTCGATGCGCAGCCGCCGGGTGGCCAGGGCCGTGGAGCGGCGGTAGACGACCTCGCGGATGCTCGACACCAGCGGGCCGAACGTTTCGGCCACGTCGCCGCCCAGCACGACCACCGACGGGTTGAGGATGTTCACGGCCATCGCCAGCACCTCGCCGATCCTGCGGCCGGCCCTGCGCACGGTCGCCATGGTCTCGGCGTCGCCCGCCCGCACCAGCGCGGTCACGTCCGCGATCGTCTTGACGTCCTTGCCCTTCGTGCGCAGCTCGCGCAGCAGGGCGGTGCCGCTGGCGACGGAGTCGACGCAGCCGGTGTTGCCGCAGCGGCACAGCACGTCGCCGCCGTCCAGCACCGGGATGTGCCCGATCTCGCCCGCGGCGCCGAGCGCGCCGCGCAGGATGCCGCCGCCGGAGATGACCCCGGCGCCGATCCGGGTCGAGATCTTGACGAACATCAGGTCGTCCAGGTCGGGGTAGGCGCCGCGGTGCTCGCCGATGGCCAGCACGTTCACGTCATTGTCCACGAGCACGGGGACGGGGAAGCGCGCGCGGATGATCGGCGGGATCACCACGCCGGTCCACGACGCCATCACGCGGGCGCTCTCGGCACGGCCGTGCGCGAACTCGACCGTGGCCGGCACGCCCATCCCGACACCCCTGATCATCGAGCGCGGCCGGTCGCCGAGCAGCTCGTCCCAGGTGTCCATGAGCAGCGGCAGCACGACGTCGGGGCCTTCCTCCACGTCCATCGCGAACTCGCGCCCGTCCAGCTCCTGCCCGGCCAGGTCGCAGAGGGCCACCCTGGTGCGGGTGGCGCCGAGCGCCGCCACCAGCACCACGCCGCCCGCGGCGTTGAACTCCAACCGGACCGGCGGCCGCCCGCCCGTGGAAGGTGCGTCGTCGCGCTCCAGGACCAGGCCGCGTTCCAGCAGCTCACCGACGCGCAGTTGCACCGCGGGGCGCGACAGCCCGGTCACCCGGCCGATGTCGGCCCGCGTCACGGCCTCACCGGTGCGGATGAGGCGGAGCACCTCACCACTGCTGGCGAGGGTCGCGGCGGTACGTCGAGGCATCCGCCAAGTGAATCACACAGGGTTAGGTCATGAAAAGTCCGGACTTTTTTATCTCAAATGCCAAAACTCCGCTTGTGTGCGACCCTAACTCTCGTTAGTGTCCGTTCTGTCCCTGCTTGGTAGATCATCGGAGCTCGTACCGTGTCCCCCGTACCGACCGCCAGCCCCGCCCACACCGCCGACCTCGTCGTCTTCGGCGGGACGGGCGACCTGTCCATGCGCAAGCTGCTCCCGGCGCTGTACCACAGCGACAGGGAAGGCCGGCTCTCCCCGGAGACCCGCGTCATCGCCATGTCCAGGGGCGGGCTGACCGACGCCGACTTCCGCGGCAAGGTGGACGCCGAGGTACGCGACCAGGTGCCGATGGACGATCCCGACCTGTGGCAGCGCTTCCTCGGCCGTCTGCACCACGTGTCGGTCGACGTCGGCGGTGCCGACAAGTCCGGGTGGGGCGCGCTGACCAGGCTCCTGGCCGGGTACGAGCAGCGCGACCGGATCTTCTACCTGGCCAGCCCGCCCAGGACGTTCGGCCCCTTCTGCCGCGAGCTGGAGGAGGCCGGGCTGGTGACGCCGCGCTCGCGCGTGGTGCTGGAGAAGCCGCTCGGCCATGACCTGCCGAGCGCGCAGCGGATCAACGACGAGGTCGGCGCGATCTTCGACGAGCGCCAGATCTTCCGCATCGACCACTACCTGGGCAAGGAGACCGTCCAGAACCTGCTGGTCCTGCGCTTCGCCAACGCCTTCCTCGAGCCGATCTGGAACTCCCTGTGGATCGACCACGTCCAGATCACCGCCGCGGAGACCGTGGGCACGCCCGGCAGGCGCGGCTACTACGACCACGCGGGCGCGCTGCGCGACATGGTGCAGAACCACCTGCTCCAGCTCCTCACGCTGACCGCGATGGAGCCGCCGGCCCGCAACGACCGCGAGGCCATCCGCGACGAGAAGGTCAAGGTGCTGCAGGCCCTGCGGCCGATCACCGGCACGGAGGTGGCGCGGTTCACCGTGCGCGGCCAGTACACCGAGGCGGACGGGATGCCGGGCTACCTGGACGAGCCCGCCTCCACGCCGCCCACCGAGGCGTCGCAGCGGGTGGAGACGTTCACCGCGATCCGAGCCGAGATCAAGAACTGGCGGTGGGCCGGCGTGCCGTTCTACCTGCGGACCGGCAAGCGCATGCCGTACCGGAGGTCGGAGATCGTGGTGCAGTTCAAGGACGTGCCGCACTCCATCTTCCCCGGCGGCAGCCCGAACCGCCTGGTGCTGCGGCTCCAGCCGGAGGAGGGCATCGAGCTGCACATCATGGCCAAGGAGCCGGGCGCGGGCGAGGTGACGCTGAAGCCGGTGCCGCTGTCGCTGAACTTCGGCAAGACGTTCACGGCGCGGGTGCCCGAGGCGTACGAGCGGCTGCTGACGGACGTGCTGGCCGGCAACCCGACGCTGTTCATGCGGCGTGACGAGGTGGAGGCGGCCTGGCGCTGGATCGACCCGATCCTGTCGGCCTGGGAGGCCTCCGCCGACCTGCCGGAGCCGTACCCCGCCGGAACCACCGGCCCCGCCGGAGCCCACGAACTGCTCGGCCGCAGCGGTCGCGCCTGGCACGAGGAGGAAGCGTGAGCGAGCGCAGCGAGCGAACCAATAGACGCAGCAACCTCGGGTTCATGGACCCGACGAAGGAGGGGCCATGAACAGCATCATTCAGGACGTCACTGACCGGATCGTCGAGCGGAGCGCCGCCAGCCGGGCCGCCTACCTGGAGCGCATCCGCCGCGACGGCGAGGCCGCCAGGGCCAAGGGACCGGCCCGCGCCCACCTCGGGTGCGCGAACCTGGCGCACGGCTTCGCGAGCGCGGACGCCGAGGACAAGCCCGCTCTGATGGGCACGGCCAAGCCGGGCGTGGCGATCGTGACCAGCTACAACGACATGCTGTCGGCGCACCAGCCGTATGAGACGTACCCGCCGGAGCTGAAGGCGGCCGTGCGCAAGGCGGGCGGCGTGGCGCAGGTGGCGGGCGGCGTGCCCGCGATGTGCGACGGCATCACCCAGGGGCGGCCCGGCATGGAGCTGTCCCTCTACAGCCGTGACGTGATCGCCATGGCGGCCGCGATCGCGCTGTCGCACGACATGTTCGACGCGTCGCTGCTGCTGGGCGTGTGCGACAAGATCGTGCCCGGCCTGTTCATCGGGGCGCTGCACTTCGGGCACCTGCCGGCGATCTTCGTGCCGGCCGGGCCGATGACCTCCGGGCTGCCGAACAAGGTCAAGGCACGCACCCGCCAGCTCTTCGCCGAGGGCAAGGTGGGGCGCGTGGAGCTGCTCGACGCCGAGGCCAAGTCGTACCACTCCCCCGGCACCTGCACCTTCTACGGCACCGCGAACTCCAACCAGGCGCTGATGGAGGTCATGGGCCTGCACCTGCCGGGCTCGACGTTCGTCAACCCGCACACCGAGTTGCGCCACGCGCTCACCCAGGCGGCCGGGCGCCGGGCGGTGGAGATCACCGCGCACGGCTCTGAGTACACGCCGATCGGCGAGCTGGTCGACGAGAAGGCCATCGTGAACGCCTGCGTCGCCCTGCTGGCCACCGGCGGGTCCACGAACCACACGATCCACCTGGTGGCCATGGCCGCCGCCGCGGGGATCGTACTGACCTGGGATGACTTCGCCCGCCTGTCGGGAGCCGTGCCGTCGCTCACCAAGATCTACCCGAACGGCCAGGCGGACGTGAACCACTTCCGCGACGCCGGCGGCATGCAGGTACTCATCGGCGACCTGCTCGACGAGGGCCTGCTGCACGCGGACGTCATGACCGTGGCCGGGCGCGGCCTCGACCGCTACCGCGAGGCCCCCGAGCTGGTGGACGGCGAGCTGGTGTGGTCGCCGGTCACGGGCGGCAGCTCCGACCTGGACGTGCTGCGACCGGTCGCGGCGCCGTTCTCGCCGGACGGCGGCATCCACATGCTCTCCGGCAACCTGGGCCGGGCCGTCTCCAAGGTGTCCGCGGTCAAGCCGGAGCACCTGGTGATCGAGGCGCCGGCCAAGGTGTTCGACGACCAGCTGGACCTGCTGAGGGCGTTCGAGGCGGGCGAGCTGGACGGGCAGGACTTCGTGGCGGTCATCCGCTACCAGGGGCCGAGCGCGAACGGCATGCCCGAGCTGCACAAGCTCACGCCGCCGCTGGCCGTGCTGCTCGACAGGGGACAGCGGGTGGCGATCGTCACGGACGGGCGCATGTCCGGCGCGTCCGGCAAGGTGCCCGCGGCCATCCACCTGTCGCCCGAGGCCGCCGACGGCGGGCCGATCGCGCTCGTTCGCGACGGCGACGTGATCAGGCTCGACTCGGCCGCCGGGACGCTGGAACTGCTGGTGCCCGCCGAGGAGCTGGCCCGGCGCACGCCCGAGGGCCGTCCGCTGAGCGACGCGCAGTGGGTGGGCACGGGCCGCGAGCTGTTCGCGGCGTTCCGCCGGATGGCGGGGCACGCCGAGCAGGGCGCCGGGATCTTCGGCCTGAGCGGCGCCGAGTCGCCCGACCACGGCCCGGGACTCGGCTTCCCCGCCGAGGCCGGCGCCTCCCACCTGGAGAGCGGCGCCCCGGCGGGCGCCCAGCACGCCGGACTGGCGCGGTGATCGATCATCACGGGGCTCACCACCCCGCCTGGGGGCGCGTGCGCGCTCGTGGCATCCTTCGGGGTACGGCGTGCGATCATGTCGCCGCCCTGGATGCCGGAGGTATGCGGTGAGTGCCTTTGACCTTCCGTGGCTGGTCGCCGACATCGGCGGGACCAACGCCAGGTTCGCCCTGGTCACCTCGCCGGGAGCGCGGCCGTCGAACGTCGCGGTCCTGGCCGGGGCCGACTACGAGACCCTCCCCGAAGCCGTGGCCGCCTATCTCGCGGAACACGCGGGCGGAGTGCGGCCGGGGGCGGTGTGCCTGGCCGTGGCCGGGCCGATCGACGGCGACCGCTACCGGCTCACGAACTCCACGTGGGCGGGTTCCGTACGGGACCTCGGCGTGCCGTACGCGGTGCTGCTCAACGACTTCGAGGCGCTGGCCGTGTCGCTGCCCCACCTGGAGGGCGGCGACCTGGTCTCCCTGGGCGGCCCCGAGCCGGGCCACGGGGTCAAGGCCGTGCTGGGGCCGGGGACCGGGCTCGGCGTGGGCGGCCTGGTGCCGGCGGAGCACGGCTGGACGCCGATCCCGGGCGAGGGCGGGCACGTCACGGTGCCGGTGGTGGACCGGCGGGAGCTGGAGATCGTCCAGGCGCTGCAGTCCCAGGGGCTGCCGCACGTGGTGGCCGAGCACGTGCTGTCCGGGCCGGGGCTGGTCCGGCTGCACCGGGCGCTCGCCCAGGTGAACGGCGTCCCCGCGCCGGAGCTGACCGCCTCGGACATCGTGGCCCGCCTGGACGACTCGCTGTGCGCGGAGACGGTCGAGGTGTTCTGCGGGATGCTGGGCAGCTTCGCCGGGAACGTGGCCCTGACCCTCGGGGCGAGGGGCGGGGTGTACCTGGGCGGCGGGGTGCTGCCCCGTATCGTGGAACGGGTGCGCACCAGCAGCTTCCGCACCAGGTTCATCGCCAATCCCGACATGGCCGACTACCTGGCGGCCATCGGCACCGCACTGATCGTCGCCCCTCAGCCGGCCCTGACGGGCGCCGCGGCCTGGCTGGCCCAGCGTGCCCGCACGGAGCTGGTGGGCTGACCCTCCCCTCGGCATGTCCCGTCGGCGGGCGACCCGGTTGGGCCGTCCGCCTTTGGGCAGGGCCACTGTTGCGGCCACGGGGTGGTGTGGGGACTTGTACGTGACTAGACGGCCGGAACGGGCCGACGAGGAGAAGAACTCATGAGCTTGCTCGATCTCGCCCCAGTGATTCCCGTTGTGGTGATCGAGGACGTCGAGAGCGCCGTACCGCTGGCCAGGGCGCTGGTCGCCGGCGGGTTGCCGGTCATCGAGGTGACCCTGCGTACCCCGGTCGCGCGTGAGGCCATCGCCCGGATCGCCGCCGAGGTGCCCGAGGCGACGGTGGGAGCGGGGACCATCCGCAGTTCGGAGGACATTTCCGCTTCTGTCGCCGCGGGGGCCAAATTCCTGGTGTCGCCCGGCACGACCCTGTCGCTGGTCGAGGCGATGGATTCGAGCGGCGTCCCGTACCTGCCGGGGGCGGCGACCGTGTCCGAGGTGATGGCGCTGGTCGAGCGGGGGATCAAGGAGCTGAAGTTCTTCCCCGCCGAGGCCGCCGGGGGCGTTCCGTACCTCAAGGCGCTGGGCGGTCCGCTGCCCGATGTGCGGTTCTGCCCGACGGGCGGCATCCGGGTGAACACCGCGCCCGACTATCTCGCGCTGCCGAACGTGGGCTGTGTCGGCGGCACCTGGCTGACCCCGGCCGACGCGCTGGCGGCCGGCGACTGGGGCCGCATCGAGAAGCTGGCCTCGGAGGCCGCGGCCCTCCGCTAGCCCGCCCCGCACGCCTCCAGCACGCCTCCAGCACGGCCGCCCGCTGCGGCCCTGCTGGACCGCAATGCCCCCGGGGAGCAGGGGCCCATCTCGCGTTCGGGCACGGGATCCACCACTGCCTCGGCGCGCCCCTGGCCCGGATCGAAGCCGGGCTCAGCCGGTGGAGGCGGTCTGATCGGGGCCGGCAGGTGCGTCAGAGTTGGTTGAGGGTGCGGGTACGGGCGTACAGCAGGTCCATCTCGGCCGCCTCGGTTGCGTCCCCCACCTGCCGGAAGGCCGCCGCGGCGCGTGCGGCATGATCTGTCGCCTCCTGGAGCCGGCCTGCGGCGGACAGCACGTGAGCGGCGCTGCGGAACACGATGGCGCAGGTCCTGGCGAGGCGGTTCGGCGGCCGGCCGGGCAGCGCGCCGGTCGCGGCCTGCGCCTGCGCGAGGACGGCGAGTGCCCGCTGGAGGTCACCGGTCCGGTGCAGGGACAGCGCCTCGGACGCGCGGCACGTGGCCACGGCGTGCGGGTCGGCCAGCGTGGCCGCGACGTCGCCGGCCTCGCGGTAGGTGGCGGCCGCCTCGGCGTACCGGCTCAGGACCTGCTGAAGCCTCGCGGACGGCATCAGCGCGTCGAGGAGCAGCCTGAGGTTGTTCCGCTGACGGGCGGAGCCCACGACCTTCTGGT
>NZ_JBFANV010000089.1:0-41650 GCF_040674955.1 Nonomuraea sp. NPDC049695 | reverse complement strand
TCGGCGCGGGCGCCGCCGAGGGCGCCATGGACGCGGCCAACATCCTCAAGCCCGCCCTGGCCCGCGGCGAGCTGCACGTCATCGCGGCCACCACGATCGACGAGTACCGCAAGAACATCGAGAAGGACGCCGCGCTCGAGCGCCGCTTCCAGCCCATCCTCGTCGCCGAGCCGACCGTGGAGCAGACGGTCGAGATCCTGGCCGGGCTGCGGGACGCGTACGAGGCGCACCACCAGGTGCGCATCACCGACGAGGCCCTGGACGCGGCCGCGACCCTGTCCGACCGCTACATCGCCGACCGGTTCCTGCCCGACAAGGCCATCGACCTCATCGACCAGGCCGGCGCCCGCGTGCGCCTGCGCTCGCGCACGCCCGGCGCCGACGTCCGCGAGCTGGAGGAACGGCTCGACGCGCTGCGCCGCGACAAGGACCAGGCCATCTCCTCCGACAACTTTGACCGCGCCAAGGAGCTCACGACGCAGATCGACAAGGTCAGGCCGGAGCTGGAGCGCGCCAGGCAGGGGACGGACTCCGTGCCCCTGGTCACGGTGGAGGACATCGCCGAGGTCGTCTCCCGCCGTACCGGCATTCCGGTCACCCAGCTCACCCAGCAGGAGCGCGAGCGCCTGATGCGCCTGGAGGAGCACCTGCACGAGCGGGTTATCGGCCAGGACGAGGCCGTCACCGCCATCGCGGAGGCCGTACGCAGGGCCAGGGCGGGACTGAAGGACCCGGACCGCCCGATCGGCAGCTTCCTGTTCCTCGGCCCGACCGGCGTCGGCAAGACGGAGCTGGCCAGGGCGCTCGCCGCGGCGCTGTTCGGCGGCGAGGAGCACATGGTCCGGATCGACATGAGCGAGTTCCAGGAGCGGCACACGGTCTCCCGCCTCATCGGCGCGCCGCCCGGATATGTCGGGTACGAGGAGGCGGGCCAGCTCACCGAGGCCGTCCGCCGCCGCCCGCACGGCGTGATCCTCCTGGACGAGATCGAGAAGGCCCACCCGGACGTCATGAACATCCTGCTGCAGATGCTCGACGACGGCCGGCTCACCGACGGCCAGGGCCGCACGGTGGACTTCACCAACACGATCGTGATCATGACGAGCAACATCGGCGCCCAGCTCATCCTGGAGTGGTCCGGCGCCGCCAAGGAGCTCGAGGACCGGCTCATGGACGTGCTGCGGCACTCGCTCCGGCCGGAGCTGCTCAACCGCATCGACGAGACGATCGTCTTCCAGCGGCTGGAACGCGACCAGCTCCGCCAGATCGTGGACCTGATGCTGGAACGCACCCGGCAGCGCCTGCGCGGCCAGGCGGTCATGCTGGAGGTCACGGAGGCGGCCAAGGACTGGCTGGCCGAGCGCGGCTACCAGCCCGAGTTCGGCGCCCGGCCGCTGCGCCGTACCGTGCAGCGGGAAGTGGACAACCGGCTGTCCACGATGCTGCTGACCGGTGAGGTCACCGAAGGCGGGACGGTCACGGTGGACGTCGAGGGAGACCACCTCGTGTTCCGGGCCACCGCCCCGGAACCGGTCGGCTGAAGGGGGCTCGGCGACCATAAGGATAACGGCGATAGAGCCGTGGCGGACCCCCTAATTATCGGGATTGGTGGAGAGATTCACGCGGGCCGATATTTGGTTTGCGTCATTCGACCTCCACCATTCCGTTCAAAGGGGAAATGCCATGAAACTGGCGACCCGGGTATTCAGTACGACGCTGGCGCTGCTCCTCGCCGGCACCGGTACGGCGTCGGCACAGCCTGAGAAGGCGGCGCCGTCCGTGCGGCACTTCTACAACGTGCGTTTCCAGCGCTGCCTGGACGCGGACACGAACACCGGCGGGAACGGCGGCAAGGTCCAGCTCTGGGACTGCGGCCCCTGGAACCAGCAGGACTGGGAGGTCCGGGCGGACGGCTCCCTTTACAACATGCGTTTCCAGCGGTGCCTGGACGCGGACACGAACACGGGCGGGAACGGCGGCAAGGTCCAGCTGTGGGACTGCGGCCCGTGGAACCAGCAGCAGTGGGTTCTCCGCGACGACGGCTCGGTGTACAACGTGCGTTTCCAGCGGTGCCTGGACGCGGACACGAACACGGGCGGCAACGGCGGGATCGTTCAGCTGTGGGACTGCGGCCCGTGGAACCAGCAGTGGTGGCGGTGATCAGGCGGGCGTCTGCCCAGGAAACATGTGGTCCTCCTCGTCCATGATCGGGACAATCCGGTATGAGAATTACCGCTGAAGAGGAGACAGCTGGATGGCTGCTTCGCGAGCCGCCCTCACACGCGACGACCTGAGGCTCAAAGTCGCCGTCCAGCGTGGGCGGCTCGGCGGCGCCCATCGCGCGGTGCAGTTCCGGCCCTCACGGTGGAAGCGACTGCGGGAGCGCGTCAACGCGGGGAACGCTCCCCGAGAGCTGCGCACCGCAAGCACCCCGGCAAGAGACCTGCCGGCCGACCACGGGCCGAACCCCTCAGTGCGAAGCGATCCGAAGCACAGCAACCTGCTCCACCAGGCCGTCTACGCCGAGACCCTGTTCCTGACGGGCGGCACGACGGCGTTCAGGGAGGCGGCACAGGAGATCTTCGCCGTCACCAAGGACGGGCCACCCCACGCCGCGACGCGGCATTACGTTCCATCTCGCCCATCGCGGAACGGCAGGCATCACGCACCGCCCGGGCCGGGGCGCGGCTCCTGGTCGTAGACTCCGACCGACCAGAGACCCCGCTGGGGGCCGGTCTCGGCCGCCAGGCGCTCCGGCATCGCGGTGATCGCCTCGCGATCCCACGGTCCGTCGCACTTGCCCGCCCGCCGGTCGGCGAGGGCGCACTTCTCAGCCAGCCCGGCCGATCCGATCGGCGCGTCGGCGGGGAAGACCCAGACCTCGAGATGCTGCGGTGCCCGCAGCCAGTCCTGTGTCACCGACGTCTGGTCGTACTGGACCTGGAGACCCGGGCCGAGCCGTACGCACGGGGTGAGATCATTCCACCTGCCCTTCGCGTCCCGGACCAGGACCCACCCCTTCGGGTCGGCGCACCGGATCCCGATCCCCGTGTGGACGCTGGTCGGCCGGAACGTGATCCGTACTCTTTCCCCCACGGACCGGTAGGACCGACCGTAGATCAACGACACCGGCCCGTACCTGCTCCCCACTGTCCGCGGCAGTTCGACTCCCTTCAGGAAGTGCGCCGTGACGCCGGTGGCCGGCTCGGCGTGGTTCGCGCCGGGCCACGGCACGCCGGCCAGAGAAACAACCGCCACGGCAGCCGCCGCCACAGCCGCCCCCGCCGTCACCCGCCTGCGCAGGCGCGTCCTGGCTCCCTGCCGTCTGATCTCGCTCACCAGGGGAGCCGGCCCGTCCTCGCGGACGCTGTTCTCGGCGAACGCCGCACGCAGGTCGTCCTCGGTGTACTGAGTCATTGAAGCGCCTCCAGCTTCAGGTCGTCCAGCGCAGGATCCACGCGAAGCCGCGCCAGCGCCCTGCTCAGCTGTTTCTTCACACTGCCGACCGAGCAGCCGAGCACGTCGGCCACCTGCTCCGGGGTCAGATCGTCGAAGTAGCGCAGGACGAGCGCCGCGCGTTGCCGGGCCGGCAGGCCGCCGACCGCCGCCCAGAGGGCCGAGCGGCGCGCGACGTCCGTCTCGAAGTCCGGCGCGGCCGGGCCCTCGGGCAGCGCCTCGGTCGGCACCTCGCCCCTCCAGCGCCGCCGCCACCAGGAGGCGTGCGTGTTGACGAGGATCCGGTACACGTACGGATCGGGGTCGTCCCCGATCCTGCGCCACGCCGTCCATGCCTTGACCAGCGCCGTCTGCACCAGGTCCTCGGCCGCCTGCCAGTCCCGGGTCAGCAGGTACGCCGTACGGCACAACCGCTCGTGTCGTTGCCCGACATATTCGGCGAACCCATCCGCCATCGCGCCCTCCAGATCCGTTCCCCGTCACGGTGTACTACCGGTTGGAGGGGCGGTCCGGGTGACAGGACCTCAGGACAGGGCGGCAAGGGCGCGGTCGCGGCACTCCGCCAGGGTGAGCCCCGCCAGCGCCTCCCGTACGGCGGGCACGCACACGGGGGCCATGGACAGGCTCGTCACGCCGAGCCCCACCAGCAGGGGCGCGAGCAGCGGGTCGCCGGCCGCCTCCCCGCACACCCCGACCGGCTTGCCCGCCTCCTGCCCGGCCTCGGCGCACATGGCGATCAGCTGCAGCAGCGCGGGCTGACGCGGATCGAGCAGGTCGGCGAGGGCGGAGTGCTGGCGGTCGGCGGCGAACGTGTACTGGGCCAGGTCGTTGGTGCCGACGCTGAGGAAGTCCACCTCACGCAGCAGCCGCCCGGCCCGCAGCGCCGCCGCCGGGACCTCCACCATCGCGCCAACCCGGGCGATGCCGCGGGCTCTCGCCCGCCGCACGAATCCGGTCGCCTCGGCCACGGTGGTGACCATGGGCGCCATCACCCACGCCTCGGCGCCCGTCTTGCGGGCCGCCTCGGCGATCGCGTCGAGCTGGGTGTCCAGGACGTCCGGCAGCAGGCGGTCCACGCGCAGGCCGCGTACGCCCAGGGCCGGGTTCGGCTCGGCGGGCAGGCCGAGGAACGGCAGCGGCTTGTCGGTGCCCGCGTCGAGCGTCCGCACGATCACGCTCTCCGTCTGCGCGAACACCTCCGCGTACGCGGCCACCTGCTCCTCGAACGACGGCGCCGTCGTACGGTCGAGGAAGAGGAACTCCGTCCTGAACAGCCCGACCCCCTCCGCGCCCGGCCGCAGGTCCTGGGCGGAGCCGATGTTGAGCAGCAGCTTGACCGGGTGGCCGTCCTTCGTCCTGCCCGGGCCCCTGCCTGCCGCCAGCCTGGCCCGCTCCGCGCGGTCGCCCTCCTGGACCTCGGCCGCCTGCTCCTCGGTGAGCCCGACGGCGACCTCGCCGGTGCCGCCGTCCACGCCGACGACCGTGCCGTCGGGGACGTCCATGATCCCCGCGCAGGCCACGACCGCGGGAAGGCCCCGGCCCCGGGCCAGGATCGCGGTGTGGCTCGTCGGGCCGCCCCGCTCGGTGACCAGCGCCAGGACGTCCTGGCCCAGTCCGGCGGTGTCGGCGGGGGAGAGGTCCTCGGCCACCAGGACGTACGGGTGGCCGGGGGCGGGCAGGCCGGGCATGGGCAGGCCCAGCGCGAACGCCACCGCCCGATGCCTGAGGTCGTCGAGGTCCGCCGCCCGCTCGGCCATGTACCCGCCGAGCGCCGCCAGCGCGTCCCGGTGCTCGGCGAAGGCCGCGTCCAGGGCGTGGGCGGCGTCCATGCCCTCCCGTGCCCGACGCTCGGCGTCCTCCAGGAGCATGGGATCCTCGGCGATCATGGCCAGCGCCTCGAGGATCTCCGCCGCCTCATGCGTGGCGGCGGAGGCGCGCCGGGTGAGGTCGGCGGCGAGCGCCGCCAGGGCCGAGGCGACGGTGGCCGCCTCGGCGGCGGGATCGGTGACCGGGCGCGGCGGGGGCAGCGTCGGAGGGGCGGCCATCCGGATCAACGGCCCGGCCGCGCGTCCCCGGCTCACCCCGAGGCCCGTGAGAGGCCCCGAGGGCTCAGGCATCGAGGGCCTCTTCCGCGTCCAGGTCGCGCGAGAGCAGCGCCACCAGCGAGTCCAGCGCCTCCTCCGCCCCCGGCCCGTCCGCCTCCAGCGTCACCTCCGTGCCGTGCACGGCCCCCAGCGACAGCACCCCGAGCATGCTCTTCGCGGGCACCGCCTTCTCCCCGAGCCGCACCGTCACCGGCACGCCGAGCCGCGCCGCCGCCTGCACGAACAGCTTGGCCGGCCGGGCGTGCAGGCCGCTGGCAGAGGCCACGACCACCGTTCGTTGTGCCATCCCGCACCTCCTAGGGTTCAATTGTGACCTTGATGGCCGCGCCCCGGCTGACGAGGTCGATCCCGTCGAGCACCTGGGGCAGCGGCAGCCGGTGGGTGATGAGGTCGGAGACCACCACGTCGCCGGAGGCCACCAGCCGCAGCGCCTCCGCGTTGTGGGCGGGGCTGGAGCCGTTCGCGCCGACGATGGTCAGCTCGCGGTAGTGGACGAGGTTGGAGTCCAGTGTGACCAGCGGATCGTCCTTGGGCAGGCCGCCGAAGAAGCTGATCCGCCCCTGCCTGGCCGCCATCCGCACCGCCTGCTCCTGCGCCGCGCCCGAGGCCGCCGCCGTGATCACCACGTCGGCGCCGCGCCCGCCGGTCAGCTTGAGCACCTGCTCGACGGGGTCGGCGTCGATCGCCGCGTCGGGGCGTACCAGCTCGGAGGCCATCGCCAGCCGCTGCGCGTTGACGTCCACCAGGAAGACCCGGGCGGCGCCGCGCGCCCGCGCCAGGCGTACGTGCAGGCAGCCGATCGGCCCCGCGCCCATCACCACCACGTCGTCGCCCGCGCCCACGCGTGCCAGCGACTGGCCGTTCAGCACGCAGGCGAGGGGCTCGGCCACCGACGCCTCCGCGAAGCCGACGCCGGGCGGGATGGCGTTGACGCCGTTCACGGCCAGCACCTTGGCGGGGATCACCATGTACTCGGCGAAGCCGCCGTCGTAGTGGTAGCCCATCGACTCCTGGTTGGGGCAGACCGTCAGGCGGCCCCGCCGGCACTCGGGGCACGTGCCGCACGGGATCGCGGCGATCACCTGCACCCGCTCGCCCGTGTCCACGACCTCGCCGGCGATCTCGTGGCCCATCACGCGGGGCGGCCTGATGTGGTGGTGCCCGAACTTGAGGATCTTGGCGTCGGTGCCGCACGTCGAGCAGTTCCGTACGCGGATCTTCAGCTCGCCCGGCCCGGCGACGGGCTCGGGCGCGTCCTCGATCCTGATGTCGCCGGGGGCGTGGAATCTGGCGACCTTCATGCGGCAAGCTCCTTCATCACCTGGGAGACCTCCGTGGCCTCGCGCAGCGTCCTGGCGCGGTCGGGGTCGAGCAGGATCTCGGCCAGCGCCGCCAGCAGCGGCACGTGCCCGTCGTCCTTGGCCGCGATGCCGACGCAGAGCGTGACCCGCTCGCCGTCCCAGTCGACGCCGCCGGGGAAGCGCACCACGCAGATGGCGTCCCGTTTGACGTCCTCCTTGGAGGCGTTCGTCCCGTGCGGGATGGCCACGCCCTCGCCGACGTACGTGGAGATCGTCCGCTCCCGCTCGAGCATCGCCTCGATGTACGGCTCCGCCACCGCCCCCACCTCGACCAGCGCCCGCCCGCACCGGCGGATGGCCGCGGCGCGGTCGGGGGCGCTCTCGTGCAGCAGCACGGCCCGCGGGTCGAGCAGGCCGTCACGCATCGACGGTGCCGCCGTTCTTGATCGTGTTGATCAGCTTGGTCACGGCGGGGTCGCCGAGGAAGATCTGGAACGGCACCAGCACCTTCCCGGGTGCGGCGGCCCTGGCGCGGTCGGCGAGCCCGGCGTGGCACAGGACCACGTCGGCGTCGTCGGGGATGGAGTTCACGGGCGTGTGCTCGACGGTGACGCCGGTCGCCTTGAGCTGCTTGCGCAGCGTGGAGGCGAGCATCACGCTGCTTCCCATGCCCGCGTCGCAGGCCACGACGATCTTGCGGATGTCCTTGCTGTCGATGCCGGCCATGGGTCAGGCCTCCCTGTTGGCGGGTTCGGTGGCGGATTCGGTGTCGGGTTCGGTGACGGCTTCCTGCGAGCCCTCGGGCTCGTCCTTCTTCTCGCCCCTGCCGAAGCCGAGCAGGACCGCGGCGACGGCGAACGACACGCCCGCGGCCACGAGAATGCCCAGGCTGGAGCCGAGCCAGCCGCCCTTCGGGGTGACCGCTATGTAGGCGAAGATGCTGCCGGGCGACGGCGTGGCGACCAGGCCGGCCCCGGTGACCATGAACGTGAACACCCCGGCCGCGCCGCCCGCGATGACGGCCAGGATGAGGCGGGGCTTCATGAGCACGTACGGGAAGTAGATCTCGTGGATCCCGCCGAAGAAGTGGATGATCATCGCGGCGGGCACGCTCGGGCGCAGCTGGCGCGGGCCGAACAGCAGGTACGCCAGCAGCAGGCCGAGTCCGGGCCCCGGGTTCGACTCCAGCATGAACAGGATCGACTTGCCCGTCTCCGCCGCCTGCGCGACGCCGAGCGGGCCGAGCACGCCGTGGTTGATGGCGTTGTTCAGGAACAGCACCTTGGCGGGCTCGATCAGCACGGAGGCCACCGGGAGCAGGTTGTGGCCGATCAGCCAGCTGACCGCGTGGCCGGCGGCCGTGGTGACCGCCTGGACGATCGGGCCGATGCCGAGCATCCCGACCACGGCCATGGCGCCGCCCACGATGCCCGCGGAGAAGTTGTCCACGAGCATCTCGAACCCGGCCTTGGTCCGTTCCTCCGTGAACTTGTCCACATATTTCAGGATCAGGGCGGTGAGTGGGCCGATGATCATGGCGCCGAGGAACATCGGGGCCTCCGTGCCCACCACGACGCCCATCACCGCCACCGCGCCCACGACCGCGCCGCGCTGCCCGTGCACCATCCGGCCGCCGGTGTAGGCGATGAGGATGGGGAGCAGGGTCGAGATGATCGGGCTGACCATCTTCGCGAGCGTCTCGTTGGGCAGCCAGCCGGTCGGGATGAAGAGCGCGGTGATCAGGCCCCAGGCGATGAACGCGCCGATGTTCGGCATGATCATGCCGGCCAGGTGGCCGCCGATGCGCTGGATGGTGGCCTTGACACCGGTTCCGGTGACCGGGGGAGTGTAACTGTCGGCCATGGGACTTGCTCCTTCGGGGGGATGAGCAGTTGATCAGCCGCTGTGCTGGGTCAGAGGGGTGCCTGCGGAGGTGAGGAGGCGGGACGGGTCCGGCGGGCCGACGGTGACGGCCGCGGGGTCGATGTCGGCGGCGGCGATGTCAGCGGGGCCCGGCATGCGGCTGCCGGGCAGGCGGACCGCCGCGGCGCCCCAGGCCAGCGCCCGCGCCAGCGCCCCGGGGCCGTGCCCGCCGCCGGCGAGGAAACCGGCCAGCATGGCGTCGCCGGCTCCGACGGAGCTGCGCGGCTCGGTGACGGGGGCCTCGCCGTACCAGATGCCCTGGTCCTCGACGAGTACGGCGCCGTCGGCGCCCAGGCTGGCCAGCACGGTACGCGCGCCCGCGGCCCGCAGCTTGCCGGCGGCCTCCACCACGTCGCCGAGGCAGCGGATGGGCATGCCGGTGACGCCGGAGAGCTCCTCGAGGTTCGGCTTGACCAGCGCGGGCGCGGCGCCGAGCGCGCTGGCGAGCGCCGGGCCGCTGGTGTCGACCGCCACGTGGATGCCCGCTCCCGCGAACCTGCGGCACAGCCGGGCGTAGACGTCGGCAGGGACCTCGGGGGGCAGGCTGCCCGAGGCGACCACCCAGTCCGCCTCGTGGGCGGCGTCGAGCACGGCGTCGGCGACCGTGTCCAGCTCGCCGGCCGACAGCGCCGTGCCCGGCTCGTTGATCTTGGTGATGGTGCCGTCGGGCTCGGCCAGCGTGACGTTCGACCTGGTCGGGCCGGCCACCGGGACGGTGACCATGTCGAGCCCCTCCGCCGCGAGGAGCCGTACGAGCTGCCTGCCCTCGTCGCCGCCGAAGGGCACCACCGCCCGGCTCGCCACGGCGTTGGCCAGCAGCGCGCGTGAGACGTTCACGCCCTTGCCGCCGGGGTCCAGGCGGGCGGCGGCGGCGCGGATGACCGCGCCGCGGTCGAGTGCGGCGATCTCGATGGTGCGGTCGAGGCTCGGGTTGAGCGTCAGAGTGAGGATCATGCCCTGATCACCTCCGGGCCCGCCGCCGCGAGGTCGGCGGCCAGGGCGACGTCCAGCCCGGTGTCGGAGATCACCACGTCGATCTCGCCCAGCTCGGCGAACCTCGCCAGGTACGTGTTCGTGAACTTCGTGTGGTCGGCCAGCAGCACGCTGCGCTGCGCGGCCTTGACCATGGCCCGCTTGATCGCCGCCTCCGCCGGGTCGGGCGTGGTCAGCCCCCGGGCCAGCGAGCAGCCGTTGGTCGCCATGAAGGCCACGTCCACGTTGAGGCCTGCCAGCGGGCGCAGCGCCCAGTCGTCGACCGTGGCGAGCGTCTTGCCGCGCACCCGGCCGCCCAGCATGATCACATGCAGGTTGGCGCGGGCGGCCAGCGCGGTGGCCAGCGGTGGCGAGTTCACCACGACGGTGAGCTCGCGGTCGGCGGGCAGCACCTTGACCAGGCGGCCCGTGGTGGTGCCCGCGTCGATGATCACGGAGCCGTCCTCGGGCAGCTCGGACAGCGCGGCCTTGGCGATGCGCTCCTTCTCGGCGGTCAGGACCTCGTCGCGGGCGGCCAGCGCGGGCTCGAACCCGAGGCGCTCCACGGGGATCGCGCCCCCGTGCACCCGGCGCAGCACACCCGCCCGCTCCAGCGACGTGAGGTCGCGGCGGATCGTCTCGGTGGTCACGTCGAGCTCGGCGGCCAGCGTCACCACGTCGACGCGGCCCGCGGCCCGCGCCCTGCGCAGGATCTCCTGCTGCCGTTCCTCGGCGTACATGATGTTGGTTCACCGCCGTTTCGGGTTGGTTTCTTCTGTATTTGAACCCGTTTTCGTTGGACGGTCAAGGGCTGGTAGGTATAGGCGAATGCGAAGGAAGCCCCTGGCCGCCGCAGCGGCAGCCGTACCCCTCGTCGTCGGGCTCGCCGCGCCCGCGTACGCCGCTCCGAAGGTCCCCGCGGGCACCACGGCGTCGTGGCTGGTGTTCGACCGGCAGGCCGGGAAGTTCGTGGCCACCCGGAACGCGCACAGGAAGTTCCGCTCCGCCTCGGTCGTCAAGATCCTCATCGCGATCGACTACCTGGAGCGGCGCAAGAGCGTGCCCGCCGCCGACGCCAGGCTCCTGAAGGTCATGCTGCGCTCCAGTGACGACGACGCGGCCTCGACCTTCTGGGACCGCGACGGCAAGGGGCTGATCATCGTGCGCATGGCGCGCAAGCTCGGCCTGTCCGACACCGCGCCGCCGCCCGCCTCGAAGCCCGGGTTCTGGGGCTACACCTCGCTGAGCGCGTACGACATCGTGCGGACCTACCGCTACCTGCTCGACAGGGCCGACGCCCGGGTCAGGGACACGATCCTCGGCCACCTGCGGCAGTCCACGCCGTGCGGGACGGACGGTTTCGACCAGACGTTCGGCATCCCCGACGCAGTGCCCCGGCCGTGGGCGGTCAAGCAGGGCTGGTCGGGCTTCGGCACGACCCCGCCCACGCGCTGCTCCGACGCCAGGGCCGTCGGGGCGCCCATCTCGTGGATCTCCCAGCGGGCCGTCGGCTCGGGGGTGCCCGACTACGGCCGCCCGGTGCTGCATACGACGGGGCTGGTGGGCAAGAACGACCGGTACGTCATGGCGGTGCTGACGGCGCACCCGGCGGGCGGCGCGTGGAGCGCCTCGGTCAAGCGCATCACCAAGCTGACGGGCGAGCTGTACCGCGGCCTGTCCTAGACGGCCGTCGTGGAGCGGAAGGAGGCCTATGGGCGACAGCGTGTCGTTGGCCCAGCTCGTCCATCGTCTGGAAACGGTGGTGGGCGAACTACGAGGAATCCCCGTCGACGTCGAGCGGGTGGATGACGACGCGCTCGTCCGGGAGCAGATCGCGCAGGTCGTCCCCGCGGCCGGCGAGCTGCGCGCCATGCAGCCGTTGAGCGCGACGGAGAAGGGCTCCGAGGAGCAGAAGAGCAGGCGCAGGGTGCTCGATGCTCTGGAGCGTGGCATGACGATGCGCACGATCGTCCACGCGAGCGTGCTGGACGACCCTCGCAAGGCGGCCCGGATCAGGCAGTTGAACGCCTCCGGTGACCTGCACCGGGTCGTCGACGAGCCGGTGCAACAGGTGCTCATCTTCGATCGTGCTGTGGCGTTCCTGCGGATGACCCCGTTCGTCCACGCGCCGGGCACTTTGGTGATCAGGCAGCAGAGTCTCCTCGCCGCCCTCATCGACCTGTTCGAGCGGACCTGGGCGACGGCCAGGGAGCTCGACGAGCCGACGCACAGACTGAGTGTCCGCGAACGCGAGGTGCTCGCGCTGATCGCGGAGGGGCGCTCCAACAGCGCCGTCGCGCGCGCCCTGTCGATCACGGAGGCGGCCGTCGGCAAGCACGTGGCCAGCCTGTTCGCCAAGCTCGAGCTGCCCGAGACCGCTGACGACAACCGGCGGGTGCTGGCGGTGCTCGCCTACCTGCGCGGCACGGTGAGGTAGTGCCAAACCCACCGCGATCTCGCCCTGGCCCCCATGCGAGCGGAGTCCCGGGCGAAGTTCAATGACGTCGTGCAAAGAATGACTGGATTGCTGATCGGCGCGATCTTCGGCGCGGTTTTCGTCGTTGTCAATGCGCAGAGCCCGCTGAACGCCGTGACCGTGAACCTTCTGCGGGCAGCCGCCTGCCTGGCGGCCGCGAGCGTCATCGCCATGTGGTTCGCCACAGCCCGGAGGGAGCGGCCCGCCGCGGGATCGCAGCGGAACATGTTCGGCCGCGGCTACCTGATCGTCGTCGCCGCCGAGGCGATCCTGCTCTTCGGCGGGCTTCGGGTGCTGGCCGCCTTGGGGCGTCCAGAACAGGCCAACGTGGCGTGGGTGGCATTGGTGGTTGGCGTGCATTTCATCGCATTGGCACCGATCTGGAAGGACTGGGGGATCGCCGTGCCCGGGGTGGTTCTCACCCTGCTCGGCGCCGGTGGCCTGGTTCTGACCTGGACGGCCGCCGTCGCCTGGGTACCGTTCGTGAGCGGCGTGCTGTCCGGGGTGATGCTGCTGATCGGCGCGGTCTCCTTCGGCTGGCGCGCTGTGACGACTCGGACGCCGCAGGGTGGCGCATCGCCACGCTGACGAACGAGCTGTACCGGAGCATCGTCAAATAGAGGTGACCGTTTGCGACATATGCCACGGGCGACCGGAGGCCGGCGCATCACCTGGGCCGAGGTGCCCGCCGAGGTGAGGGCCTCGATCGAGAAGCTGCTCGCAGGCGAGGTGGTCAGCGCGACCAGCCAGCCGGGCGGCTTCTCCGAGGGCGTGGCCGCCCGGCTGCGCCTCGCCGACGGCAGGCGCGCGTTCGTCAAGGCGGCGAGTGCGCTCGTGGCGCCTGGGGTGGCGCGGTTCCACCGCCGGGAGATCGAGGTTTCCCGGCGGCTCCCCGGTGAGGTTCCGGTGCCCCGGTTGCTCGACGCCTATGACGACGGCACGTGGGTGGCCCTGGTGTTCGAGGACATCGAGGGACGGCTGCCGGCCCAGCCGTGGCAGCGTGACGAGCTCGACCGCGTGCTCGCGGCCACCACCACGCTGGCGCGGGTGCTGACCCCGTCGCCGATCGACCCGGCCACGCCGGCTCCACCGCGGCTCGGCGGGTGGCTCGCGCTGGCGGGCGAGGGCGGCGCGGGGCGGCTTGCCTCGTTGTCGAAGTGGGGGAGCGATCACCTCGACGAGCTGATCGCTCTCGAGGAGGGG
Source organism: Nonomuraea sp. NPDC049695 (assembly GCF_040674955.1). NCBI lineage: Bacteria > Bacillati > Actinomycetota > Actinomycetes > Streptosporangiales > Streptosporangiaceae > Nonomuraea > Nonomuraea sp. NPDC049695. The sequence continues at coordinate 28,214 of NZ_JBFANV010000089.1, read as the reverse complement.
GCGGCTTCGTCCCTCACGGGGGAGACGCTCCTGCACGGAGATCTCTACCCCTTCAACATCCTGCTCACCCCAGAGCGCGTTCTCGTGATCGACTGGCCCCACGCGTGGATCGGCGCCCCGCACTGCGACGTGCTCACGCTCCTGTCGAGCGCGTCGCTGAGCGGGCTGCACCCGCAGGCGCTGTCCGAGGAGCATCCGCTGACCCGCGACCTCAGCCCGGAACCGGTCAACGTCTTCCTCGCCGTGCACGCGGGCTTCCTGCTGCGGCTGGCGGCCAACGCCGGGCCGGGCGCCGACCGGCATCTGGTCGACATGGCCACCGCGCTGGGCACGGCATCGCTGCACTGGCTCCGGCAGCGGCTGTAGGGCGCCTCGTCCGACCGCCTAAGCAGGCGGCCGGCCGGCTTGCAGAGCCTCCTGCTCCACGCGCACCTTCTTCGGCACGCACATCCGCCAGGCCTCCAGCACCAGCTCCCGCATCTCGGCCACGTCGAGGGCCGCCACGCGCGCCACCACCCAGTTGAAGCGCATGTCGGACTCCCTCGGCATCAGGAACCTGTCCGGCTCGGCCGCCACCAGCGCCGCGCGCTCCTCTTTCGGGAACCCGAAGCCCATCAGCGTCTCGTCCCGCGAGAACGCCACGTAGACGATCTTGCCGACCCGGAACTTCACCCGGTCCCGGATGAGGTGCTCCGACGAGCGTGGGAGCGTGCGCGCGAACTGCCGTACATCGTCGACTGTGAACACGCGGCACACGTTACTGGTTGCCCTCCGCGGCCGAAATGTCGGCGAGCGCCGAGTTGGGGTCGCGTTCGAGAGCGAGGTCGCCGAGGCTGACGATGCCGACCGCGCGGCCGTCCTCGACCACCGGCAGACGCCGCACGGCGTGCGAGCGCATGAGCTGGACCGCCTGGTCGATGCTGGTGTCCGGGCCGACGGCCTCGACGTAGGGGCTGCATGCCTCGCGTACCGGAGTCTCGGGGGTCTTGTCCGCCGCGACGACGCGCACGGTGATGTCGCGGTCGGTGATGATGCCCCGCATCCGCCCGTTGTCGTTGACGATGACGGCGCCCGCGTCGTTGTCGCGCATCAGCGCCGCCGCGACGGACACCGGCTGGTCGGCCTCGACCGTCGCGGGGTGGGACGTCATTACATCGGCCACGGTCTTCGCCATGGGAATCCTCCTGGTAGAGCGGTCCAGCCGACCCTCTACCCGGGCGGGTAGGCGACTCACGGGACTTTGTCGTGTCTCTGCGTTCGGCTAGAGCGTCTTGGCCGCCAGGCGGATCTCGTCGAGCAGGACGGTCAGGTCACGCTCGGTCGTGTCGGGGTGCAGGAAACACGCCCGCAGCGCATGACGGCCGCCCAGCCGGGTGCCGGTGATGAACGCGTTGCCGCGCGCCTGCACCGCGCCCGGGATCGCCCGGTTGACCGCGTCCGACCCCGGGCGGTAGCGGAAGGCGGTGATCGAGGTGGTGACGGGGGCGATGAGCTCGAAGTCGTCCGACTCCTCGACCATGGCGGCGAGCGTGCGGGCCAGCCCCGCCGTGTGGTTCACCAGCCGCGTGACGCCGGACCGGCCCAGGTGCGACAGCGTCGCCCAGGTCTTGAGCGCGCGGAACGGCCGGGTCTGCTCGGGCCCGTACTCGGAGAACCACCCCAGATCGCCCGCGTTGTCGTCGATCAGGTACGACGGCACCAGGCTGAACGCGGCCCGCGCCGCCCCCGGGTCGCGCAGCAGCGCGCAGCCGCAGCCCACCGGGACGCCGAGCCACTTGTGCGGGTCCAGGGCCAGCGAGTCGGCCCGATCCAGGCCCGCGTAGTGCGGCGCCGCGCCGTCGGCCAGCACGCCGAGCCCGCCGTACGCGCCGTCCACGTGGAACCAGAGCCCGTGCTCGGCCGCCACGTCGGCGATCTCGTCCAGCGGGTCCACCGCGCCGGAGTTGACGGTGCCCGCGCTGCCCGCCACGCAGAACGGCCGCAGGCCCCGCCCGACATCCTCCTTGATCATGGTACGGAGCGCGCCCACGTCCATCCGGTACGCGCCGTCCACCGGGACCGTGCGGACCTGCCGCGATCCCAGACCGAGCAGCTGGGCCGCCTTGTGCAGGCAGCTGTGGCCCTCCTCGGTGACGTACATGACCATGGGCGGCCGTCCGGACAGGCCCTCCTCACGGACGTCCCAGCCGTCGGCGAGCGCCGCCCGCTGGCGGGCGGAGGCCAGGCAGATCACGGTGGCCATGGACGCGCCGCTGGTCAGCAGCCCGCCGCCGGGCGGATGCGGGAACCCGACCAGCTCGGCCAGCCACCGCACCACGGCCCGCTCCAGGTGCGGGCCCGCGTGGTCGCCCCCGGCGCAGCTCGGGTTCAGGGCCGCGGCCAGCGGCTCGACCAGGACGCCTGCGGGGTTGGGCGGGGAGTTCACCCAGCCGAAGAAGCGGGGGTGGCCGTTGCCCATCGGGTACGGCAGCACGTGGGTGCGGGCGTCCTCGAGCAGCTCGTCGAGCGCCCGCCCGTGCTCGGGCAGCTCCTGGCCGCTCAGCCAGACCCGCTCGGCGTCCGGCACGGGCTGCCACACGGGCCGCTCACCGAGACCCGCCAGGTGCTCGGCCGCGATCGCGACCGCCGCGGCCCCGGCCCTGCGCAGCCCGCCGTCCGCCGCGTCGGCCAGGCGCATGCCCTGCGCGGTCGTGTCGCCGGGGCGCTCATGGTGTGCGCCCGCGTCGGCGAGGTGCTCGTGGTGTGTGCACGCATGGGCGGCGCGCTCCGGACGTGTGCTCGCGTCGGCTGCGAGGTGCGGGTCGCGGTCAGCCATCGGGCGATTCCTTCCATGGGTCGTGCTCCCCGGCGCCGCCCAGCTCCATCGCCAGGTAGTAGACGCAGTCGACGGCGCCGTCGTTGGCGAAGGCGTGGCGGCAGTCGCCCGGGTAGTACGCCGAGTCACCGGCCCCCAGCTCGTACGGCCTGCCGTTGATCGTCAGCCGTAGGCTGCCGCGCTCGACCGCGAGATACTCGCGCGACCCCGGCGCGTGCGGCGCGAACTCGCCCGCGTCCACGCCCGGCCCGATGGTCGTCCGCATGAACTCGAACTCCACGTCCGCCAGCACCGGCGACAGCACCCGCCGCTCCCAGCCCGAGGGGTCGCGCAGCACGCGCTGCCCGGCGTGGCGCAGCACCCGCATCGCCGCGTGCGCGGGCTCGTCGAGCAGCCGGGCGATCGACGTGCCGAGGGCCGTGGCCAGCCGGTCGAGCACCAGCACCGTCGGTGTCTTGGCGCCCCGTTCGACCTCCGAGACCATGCTCCGGCTGATGCCGCTCAGCGCGGCCAGCCGCTCGACGGTCAGCCCGCGCGCCCGCCGCTCCGAGCGGATCCGCTGCCCGAGCTCGGCCATCGACAGGCCGCTCGACAGGACCCCTTCGCCTTCCATGTGTCCACTATAGCGGCGGTTTGTCCGCGATAGCGGAATGGGCCTCCTTGTACGCGGCCAGCACCTGCTTGCGACGCTTGGCGGGAAGGCGGTCGATGTACAGGTGACCGTCGAGGTGGTCGGTCTCATGCTGGAGGCAGCGGGCCAGCAGCCCCGTGCCCTCGACGGTGACGGGCTCCCCGTCGGCGTCGAACCCGTGGACGGTGGCGTGGTCGGCCCGGGGGAGCGGCGCGTACTGGCCGGGGACCGACAGGCAGCCCTCGTCGTCCGCGTCGAGGTGACGTTCGCCGACTCCCGGCAGCTCCAGGGTGGGGTTGACGACGACGCCCTTGTGGTGCTGCCCGTCGGCGTCGGGGCAGTCGTAGATGAACACGCGCAGCGGCACGCCGATCTGGTTGGCGGCCAGGCCCACGCCCTCCGCCGCGTACATGCTCGCGAACATGTCGTCCACCAGCGCCTTGAGCTCACCGTCGAACCGGGTGACCGGCTCGCACGGATGATGCAGCACCGGGTCGCCCACGTGCACGATCGGCCGGACCTCTCCCACGACCAACGCCTCTCTCGAATCGTCAACAGTGCGTCCCGACATGGTAGTGCTCACCTGCGGAGACTGCCCCGGCGTGCGGGGATGATCGCGGCTCGTCCCGTACGGGTAACATGCCACCATGCCGCCCACCCGCGAACACGCCGAGCTGAAGCTGCAGCCGTTGCCGCAGGCGGGGCGGTCACTGGCCGAGCAGGTGATCTCGGAGGTGCGCCGGGCGGTGCACACGGGCGCGATGGTCCCCGGCCGCCTCTACTCCGTCTACCAGGTGGCCGAGCAGCTCAACGTCTCCAGGAGCCCGGTGCGCGAGGCGATGCTGCGGCTGGCGGAGGCGGGGCTGGTGCAGGTCGAGCGCAACCGGGGGTTCCGCGTCGTGCTGCCGCACCCCCGCGAGATCGTCGAGATCTTCGGGGTACGGCTCGCGCTGGAGCTGCCCGCCGTCCGGCGGGCGGCCGGTGGCGGGGCCGCCGGGCTCGGCGCGTCCCTGCGGGCGACGATGGAGGAGATGGCGGCCGCGGTGGGCGCGGGCGACGAGTCCCTCTTCTTCCACCTGGACCAGACGCTGCACGACCACATCCTGGCCGCGGCGGGCAACGGCAGGGCCCGCGCGATCGTCGGCGGGTTGCGCGACACCATGCGCATCCTCGGCACGTCCACCGACGACCGGTCCCGCACGCTGCGGCAGGTGCACGAGGAGCACGAGCCCATCGTGGCGGCCGTCGCGGCGGGCGACGCGGACGGAGCGGTACGCGCGATGCGGGCCCACCTGACCAACACCGGTCTCATCCTGGCCGGGCAGGCGGCCAGAGCGCAGGGGGAGCCGGTCGACGTGGACGCACTGTGGGCGGCCATCGTCGACGAGCCGTGAACGATGGTCAGGCAGCACCGGGCAGGGTGATCTCGCTGTCCAGGCCGAGCTCCGCGCGCACGCGTGCCAGCGACGCCGCCCGGACCGAGGCGTACAGCTCGTAGGGGTCGTGCAGCGCTCTTCCGAGGACCCCGGCCAGGGCGTCGGGGCCGAAGTCGGCGCCGGTCCTGGTCGCGTCCTTGGTGCCGTCGGAGGTCAGGTTGGACTGGAAGATCCCGGCGGCCGAGCGCGGCAGGAAGTCCTCGTACACGATGGGCCGGGCGCTCACCCAGCCTTCGGAGAGGAGGGCGGTGAGGTCGGCCGGGGGCGCGGCGCCGGGGCGGGCGTCGCGGACGTGGAAGGTGAAGTAGGCGAGGTCGCCCGTGACGAGCTCGGCCTCGCTGCGCGGCACGCGGCCTTCCCAGAGCTTCGCTGCGAGCTCGTTGCGTTCTTCCGCGGTGGCGGAACGGCCCGCGAGCATCACGTCGAGCTCCGCGGACAGGTCGTCGTAGAGCGCGCGCCCGGCCGGCGTCACCGCGATGCCCCGCGCCTCCACCTCCCCGAACCGCACCCGCAGGTCGTCCCGTACGACGCCGCCGTCATCCTCCTTGAACAGCCGCGGCTCGGCCAGCGCGCGGAAGGAGGTCTGGCGCAGCAGGAGGTCGGGGCCGTCCCAGCGGGGCGGGCCCTGAATCGCGTCGATCATGGTGATGCCGCGCTCGCTCATACGGGCGTAGAGGGCGTCGATGTCGAGCACGCGCGGGGTCAGGTGGTTGATGTGCGTGCTCGCCACGCCGCCGATGTCGGCGGCCACCGCTGACACCCGCTCCAGCTCGGCGTACCAGCTGCGCGAGACGGGCTCCGCGGACAGCTCGAACGCCCGCGTGGCGAGGGTGAGGAACTCCTCGGCCGCCGCGTCGTCCAGGCCGCCCTCGGCCTCGGCGCGGTCGGCCAGGTCGAGCAGGCGCGGCGGGAACAGCCGGCGGGCCCCGAGGAACTCGCCGAGCCGGCGTTCCAGGTCCTCGTCGAAGAAGCGCCGGTCGCCCGTCACGAGCATGGACGTGAACACCCGGAAGGGATTGGCGGCCAGCTCGGCCTCGTCCACGGGACGGAACGCCGTGGAGACGACCGGCACGGAGCTGCCGGCCGCCTCGCGCAGGTCGTAGTAGCCGACGGGGTACATGCCCATCGCGCCGAAGATCCGCGCGACCTGCGCCAGCTCGGCCGGGGTGCCCACGCGGATCGCGCCGTGCCGCTCCGCGGTGACGCGGCCGATGGAGCCGAGCCGCTCGGCGCCCGCTCCCATCCGCTCCATCACCTCGCCGTTCACTTCCTGGGCGACGTCGACGAGCGTGTTGTACGCCGGGACCTCCGTGCCGTACATCGTGGACAGGCGCCGGGCGAAGGCCGCCCGGAGCGCGGTGGAGCCGACCATCGTGCCTCTTCTCTCCTTGCCGCTGGTACGGGTGAGTGGCATGTTACAGGTGTCGCATGTAGCATGCTACTCATGGATCGGGCCGCCGCTCTCGCGAACGACCTCCGCCGGCGCGGAGTCACCGACGTGCTCACCGACTCCACCACGCGATCCGTCCACTCCTCCGACGCCTCGCTCTACCGGGTGCCGCCCCTGCTGGTCGCGCGGCCCAGGTCGGCCGAGGACGTGGCCACCGCGATCGAGCTGTGCGCGCACTATGAGGTCCCCCTGACAGCGCGCGGCGCCGGCACGTCCGTCGCCGGGAACGCCATCGGTCCCGGGCTCGTGCTGGACTTCAGCCGTCACATGAACCGGGTGCTGCACGTCGACACCGAGACGCGCACGGCGGTGGTCCAGCCGGGCGTCGTCCAGGCGGCCCTGCAGCGGGCGGCGGCGCCGTACGGGCTCAGGTTCGGCCCCGACCCGTCCACCCACACGCGCTGCACGATCGGCGGCATGATCGGGAACAACGCGTGCGGCTCCAGGACGCTCGGCTACGGCCGCACGAGCGACAACCTCGCCGGGCTCAAGGCGGTGGCCGGCGACGGCACGGCCCTGGACCTGCCCGCGCAAGGGGGCCCGGCCGCGCTGCGCGACCTCGTGATGGCCAACCTGGCCACGATCAGGACCGAGTTCGGCCGGTTCGGGCGGCAGATGTCGGGGTACGCGCTGGAGCACCTGCTGCCGGAGCGCGGCTTCGACGTCGCCGGGCTGCTGACCGGCAGCGAGGGCACGCTCGCCGTGCTGACCGAGGCCACGGTGAAACTGGTGACCGACCCGGCGCACCGGGCCCTCGTGGTGCTCGGCTACCCCGACATCGCCGCCGCCGGGGACGCCGCACCCGCCCTGCTGGAGCACCGGCCCACGGCCTGCGAGGGCATCGACGCGCGCATCGTCGACGTGGTGCGCCGGCGGCGGGGACCGCAGGCGGTGCCGCCGCTGCCGCGCGGGGCGGCCTGGCTGTTCGTCGAGGTCGCGGGGGACGACGCGGCCGAGGTGGGGGAGCGGGCCGCCCGGCTGGCCTCCGGCGGCGAGGACGCGCTCGTCGTCACCGACCCGGCGCGGGCCACGGCGCTCTGGCGCATCAGGGAGGACGGCGCCGGCCTGTCCGGGCGCAGCCCCGCCGGGCTGCCCGCGCACGCGGGGTGGGAGGACTCCGCCGTGCCGCCCGCGATGCTGGGGCGCTACCTGCGCGACTTCGAGGCGCTGATGGCCGAGCACGGCCTGACCGGCCTGCCGTACGGGCACTTCGGCGACGGCTGCCTGCACATCCGGCTCGACGTACCGCTGGACCGTCCAGGCGGGACCCTCGACCGGCCGGGCCTGGCTGGGACGCCGGTCGACGGGACGCTCGACCGGCCAGGTGGCACGCTCGACCGACCGGGCGGGGCCCTCGAGCGGCCGGGTGGGCCGAAGGCGCTCCGGGAGTTCCTGGTCGCCGCGGCCACGCTGGTCGCCGGCTACGGCGGCTCGCTGTCGGGCGAGCACGGCGACGGCCGTGCCCGGAGCGAGCTGCTGCCGCTCATGTACTCCGAGGCCGCGATCGACCTCTTCGCGCGGGTCAAGGCGATCTTCGACCCGGGCGACGTGCTCAACCCCGGCGTGCTCGTCCGCCCCCGTCCCGTGGACGCCGACCTGCGGATCCCGGCCGCCCGTCCGGTGCGCGACCAGCTCGCCCTGGCCTACCGCCACGACGGCGGCGACTTCAGCCAGGCGGTGCACCGCTGCACCGGCGTGGGCAAGTGCCGCGCCGACAACACCGCGGCCGGCGGCGTGATGTGCCCGTCCTACCTGGCCACCAGGGAGGAGAAGGACTCCACCCGGGGCCGCGCCCGTGCGCTGCAGGAGATGGTCAACGGCTCCGCCGTCGCGGGCGGCTGGCGCTCGCCCGAGGTCCACGAGGCCCTCGACCTCTGCCTGTCCTGCAAGGGCTGCGCCTCGGACTGCCCGACCGGGATCGACATGGCCGCGTACAAGTCCGAAGTGCTCCACCAGAGCTACCGCGGGCGGCTCCGCCCGGTCACGCACTACTCCCTGGGCCGCCTGCCGCTCTGGGCCAGGCTGGCGAGCCGGATGCCGCGCGCGGCGAACGCCCTGCTGCGGATGCCGGGGCTGCCCGCGATCGCGGGGGTGGACCGGCGGCGCACGCTGCCCGCGTTCGCGCCGGAGACCTTCCGGGCGTGGTTCAGGCGCAGGCGCCCGGCGGAAGGCAGGCCGGTGCTGCTGTTCGTCGACACCTTCACCGACCATTTCGCGCCGGAGGCGGGCCGCGCCACGGTGAAAGTGCTGGAGGCCGCGGGCTACCGGCCGCGGATCAGCGAGCGCCGCCAGTGCTGCGCGCTCACCTGGATCTCCACCGGCCAGCTCGACACGGCCAGGAAGATCCTCGGCCGTACGGTCACCGAGCTCGGCGAGGCCGCGGCGGAAGGCGTGCCCATCGTCGGCATGGAGCCGTCCTGCACGGCGGTCCTGCGCTCGGACGCGCTGGAACTCCTCGGCGAGCAGACAGCCGCACCGGTGGCGAGGATGACCCGTACGCTCGCCGAACTGCTGCTGGAAACCCCGGAGTGGCGGCCACCTCCGCTGCACGGGCTGGAGGTCGTGGCCCAGCCGCACTGCCACCACCACGCCGTCATGGGCTGGGATCACGACGCCCGGCTGCTGCGCGAGGCGGGCGCGGACGTGCGGCGGCTGGGCGGCTGCTGCGGCCTCGCGGGCAACTTCGGCGTGGAGAAGGGGCACTACGAGGTGTCCGTGGCGGTGGCCGGGCAGCAGCTCCTGCCCGCGCTCCGGCAGGCGGGGACGGAGACGGCGGTCCTGGCCGACGGCTTCTCCTGCCGTACGCAGATCGCCGATCTGACGTCCCGGCAGGGCGTCCACCTGGCCCAGCTGCTCGCCGATCGACTGCCATGAAGCCTGCTCATGCTCAATCCGCTGCACGTGCGAACTGCCGACAAATGGCGTTGCTTGACCGCTTCCTCCGGCTCTGTCCGATCCGCGATGCTGGAGGTGGTCACTGGTGAAAGGAACCGATCAATGGGACGTGAGCTCCCCTCGCATGCCTCGGCGGTCATCATCGGCGGCGGCGCCATGGGCGTCAGCTCGGCGTACGCGCTGGCCGCCGCCGGGGTGAGCGACGTGGTCCTGATCGACAAGGGGCCGCTGGGCTCCGGCTCGACCTCCAAGGCGGCCGGGGGCGTGCGCGCGCAGTTCTCCGACCGGGTCAACATCGAGCTCGCCGTACGCAGCCTGGAGACGTTCGAGACCTTCGGGGAGCGTTTCGGCCAGGAGATCGACCTGCACAAGCCCGGCTACCTGTTCCTGCTCGACTCGCCCGAGTCGGTCGCCGAGTTCGAGAAGAACGTCGCGGTCCAGAACGACCTCGGCGTGCCCAGCCGGATGATCTCGGTGCGGGAGGCCATGGAGCTGTCCCCGCTGATCGACGCCGACGGGCTGCTGGCCGCCGCCTACTGCCCCACCGACGGGCACTGCACGCCCGAGTCCGTGGTCCTCGGCTACGCGGGCGCGGCCCGGCGGCTCGGCGCGCGGCTGCTGCCGGGCTGCGCAGCGACCGGCATCGAGACGGCGGACGGCCGCATCGTCGCCGTCCTGACCGAGGGCGGCCGCATCGAGACCGACACCGTGATCTGCGCGACCGGCGCCTGGTCGCAGCCGATCGGCGCGTGGGCGGGCGTCGACCTGCCGGTGTCCCCGCTGCGCAGGCAGATCCTGGTCACCGAGCCCGTGCCGGATCTGCCGCCGACCGCGTTCACCATCGACTTCGGCACCACGTTCTACTTCCACCGCGAGGGCCCGGGGCTGCTGCTCGGCATGTCCGATCCCGACGAGACGCCGGGGTTCAAGCTCGACCGGTCCGACGCCTGGCTGCCGCGGCTCGGCGAGGCCATGGCCCGCCGCGCCCCCGCGCTGATGGAGACCGGCATCGCCACCGGATGGGCCGGCCTGTACGAGGTGACGCCCGACCACAACGCGCTCATCGGGACCGCCCCGGACGTCGACCGGTTCATCTACGCCACCGGCTTCTCCGGCCACGGCTTCCTGATGAGCCCGGCCGTCGGCGAGGTGGTCCGCGACCTCTACCTGGGCCGGACGCCGTTCGTGGACGTCTCCGGCTTCGACGCCCGCCGCTTCGCCCTGGCCGGTGCCAGGCCCGAGCTCAACATCGTCTGACAGACCGTCTGATAAGGGGAGAACTTGATGGTGCACACGCTGCCTGGCGCCGACGAACTGGCCGCGATGGCGCGGGAGACCGCCAAGCGCTGCGGTGTGGAGGTGCCGGACGGCGCCGTCACGATCACCTCGCCCATCAACGGCGCGTGCCTGGCCACGGTGGACTGGGTGGACGCCGGAGCCGTCGATGACGCCGTCGCGCGCGCCAGGCAGGCGTTCCTGACCTGGCGGGCGGTGCCCGCGCCGGCGCGGGGCGCGCTGGTGAAGCGGCTGGGCGAGCTGCTGTCGGAGCACAAGACGGACCTCGCCACGCTGATCAGCCTGGAGGTCGGCAAGATCACCTCCGAGGCGCTCGGCGAGGTCCAGGAAATGATCGACATCTGCGACTTCGCGGTGGGCCTGTCCCGCCAGCTGTACGGGCGCACGATCAGCTCCGAGCGGCCCGGCCACCGGCTCATGGAGACCTGGCATCCGCTGGGCGTCGTCGGGGTGATCAGCGCGTTCAACTTCCCCGCGGCGGTCTGGTCGTGGAACACGGCGATCGCCCTGGTGTGCGGCGACCCGGTCGTCTGGAAGCCGTCGGAGCTGGCGCCGCTGACCGCCCTGGCCTGCGCGGCCCTGCTGGAGCGGGCCGCCGCCGAGCAGGGCGCGCCGGCGTACCTGAGCCAGGTACTCATCGGCGGCCCCGACGTCGGGGAGGCGCTCGTGGACCACCCCGGGGTCGCCCTGGTCAGCGCCACCGGCTCGACGCGCATGGGCCGCGCGGTGGGCCCGCGCGTGGCCGCCAGGTTCGGGCGGTCGCTGCTGGAGCTCGGCGGCAACAACGCGGCCGTGGTCTGCCCCTCGGCGGACCTGGATCTGGCCGTGCGCGGCATCGTGTTCTCCGCCGCCGGGACGGCCGGCCAGCGGTGCACCACCATGCGCCGGGTGATCGCGCACACCGACGTCGCCGACGCGCTCGTCGAGCGCCTCGCCGACGCCTACGGACGGCTGCCGATCGGGAACCCGATGGCGCCGGGCACCCTGGTCGGGCCGCTCGTCAACGGGCGGGCGCACGCGGCCATGCGCGCCGCGCTGGAGGCCGCCGTGGAGCAGGGCGGCACGCTGGTGGCTGGCGGCGGCCGCCGCTTCGCCGACCAGGCGCCCGACGCCTTCTACGCCGAGCCGGCGCTGGTGCGGATGGCGGAGCAGACGCCGATCGTGACCCAGGAGACGTTCGCGCCCATCCTGTACGTCCTGCCGTACGAGACCCTGGAGGAGGCCATCGCGCTCAACAACGCGGTGCCGCAGGGCCTGTCGTCCAGCATCTTCACCCGCGACCAGGCCGAGGCCGAGCTGTTCCTGTCGCCAGAGGGCTCCGACTGCGGCATCGTCAACGTCAACATCGGCACCTCCGGAGCCGAGATCGGCGGCGCGTTCGGCGGCGAGAAGGAGACCGGCGGCGGCCGCGAGTCGGGCTCGGACGCCTGGCGCGCCTACATGCGTCGTGCCACGAACACGATCAACTACTCCGGCGAGCTGCCGCTCGCCCAGGGAGTGGAGTTCAGCGTCTGACCGCCGCCACGCTCTCGCGCTCGAGGAAGCGCGTCGGCACCACGGTGCGCCGCCCCTGGGCGGCGCCCGACCCGCCGATCTGGGCGAACAGACGGTCGGCCGCGGCCCGGCCCATGTCGTACGCCGACTGCACGACGACGGAGATCCGCGGGCGCACCAGCGTGGTCCACTCCAGGTCGTCGAACCCGAGCAGCGACACCTGGTCGGGGATCGGGATGTCGCGTTCGGACAGGAACGAGAAGGCAGATTTCGTCATGTAGCTGGTCGGCGGTGAACAGCGCGCTCGGCGGGTCCTCGACCGCGAGGCGCGCACGTCAAGGGCTGACTCGTGTCTCATATATAAAGACAATTCTTCTTGAATGATGAGACGAGCGCTAGTGTGGTCGTCATCGGAGCGGAACGAAGGAGCTTGGCGATGAACGCCGTCTACACGCATGGCCACCACGAGTCGGTGCTGCGCTCGCACCGCTGGCGCACTGCCGAGAACTCGGCCGCGTACCTGCTGCCGCACCTCAAGCCGCACATGAAGGTGCTGGACGTGGGCAGCGGCCCCGGCACGATCACCGCCGACCTGGCGGGGCTGGTCGGGCACCTGACGGCGTCCGAGGTGAGCGAGGAGGCGCTCGGCCTGGCCAGGGCCGAGCTGACCGCCAGGGGAGTGGAGAACGTGGACTTCGCCGTCGCGGACGTCCACGCGCTCGACTTCCCCGATGACACGTTCTGCGTGGTCCACGCCCACCAGGTGCTGCAGCACGTGGGCGACCCGGTGCGGGCGCTGCGGGAGATGCGCAGGGTGACCAAGCCCACCGGTTATGCGGCGGTGCGCGACAGCGACTACTCGGCGTTCGCGTGGTATCCGCTGCTGCCGGAGCTGGACGAGTGGATGGCGCTGTACCAGAAGGTCGCCCGGGGCAACGGCGGCGAGCCCGACGCGGGGCGGCGGCTGCTGTCGTGGGCCAGGGCCGCGGGCTTCACCGACGTGACGGCCACCTCGTCCACCTGGTGCTTCGCGACGCCTGACGACCGGGCCTGGTGGGGCGGGATGTGGGCGGACCGGATCCTGAGCTCGTCCATGGCCGAGCAGGCCCTGGCGAGCGGGGCCGCCACGGAGGCCGACCTGCGGCGGATCTCGGAGGGCTGGCTGAAGTGGGCGGCGGCCGAGGACGGCTGGATATCCGTCCTGCACGGCGAGATCCTCTGCCGCGCCTGACGCCCCGGGAGCCGCGGCTCAGGGCAGCGGGCGCCCACGTGTCTCACACGCCGAGCGTGCGGGTGTGGTGCAGGGCGGTCACAGGCCGAGTGTGCGGGTGTGGTGGAGGCGGGTCACAGGCCGAGCGTGCGGGCGCGCTGCCACTGCGGGTCGCGGTAGAGGACCATGTCGGCGCCGATCATCTCGTCGGGCGCCGACAGCATGGTGATCTCGCCCACGGCCTGCAGCTCCAGCAGCAGGTCGCGGACCCGCGGCCCGACCGGCAGCCGCCCCGCGGGCAGCCCCAGCCCGGCCCGCACCGCGTCGGCGATCTCGGACAGGTGGAACGGCCCCTCGAAGCCCGCCACGACCCCGCGCACGACGGCCGACGTGATGAGCTGCTCGGCCTCGGCGTACGCGAGCTGCCAGGTGATCTGCTCCTTGCGGCGCCCGGTGGCCGCGCACGCCGTGCAGGCCTGCGTCAGCCCGGGCGCCACCTCCTCCTGGGCGGAGCCGAGGCAGACCGAGCACAGCCCGTTCTCGACGGCGTGCAGCTCGGCCGTCATCCGCCCGGCCAGCACGGCGCCGCACTCACAGGCGAACGCGTCACCCAGGATGCCGGACTGCGGAAAGATCGAATGCGTCGTCACCGAGCCGACTCTACAGAACCTTCAGTTGTGCACGTCCGCCAGCCCGTGCAGCCGGCGCAGGGCCTTGCGGGCCGCGGCGGCGACCCGCTCGTCGGGATGGTGGTCGATGAACACCCGCAGCACCTGCCCCGTCCAGGGATGGTCCCCGAACGCCAGGATGGCGATCGTCCCCGCCTGCTCCTCGGCGCCCATCCCCATGGCGATGGACTCGATCACCTCGCCCGTCTCACCCCCGAACTCCAGCAGCGCCGCCGCCATGTCCACCAGCACCCACGCGATCTCGCCCGGCGCGGGCTGCCGGTCCTCGCGCCCCGTCCTGGCGGCGATCACCGCCCCGAGCCTGGGCTCCTCCAGCAGCCCCGACAGCGCCGACCGGCCGGACTCCCCGAAGTCCGAGGACAGCAGCTCCACGCCGACCGCCCGGCTCAGCGGGCTCACCGTGCCGAGCACCGAGGCGATCTCGGCCGCCGCCGCGTCCGTGTCCCGCCCCTTGAGCCATCCCGCCAGCTCCTCGCCGCGCTCCGCCTCCGGATAGGAGCGCAGGCCGTGCAGCAGCGCCGCCGCGTCGGCGTCCGCGAGCGACCCCATGACCGGGACGTCCTGCCCCGTGGTCTCCGCGATGATCAGCCGCGCCGTCCACAGGCCGAGCCAGCTCAGCGTGTACGGCTCCGCCTGCCGTACCAGGCCCAGACCGGTCAGCTCCTCGGGCACCCGGCCCGGATGCGGCTCGCGCGCCAGGAACATCCTGATGAGCTCCAGCAGCAGCCCCTCGTCGGTGGCCAGCCGTTCGCGGCAGTGGTCCGCCCAGAAGGCCAGCACCTCCGCGTCGGAGCCTTCCGGCTTCAGCTCCTCGGCCAGGGGAGCGGCGCGTACGGCTGCCGCGAGCGTGGCCTCCTCCGGCAGCCGGACCGGGGGTTGCAGGGGCAGGGTGTCGTCGTAGGACCTCACGAGCCCATCCTGTCGCGATATTTCCGCTACAGTGCCACCTGACACCGAAAAGTCGGAAGAAAGGGGGCGCTGAGATGTTCGGTATGGGTTCGGGCGCTTACTGCGCCGTCCACTTCTGCTTCTCGGAGGAATCGTGCTTTTCCGCACCGCGGTCGAAGAAGATCTAGACCGCCTGCTCGGCTGCGTCGTCGACGAGTCCATCAGCTGGGCGCATCCTGAACGGCTGCTCTCGTTCCTGGAGAACGGCAACTACCGTTTCGACCGCATCTGGCTCGCCGTCGCCGACGACGGCGAGATCCTGGCCCGCGCCGTCTGGTGGGGCTTCCCCGACGGCGACAAGCCGCTCGCGCTCGACTGCGTCTACGTCCACCCCTCGGTGAGCGACCGCGCCGACCGCGTCGGCCTCGCCGCCGAGCTGCTGCGCCACGCCCACGAGGCGTACGGGCTGGCGCCCGAGTACCACGTGTTCGTCGGCAACGGCTGGCGCGACGACCCCAAGGCCGCGGCGGCCATCGCCTGGCGCTGGGAGGCCGCGGGCCGCGTCGGGCTCACCCACGAGCTGGAACGGCTCCGCTACGAGTGGGCGGACGGGCCCGTGCCCGAGCCGTCGGACCGGCTCGTCTTCCGCGGCGAGGAGGACGACGAGGCGTTCGTGGAGGCGTTCCGCCGGGTGGCCGCCGGGACGCTCGACTTCCACACCCGGCAGGCCCTGGCCACCATGGACCCCGTGGCGCAGGCCCGCGAGGACGTCCACGACTACAAGTCCATGCCGGGCGACCGGTCGTGGTGGCGGCTGGCGTACGACAAGAGCGGGGACCTCGTCGGGGTCGCCCTGCCGTCGGCCAACAACGGCGGGCCGGTGGTCGGCTACCTCGGCGTGGTGCCCGAGCACCGCGGCCACGGTTACGTCGACGACCTGCTCGCCGAGATCACCCGGTTCCTCGCCGAGCGCGGGGTCCGGCGGATCGCGGCGGACACCGACGCCGGCAACGTCCCGATGGCCAGGGCGTTCGAACGGGCCGGGTACCGCAACTTCGCCGTCAGGCTCGTCCTGTCGCCGGATCCCGTGAACGCGTGACGCGCGCGGGCCGTCGCACGCGTCATCGTCGACCTCATGACATGGGACGTCGAGAAGCCCGACCTCGACGCGTACCTTGCCAGGATCGGCTGCGGCGGCCCGCTCGAGACGCTGCGCCAGGTGCACCTGGCGCACGCGCGCTCCATCCTCACCCCGCCGCCGTGTCCACCACTGGGCCCCGCGCCCGGGCGCGCAGCACCAGGTCGTGCAGCGCGTCCGCGGCGGTCGCGCGCTCGGGCAGCGCCGAGCCGTCCCGGGCGCGCTCCAGTTCCCCGGTCATCCGCTCCACATCCGACTCCAGCCCGGGCGCGGACGGCGCCGGCCCGTGCTCGGCCTCCCGCTTGGCGGCGACCAGGTCGGGCAGGTACGCGGGCCCGTACTCGTACAGGCGCGTCAGGTCGGCCTCCAGCTCTCCGGTACGCATGAGATGCGTCCCGGTGGCCAGCACGCGGAAGGTGTAGAGCAGCGGCTTGAGCTCCCCGCTCTTCGTGAACAGCCGCCACTGCGTACGCGCGAACCCCAGGTAGTGGTGGGCGTGATGCCGCGTCAGGCAGCCGGGGGCGAGCGCCACCAGCTCCTCGTGCACCGGCGACGACGTCACGACCAGCGGCGACAGCAACTGCTCGAGCACGTAGCCGTTGCGCCCCAGCAGCAACCGGCAGAACTTGGCCAGGTCGTGCGTGACGAGATCCACCTCCACGCCGTCGCGCGTCCACATCCGCTCCAGCGTCTCCGGCCCGTGCCGCAGCCCCGCCACCTCCTCGACCGGCAGCACGTGCACGCCCCGCAGGTCCACGTCCGAGTCCACCGAGGGGAACCCGTACAGGTGAGCCCCGCTCACCGTCGCGAACACCAGCGGGTACGGCTGCTCCCCAGCCACCTCAGCCAGCCATCCGGGCAGGTTCACAGGAACTCCTTGCGCACGCTCACCAGGAAATCCTCCACCCGCTCCCGATCCGGCCGCTCCGGCAGCACGCCGGGTGCCGCGGCCACCTCGGCGGACAGCTCCGCCCGCCAGGCGTCCACCTCCGCCCACGGCACTTCGCCGCGCCGGATTGCCAGCAGTCGCTCCCTGTACGGCCCCACCTGAACGAGCGGCTCCCCGTGGCGCACCAGGTGCAGGCCGCTGAGCAGCAGCCGCACCATGTGCATGGCCTGCTTCCACTTGGGCGCGGCCGGGTCGAGCCGGCGGAACTGCGCCTCGGCGTACCCGGCGAACGACTGCCGGGCCCGCTCCGACAGGAAGGCCGCGCGCAGGTCGCGCAGCCGCCGCCCGGCCGGCGTGATCACCTCCACGATGGGGGACCACAGGCACTCCAGCACGGTGGGGTTGGCCTCGAGTGCGAGGACGCAGAAGCGCTCGACCTCCCACGAGAACTGCTCGGGCAGCGGCCCGTCCCGGTGCGTCGCCGGCTTCTCCAGCCGCCAGAACGCGGCCGTCGGCGCCACGAAGACGCCCCGCCTGTCAGTGTCGGAGGCGTCCGTCTCGAGCCCGTACGCCCGCGACCCCATGACGACGGTAAGGATCATGTCATCGGTCACCCGGATATCTTGCGTCATGGGGGCGGTGGCTGGTCTGATCGAAAAGTGGGCGCTTATGACGAGGCTTACCGGCGGAGCATCGAGGACCCCGGCGCGTTCTGGGCGGAGGCGGCGCGCGGCATCGACTGGGACGTGGCCCCCGCCACCGTCACCGCGGACGGCCGATGGTTCCCCGACGGGCGGCTCAACACCTGTCACAACGCGGTGGACCGGCACGTCGCGGCCGGTCGCGGCGACCAGGTGGCGCTGATCTACGACAGTCCCGTCACCGGCGCCACGGCGACCTTCAGCTACGCCGAGCTGCTCGACCAGGTGGCCAGGACCGCGGGGATGCTCAGGGATCTCGGCGTGGAAAAGGGCGACACCGTCGTCATCTATCTGCCCATGGTGCCGGAGGCCGTGGTCGCGATGCTGGCCTGCGCCCGGCTCGGGGCCGTGCACTCGGTGGTGTTCGGCGGGTTCGCGGCCAGGGAGCTGGCCGTGCGGATCGACCACGCCAGGCCCAAGGTGGTGCTCTCGGCGTCCTGCGGCATCGAACCGTCCAGGGTGGTGGCGTACAAGCCGCTGCTGGACGCCGCGCTGGAGCAGGCCGAGCACCGGCCCGGCCACTGCGTGATCCTCCAGCGGCCGCAGTGCCCCGCCAGGCTCGAGGAGGGGCGCGATCTCGACTGGGCGCAGGCGGTGGGCGAGGCCGAGCCCGCCGCGTGCGTGAGCGTGGCCGCCACCGACCCCCTCTACGTCCTCTACACCTCCGGCACGACCGGCATGCCCAAGGGCGTCGTGCGCGACAACGGCGGCCACGCCGTCGCGCTGCACTGGAGCATGTCCCACGTGTACGGCGCCGCCCCCGGCGAGGTCTACTGGGCCGCCTCCGACGTGGGCTGGGTGGTCGGCCACTCCTACATCGTGTACGCGCCGCTGCTGGCGGGCTGCACAACCGTGCTGTACGAGGGCAAACCGGTCGGCACCCCCGACCCGGGCGCGTTCTGGCGGGTGGTGGCCGCGCACGGGGTCCGGACGCTGTTCACCGCGCCGACCGCGCTCCGGGCCATCAAAAAAGAGGACCCATCCGGAGATTTCGCGAAAAAGCATGATCTGTCCGGGCTGCGTTACCTCTTCCTGGCCGGCGAGCGCCTCGACCCCGACACCTACCACTGGGCCTCCGACCTGCTCGGCATCCCCGTCATCGACCACTGGTGGCAGACCGAGACCGGCTGGCCCATCGCCGCCGACTGCGTCGGCCTCGAACGGCTGCCGCTCAAACCGGGCTCGCCCACCAAGCCCGTCCCCGGCTGGGACGTACGCATCCTCGACCCCGACGGCAACGAGTGCCCGCCCGGTGTGGACGGCGCCGTCACCGTCAAGCTGCCGCTCCCGCCCGGCGCGCTGCCCACGCTCTACCGTGACGAGGCCCGCTTCGCCCGCTCCTACCTGGAGCGCTACCCCGGCCACTACCTCACGGGCGACGGCGGCCACGTGGACGCCGACGGCTACCTGTACATCATGGGCCGCATAGACGACGTGATCAACGTCGCCGGCCACCGGCTCTCGACCGGCTCGATGGAGGAGGTCATCGCCTCTCATCCCGACGTGGCCGAGTGCGCCGTGATCGGCGTGGCCGACCAGCTGAAGGGCCAGCTCCCCGTCGGCTTCGTGGTGCTCAAGGCCGGGGCCGTGCGCGACCCGGCGGAGCTGGAGCGCGAGCTGACCGCCCTCGTACGCGAGCGCATCGGCCCTGTCGCCGCCTTCCGCCGCGCCGTCGTGGTGTCCCGGCTGCCGAAGACGCGATCGGGCAAGATCCTGCGCGCCACGATGCGGGACATCGCCGACGGCCACCCGTACACCACGCCGTCCACCATCGAGGATCCGGCGGCGCTGCCGGAGATCGCGGAGGCCGTGAAGCGAACATGACGGGCCGGTAACTTCCGCCGAAAAGTCCGCCCGTACGGCGCATGATGGGACATCCCAGTCCCCGGGAGAAGGCACATGATCGAGACCCCGAGCTACGCCGACGCCCTGAGGATCCTCGGATGCAAGGACGCCAGGCTCGTCAAGGTGATCGGGTTCGCCTCGGCGGCGGCGCGCACCGGCTGGGCGCTTGCCGGCGCGGGGCAGCTCGCCGCCGGCCTGGCCGACCTGCGCAACAGCATCGCCCTGTACGGCGAGGACGTCGTACGCCGCATGCCGGAGCTGAAGAGCGGCGTCGACCGGTTCACCCGCACGCAGCGGCTGGCCGCCGCGCACGCCGTGATCGTCGTCTCCGCCTACTTCGAGGCGCTCGGCGAGGCGAAGCTGCCGTTCACGCTCGACAAGCTCGACCGCGGCGACAAGATCTCCCACGGGGTGCCGACGCCCGAGCGGTTCGCCAGGCTGGTGGCGAGCCTGCTCCTGGAGCGGCTGCCCACGCCCGAGCCGCACGTGCCGTACGCCGGGACCCGGCTGGCCGTGGAACGTGCCTACCTGCGCATGTCCGAGGCCCTGACCGGATACGTGAGCGGCCTGGCCCTCTGGGACGAGCTCTCCGTGGACGACCAGCTCCTGCTGCCTCGCATGCTCGCCGAGGGCCCGCCCGCGCACGCGCTGCGCATCTACGACGAGGACTACCGGTCGCTGGCGCTCGACAGCCACGAGTTCGGGGTGCGCAGCCTCGTCACCGAGAAGCCGCCGCCCGCCACGGCGCTGTCGCGGGTGGCCTGGCTGCTGGCCGAGCTGGCCCCGCCGCGGGTCGGCGACCGCCCCATGATCCATCTGGCCAGGATGGCCGCCAACCTGCTCGACCGGCCGCTGCTGCTGGCCGGAAAGCTCCCCGAGGCCGTCTCGCTCCCGCTGCTCGGCGAGGGCTACCTCAGCCCCCGCTTCCGGGTCGCCGAGCTGACCCGCGAGGCCGCGCCCGCGCAGCTGAGCTGGTGGGAGGAGCAGCGGCTGCTGCCCGACACCGAGGCGTTCCTGGTCGGCCACCTCACCTCGCTGCGCGCCACCCAGGCGCCGCTGCTCGTGCTGGGCGAGCCCGGCTCGGGCAAGACCAAGCTGACCGAGGTGTTCGCCGCGCGGCTGGCCAGGTCCGAGTTCCTGCCGATCAGGGTGGAGCTGGGCAGTGTGGCCGCGCGGGCGGGCGTCACCGAGCAGATCGAGCAGGCGCTCGCGGCCGTGCTGGGGGAGGAGGTGGGCTACGCCGAGCTGGTGACGGCCGCGGACGGGGCCATGCCGGTGATCCTCCTCGACGGGTTCGACGAGCTGGTGCAGGGCGGCGTCAACCGCTACGACTATCTCGAACGCGTGCAGGAGTTCCAGGCCAGGGAGGCGGAGCTGGGCCGTCCGGCGGCGGTGATCGTGACCAGCCGCACGGTGGTGGCCGAACGGATGCGCCTGCCCGAGGGGCTGCTGGGGCTGCAGCTCCAGCCGTTCGACGACGACCAGGTGCGGCAGTGGCTGACCATCTGGGACCAGGCCAACCGCGCCCTGCTCGCCCGCCGCGAACTCAAGCCCCTGCCCGCCGAGGCGGCGCTGGTCCACGGCGAGATGGCCAGGCAGCCGCTGCTGCTGTTGCTGCTCGCCCTCTACGACGCGGGAGGCAACGCGCTCCAGCACGACCACGGGCCGCTCGGCCGCGCCCGCCTGTACGAGGTGCTGCTGCGCGACTACACCGAGCGCGAGACAGGCGGCGTGCGGCGGGTGGCCATCGACCAGGAGCTGGTCCTGCTCGGCGCGGTGGCGCTGTCCATGCTCGCCCGCGGCCGCCAGCTCATCACCGACGAGGCGCTCGAGCGCGACCTGCCGGCCCTCTGCCACGGCGGCGAGGACGAGCCGGACGACGAGGACCGGATCGACTGGGCGCGCAAGGCCACCGAGCGGTTCTTCTTCGTGCGCGGGACCGGCCCCAGGACCGGTTACGCGTTCCTGCACGCCACGTTCGGCGAGTTCCTGGTGGCCTGGCTGGCCGTCTACGCGCTGCGCGACCTCGACAGGAGGCGCCGCCTGGCGGGGGACGAGCCGCTCGCGGTGGTGCAGGCCGTGGACGACGACCTGCTGTACGCGGTCACGTCCCACTCGTGCCTGGCCGAGCGCGGCCCGACCGTGGGGTTCGTCCTGGAGCTGCTGGAGGAGGTGCCCTCCGCCGTGCGGGCCCGCTGCGTGGAGCTGCTGGCCGGGCTGCTGCGCCGGTCGCTGCACGAGCGGCCGCGCCGCCACTTCACCGGATTCCGGCCCGTACGCCACACGCTGACCCGCCGCCTGGCCGCCTACTCCGCGAACCTGACCCTGCTCATCGTCTGCGCGTCCGAGGAGCCGGTCCGCGTCTCGTCGATCCTGCCCGGCCCCGACCACCTGGAGCAGTGGTCCTCGCTCAGCCACCTGTGGAAGGGGCAGCTCGGCCAGGAGGGCTGGACCGGGCTGGTCACCGCGCTGTCGGCGCAGCGCGTGGTCGAGGACGGCAAGGAGGACGTCGTGCTCGGCGGCGACGGGGCGGGCGGCATGGGCGACGTCGTCGTCGCGGTCGCCACCGGCCACACGCCCCGCCACCGGCGGCTGCTCGACCTGCTGATGCGGGCTCTGGGGGAGGGCCGCTTCCTGCCGTACCGGGACCGCCTGGCGATCCTGGAGGAGCTGGTGCGGACGGTGGCCGTGCGCTCGCCCGCCATGCACCGGGCGCTCGGGGCGATGTGGGCGGAGGACGGGTCCGACCACGCGGAGCTGCGGCCGCTGCTACGGGCCATGCTCGCCGACCCGGCCGACCGGATGGGCACGTGGGAGCAGCTCGTCAAGGCCGGCATACCGGAGACGGCGCTCTGGGAGATCCAGGGCCTAGACTGAGCCGCCCTCGGAGTGGACGGGCAGCTCGACGCTGATCGTCAGCCCGCCCTCGTCCCTGGGCGTGGCCGTGACCGTGCCGCCGTGCGCCTCGGCGATCACCCGTACGATCGACAGGCCCAGCCCGCTGCCCCGGTCCGAGCGCAGCCGGTCGCCGTGCAGCCGCCGGAACGGCTCGAAGATCGTCTCGATCTCGTACGACGGCACCTGCAGCCCCGTGTTGGCCACGACCAGCTCGACCCAATCGGCCCGCCGCCGGGTCGTCACCCACACCTCGCCCTTCGGGTGGTTGTGCCTGATGGCGTTCTCGACCAGGTTCTGCACCAGCCGCTCCACCAGCACCGCCTCGCCCGCCGTCGGAGCGGGGTCGAGCAGCCGGTGCATGATCACCTCGCGCTCGGCCGCCTCGCCCGCCGCCTGGTCCAGCACGTGCTCGGCCACGTCGGCCAGGTCGAACGGCCGCCGGTCCAGCACCGCCTGCTCGCCCTCGGTGAGCGCCAGCAGCCCGTCGATGAGGCGCTCGTGGCGGGCGTTGACCAGCAGCAGCGACTCGCCGAGCCGCTTGACGTCGTCGGTCGCGTCCGGCCGGCGCACGGCGACGTCCACGAGCGTCCTGTTGATGGTGAGCGGGGTGCGCAGCTCGTGCGAGGCGTTCGCGACGAACCTGCGCTGCCCGTCGAACGAGCGCGCGAGGCGGTCGAGCATCACGTCGTAGCTGTCGGTCAGCTCCTTGATCTCGTCGCGCGAGCCCTTGTACCCGATGCGCTCGCTCAGGTCGTGATTCTGGGCGATGCGGCGGGCGGTGTCGGTGACGTTCCTGAGCGGGCGGAGCACCATGCCGGCCGTCCGCCAGCCCACCCCGAACGCGAGCCCCGTGCCGGCGAGCACGCTCAGCACACCGGCGTTACGCAGGTTGCCGAGGACACTGTCCTGGTAGGTGCCGTGCACCTTGAGTGCGAACTTCCGGGCGAGCTCATAACCGTCATCGAAACGCTGGCTCGACAGCCAGCCCCATCGATCGTCGGGAAGCACGATCGAGTTGGGAGTGAACAGGCTCGCCCGGTATTGCAGGCTTGCCCGGACGACGAAGTAGACGGAGACCAGTGCGGTCCCGGCGATCACGAAGAAGACGCCCGCGCAGGCCAGCGCGAACCGCAGACGCATGCTCATGGGATGCGATACCCCGATCCGGGCACGGTCTCGATGACCTGCGGCTCGCCGAGCTTCTTGCGCAGCTTCATCATCGTCGTGCGCACCGTGTTCGTGAACGGGTCGATGTGCTCGTCCCACACCTTCTCCAGCAACGTCTCGGCCGACACCACGGCCCCCTGGGCGCGCAGCAGCTCCGCCAGCACGCCGAACTCCTTGCGGGCGAGCGGCACGTACCTGCCCTCCCTGAACACCTGCCGGTGCGCCCAGTCCAGCCGCACCCCCGCCCGCTCCAGCATCGGCGGGTCGGCCCGCCTGGCCCGCCGCCCGAGCGCGTGCACCCGGGCCACCAGCTCCTCGAACGCGAACGGCTTGGGCAGGTAGTCGTCGGCCCCCAGCGACAGCCCGGCCACCCGGGCCCGCACGTCGCCCGCGGCGGTCAGCATGAGCACCCGCACCAGCCAGCCCTGCTCGACCACGGTCCTGCACACCTCGTCGCCGTGCACCATCGGCAGGTCCCGGTCGAGGATCAGCACGTCGTAGTCGTGCACACCGAGCCGTTCGAGCGCCGCGTCCCCGTCATAGGCGACATCGACGGCCAGTGCCTCTCCCCGTAACCCCTCGGCGATCGAGTCGGCGAGCATCCGCTCGTCCTCGGCGACCAAAACGCGCACCACGCCCCCAAAAGATCTAAAAGCCGCCAGTCTGCTCCGAACGGCATAACGCGCGCATAACCAATATCAGTGACGATCAGGTTATAGGCGACGCACTGGACTGGCCGCCCGAAGTCGGGATCCGCCCGGCTCTTCTCGGGGAGAAGGCCATGACGTCCACGCTCGTGGGGGCGCGCCTGGAACGTCCGAGCCTCCTGCGCGCTCATGGGCTGTTCGGGTGCGTGCTCGTCCTCGCCGCCGCGCTGCGCGTGCTGGTCATGCTGGGGTACGACACGGCACGGCTCTACTGGTACGACTCGTTCACCTACCTGGACACGGCCGCGCACATGCGACCGCAGGGCGCGTTCCACCCGGCGGGCTATTCATGGTTCCTGTGGGCGCTGCGGCCCTTCCACAGCGTGGAGCTGGTCGTGGGCGTGCAGCACGTGATGGGGCTGGCCACCGGGGCGATGATCTACCTGCTGCTGCGCCGCCGGTCGCTGCCGGGCTGGGGCGCGGCGCTGGCGGCGGCGCCGGTGCTGTTCGACCCGGCGTTCGTCCGGCTGGAGCACGCCGTGCTGTCGGACACGCAGGTCATCTTCCTCATCGTGGCCGCGCTGCTCGTGCTGCTGCTGCGGCCCGAGGCGTCCACGCGGGCCGCTGCGGTCGCGGGGGTGCTCCTCGCGCTCGCCGGCCTGACCCGTACCGCCACCGTGCCGCTGATCGGCCTGGCCGCCCTCTACCTGCTGGCGCGGCGCGTGTCGTGGCGGCAGGCCCTCGCGCTGGCGGTGGCGGGCACGCTGCCGCTGCTCGCCTACGCCGGCTGGTACGCCCAGCACCACGGCAGGTTCGCGCTGAGCGGCTCGGACGGCGTCGCCCTGTGGGCGCGCACCATGACCTTCGCCGACTGCTCGATCATCAAGCCGCCCCCTGAGCAGGCCGTGCTCTGCCCGAACGGCACCGTCCTGGACGCCGCCTCCGAGTACGTCTGGGACCCCCGGGCCTCGCTCAACCGCCTGCCCGGCGACCGGTTCGCCCACAACGACCTGGCCAGGTCGTTCGCGCTCAGAGCCATCGCCGCGCAGCCCCTGGACTACCTGCGCGAGGTCGTCCGCGACACCTCGCTCGCCTTCACCTGGGAGCCCGTCGCCCACCCGAAGCGGATGACCCCGTCCACGGCCTTCTCGCGCGGCACGTGGCCGCTCCCCTCGGGATACCCTCTCATCGACCAGGTGCGCAACGACTACGACCCGGATATTCGCGGCATGCGCTCGGTCGAGCCCTTCGCCTCGGTGCTGGCCGCCTACCCGTACCCGTGGTTCCTGCACGGCACGCTCTTCGGCGTCCTGCTGCTGGCCGGGGGAGTGGGTGCGGTGGTGCGCCGCCGTCCGGTCGCGCTGCCGTGGTCGTTCGCGATGTTCCTGCTCGTCGCGCCGGTGGCCGCGCTCGACTTCGACCACCGGTACGTCCTGCCCGCCATCCCGGTCGCCTGCGTGGCCGCGGCGCTGACCGTGCACGGGACCCGTCGCTGACGAGCGGGCCCGCATTATCCCGATGGCTACGATCATGTTGCGCGCCGGAGAGCATCGGCGAGCGCGCCTCACGCGTCCAAAGGGGCGGGGGCGGCCGCTGCGGTGCTGGTGGAGGCCGTGGTGATGCCTGCCCGCCGTCCTGGAAGCGCCCTCTGAGCGAGCTCTGTGGTTCCCCCGTCTGACCTTTCAGAGGCTGACACTTCGGTGGAATGTTACGTAATATCACGAACATCACGAGCGTTGGGGGCGCCAGGGTGCCAGGACAGAGCGTGGGTGTGGTCGTCGATCCCGGAGTATCTCCGGAAGTTGCCGGACTGCTGCGTGCCAACGCCCCGCTGCTGTCCAGGATCAGGGCCGGATGGGTGCCGCCCGCCGAGGTGCCCTCGCCGCGGCCCAAGAGCCCCACCAGTGCGGCGCTCCTGGCCGCCACCCCCGTCATGATCGCCCTCATGGCCGTCCTGCTCGCGTCGCCGATCAGGGCGGCCGGATTCGTGCTGCTCGGCACGTACGTCTTCATCGTCCTCGTCAGGATCGCCACCATGAACGAGGTGACGGAGGGCCGCCGGCCCTACGATCGCGGCGTGTACGAGCAGGCCCGCTGGTACGACGGCCGCTACCTGCTCCCCGAGGACTTCGACCAGGAGGCCAGGGCCGTCCTGCTCAGGGCCCAGCGCGCCATCGGATCCGTGCTGCGCTCCCACGTCAACGCCGAAGGGCTGCTCGACGACGCCCGCAACGCCGTGATGCTGCCCGCCCAGGAGTGGGAGATCGCCCGCCTGCTCGCCAAGCTCTCGGCGCTGCGTGTGGAGCACAGGGAGCTGCTGGCCAGGGGCATCGCGCCCGAGGTCGCCGCGGTGATCGAGCCGCTCGAGCGCGCGCTGGTCAACAGCGAGGCCGCCGTGCTCGCCCGCGTGGAGGCGCTGGAACGTTACGCGTCCAACGTGGCCGACGCCGAGCGGGCCTTCCACGCCCGCAGCCAGATCGAGGAGCTGCGCGCCCGGCTGCCGCGCTACGAGGAGCTGCTGGCCGAGTCGGGTGCGGACTCGCTCGCCGTACCCGAGATCGAGCGGCTGACCGACGACGCCGACGTGCTCGAACGCACCTTACGACGCAGCGTCCAGTCCGCCCACGAGGCCTTTCGCTACCTCGAAGGTTGACTAATCCGCATAGGATCACAAACGTGCCCGGACGTCATGCCAAGGTGATAGTCGATCCGGCGGTGCCCGACGATGTCGCGGCCCTCTTACGTGACAACCGCAAGCTCCTGTTACGCATCCACGCCGGCTGGGTGCCCGCGCACAAGCGCCGCCGCTCCCTTTCGAGCCCCCTCCTCGGCCTCGCCGCCCGGATCGCGGCGACGGTGACCGCCGTGGCGGCGGCCGTCTACGGCCTGACGCTCTTCGTCGCCGAACGCTACCCGCCCTTCGTCGTGATCATGACGTGCTCGGCCCTGCTGATCGTCGGCGTCCTGCTCAGGCCCAGGCCCGACGCCGAGGTGGAGCGCACGCACGCCCTGGAGCGGGAGGTCTACGACAGCGCGGGCAGGCACGAGGGCCACTATGTGCTCCGCGAGCAGCTCGACGAGCCCGCCAGAGCCCTGATGACCCGCGCCCAGGGGGCCATCGACCAGGTCATGTACTCCAGCGTCAACACGGAGGGCCTGCTCGACGGCGTGCGCAACGCCGTGATGCTGCCGGCCCAGGAGTGGGAGATCGCCCGGCTGCTGACCAAGCTGTCGGAGCTGCGGGCCGAGCACCAGGAGGTCGTCTCGGAGGGCCTCACCCCCGAGGTCGCCGCCGTCGCCGAGCCCCTCGCCCAGGCGCTCGACAGCAGCCAGCAGGCGGTGCTGGCCCGCGTCGAGGCACTGGAACGTTACGCGGGCCACGTCGCCGACGCCGAGCGCGCCTACCGCGCCCGCTACCAGATCGAGCGCCTCAGCGCCAAGCTGCCCCGCTACGAGGAACTCCTCGCCGAGTCGGGCGCCGACGGGTCGTCCATGCCCGAGCTGAGCAGACTGTCCGACGACGCCGACCGCCTGGAGCAGGCACTACGCGACAGCGTCAGCTCCGCGCATGAAGCTTTTCGCCACCTTAAGGGGTGACTTCCCTTAGTATCCGGATTTGTGGCTGATGTGGTGGTTGACCCCGAGGTGCCGCCGGATGACGCGCAGCTGCTCCGGGAGAGCCGCCGGGTGCTGATCAAGATGCGCCAGGGCTGGGCCCCCGAGTCGAAGCGGGCCATGTCGAGCACGCACTACCGCATGATGGCGATGGTCGGGTCGATGATCTTCTTCGGGGTGCTGTCCGGCATCGGATGGGTGGGCCGGGGCCTCGGATTCATGCTCGTGCTCCTCGGCATCCCCTTGATGATCGCGCTGTTCGTCCGCACCGACGAGCCGGGGGAAGAGGAGGAGGAGCACGAGCGCGAGGTGTACGAGCAGCTGCGCTTGTACGAGGGGCGTTACGTGCTCGTGGAGGACCTCGACGAGTCCTCCGCCCGCCTCCTGTCCCGCGCCCAGCGCGCCATCGCCGCCGTCACCGAGTCCCGGGTCAACGCCGAGGGGCTGCTCGACGACGTGCGCAACGCCGTGATGCTGCCGGCCCAGGAGTGGGAGATCGCCCGGCTGCTG
>NZ_JBFANV010000088.1:0-43113 GCF_040674955.1 Nonomuraea sp. NPDC049695 | reverse complement strand
TGGTCGTACTGGGCGGCCCTGCTGGTCAACCTCACGCAGGCGGTTGCGCTCCCCGGCCTGGTGCCCGGGCAGGTCCACCAGGCGGCGCTGCAGCGGTTCGGGTTCCCCGGCCTGCTGCCGATCGTCGTCACCGGCGGCGGGGCGGTGCTGCTCACCTGCGCGCTCATCGCCCGGCTGATCTCCGTACGCGACGTCCGCACCGGCCCGTGAAGGCGCGGGATCAGCCGCAGGCGATGTAAGACCGTGCCTCTCGCGGCCATTACCTGGTGAAGGAGTCGTCGAAGGAGAGGCCGTGTGCTGAATGACGAGGAGTTCGGCGCGATGTTCACCGCGTACCGTGCCCGGGTGCACGCGTACGCGGTGAGCAGGTGTGGCCTGCAGCTCGCCGAGGAGGTGGTGAGCGAGACGTTCATGGTCGCCTGGCGGCGCCGGGGGGAGATGCCGGCCGGGGCCGGGCTGCCGTGGCTGCTCGGCGTCGCGCGCAACGTGACGCGCGGGCTCTACCGGGACGAGCTTCGCCGGGCCGCGCTGGACGAGACGCTGCGGGTGTGGGCCGGGCAGGCCGATCCGGACGTGGCCGACGAGGTGACCGAGCGGGCCGCCGTGCTGCGCGGGCTGGCCACGTTGAGCGACGCGGACAAGGAGGTTCTGACGTTGGTCGCATGGCATGGGCTGACCTCGGCGCAGGCGGCCGAGGTGGTGGGCAGTACGCGGTCGGCGTTCTTCGTCCGGCTGCACCGGGCCCGGCGGCGGCTTGAGGCCGCCATGGACGACGCGATGACGGCTCCCCGGCAGCGGGCTCTCGTCCCCGGGGAGGAGCGGTGAGGCGAAGGAACGTGCTGGACGTCCTGGCCGCCGCCCGCCCCGCCGACCTGGGCGGGCCCGCGAGTCCCCCGATCGCGGCGCGCCCGTCCGGGGAAAGGCGAAGCCGGTGGATCGGGGTGGTGGCCGCGTCGCTGGCCACGGCGGTGGTCATCGGCGGGGTGGCGCTGCCCCGGCTGATCGGCGGCGAGGTGTCCACGGGGCGCCTGCTCGGCGGTTCCGTTGCGGGCCCGCTGGACGAGGTGGCCGAGCGGGCGGCGGCGCAACCGGACGCCTCCGGCCGCTACTGGCACGCGGCCGGCTCCGTCCTGGGCGAGAAGGTCATCGGCCCGGCGCGGCACCCGTACCGGATCAAGACCCGGGTCGGGACGAGCCGGTGGGTGCCTCGTGACCCGGCGCGGTCCCTGGTGCTGGCGCAGCGCGGCCTGCCGAGCGTGCCGGCCTCGCCGGCGGACGAGGAGACCTGGCGGCGGGCCGGCGCGCCCGGCCTCTGCGGCGACGACACCGACTGCGGCAACGACACGGCGCCGCTCGGACGCACCCGGTACCTGTTCATGCCGGCCGGCTGGCCGTTCCATGAGGAGGGGCTCACGCTCGAGGTGGACGAGTTGCTCGAGCTGCCTCAGGAGCCGGGGGCGCTGAAGGAGCGGCTGCTGTCGTTCCTGCCCGCGTATAGCAGGGGCATGGCGGAGTGGCCGGCACCGCCCGCGGGAGCCTCCCTGCCGGGGAAGGACTCCTGGCTCCTGGGGCTGTCCCTCGACCTGCTGCAGTACGGGCCCGTCCGACCGGCCACCCGCGCCGCCCTCTACCGGATGGTCGCGGACCTGCCGGGCACCCGCGCCCTGGGCCGGGTCCGCGATGGGGAGGGCCGTTGGGGGCTCGCCGTCGGTTGGACGCGCCCGCTGGCCGACGGGCAGGTCGAGCAGCGGCTCGTCGTGGACGAGGCCGACGGTGACCTGCTCTCGGTGCAGAACGTCGTCGCCAAGGCGTGGACCTACGGCCCGCCGGGCACCACCGGGCTCGCCGGGCTGCCCGCGGGCACCGTCTACCAGGAGCTCGTCCACGACAAGCCGGGCTGGACCGATGTCCCTCCCC
This sequence comes from Nonomuraea sp. NPDC049695, assembly GCF_040674955.1. Classification (NCBI taxonomy): domain Bacteria; kingdom Bacillati; phylum Actinomycetota; class Actinomycetes; order Streptosporangiales; family Streptosporangiaceae; genus Nonomuraea; species Nonomuraea sp. NPDC049695. Next base: position 41,196 of record NZ_JBFANV010000088.1, on the reverse strand, counting down.
CGCTCCCCGCGTCATGCCCCGCCCGGCCCGTCGCAGGCGATCAATGCGGGGATGCGGTCAGGCCGAGGTGATCTCCAGGGTGACCAGGGAGTAGAAGCTCGAGACGGTGCCCAGCCCCGCCGTGCACAGCAGGAGGTTCGCGGACGGCGCGACGTTGGCCTGGACGACGGTGCTGCCGGCGAACAGCCCGGAGGTGACGGTCCCGGTCAGGGTGAAGGTGACCACGGCACCCGCGATGGTGGTGGTGGAGTTGCCGGAGATCGTGGAGGTCTGTCCGGTGTTCCAGGTGATGGTGTAGGCGAGGGGGGTGGCGGCGAGGAGATCCAGGCAGCTGCGCGAGGAGACGTTGACGCTGGTACGGGTCCCGGACGTCAGGGTGAGCTGGGACGCCGAGGTGCAGGGTCCGTACTGGGCGGTGTTGACCACCGTCACGGTCTGCGGCGTGAGGGTCAGCGCCGGGGTGTAGGTGGCGATGTTGCTGCTGGGCGGCGTACAGGTGACGTCCAGCACCCCAGCGGAGGCCGCGGGCGCGGTCGTCAGGACGGCGGCGCCCAGGGCGGTGGCGAGCAGGACGGCGAGCGAGCGGAAGCGGGCCATGGCAGCGGGCTCCTTTCGGGCGGTGCCTCGTGCGATGGTGCCCGGGAACGCGGCCGGCCTGCTGTTCCAGGACATTTCCCTTATCTCACGAGCCGGGCCCGCCGTCAGGAAGCCGGCGGTGGCCTGATGCGGCCACGTTCGGGCTCGGCGCACGCCCAGGCCGGCCGATCATTCGCCGGGGCCGGCGATCTCGATGAAGTACGGGGGGTCGTCCAGAGCGGCGGCGGCCCGCTCCCAGCGGGAGCGGCCGAGGGTGAGGACCGGGCAGGTGGCCATGGGCCGGCACCGCGAAGGTCCCGCAGGTCAGGTGGGGCGCGGGGAGAGGCGGAAGACTCGCAGTTCGCGGCCGGAGCGCTCGGTTTAGCCCTGATACAGCGGCCAGAAGCCGAGGAGCGCCTGCCAGGCCCGTTCGCGGTCGTCTCCGGCCAGCAGGGTCGCCGTCACCGGTGTCACGCGGCCGCGGAAGTTCACGGTGGCCTGCGGGGTCTTGAGCAGGTTGCCGCTCCATGCGGGGTGCCGGTCCCTGCCGAAGTTGCTGCCGACCACCAGGAACGAGCCGTCGTCCTGCGGCATGCAGGCCAGCGGGCTCTGTCGGGGCTGCCCGGTCCTGCTGCCGGTGGTGGTGAGCAGCAGGTGCGGGATCATCTGATCGCCCATGAGCACCCGGCCGCCGCTCAGCCGGTTGACGAGACGGTCGAGCGGCGGCACGATCTTGGGCGCGACCAGGGCGAAACCCCTGGTGCCCGCGAGCCACTGGAAGAACGGGCGCAGCGCGGCGCTGAACCGGGCTCTTGCCGTCGTCCTGTTGCGCTGCTGCTCGACCATGCCGGCCTCACGCCCTGGCTTCGGGCTGTTGGTGGGACCACGATAGCCCCGGCCAAGCGCTTGGTCCAATTGTGGCGTTTCTCGGGATCGCCTCCCTCAAGGTGGCCGACGTGTTGCGCAGCTCGGCCCGTTCCGCACCTAACCGACGGGGACACCGACGCGCGCGGACTCGAGTGCGCGGCGAAGCGCGGTGAGCGCCGCCCTCGCGGCGTCGATCTGGTCGGCGCTGACGGTGGGGCCGAGCAGCCCGCCGAGGTGTTCGTGGAAGGTTCGTTCGGCCTCGGCGACCAGCGCGGCTCCGTCGGACGTGAGGCTGATCAGCGAGGAGCGCCTGTCGGCGGGGTTCGGGAGCCGGGTGACCCATCCGCGCGCTTCGAGCCGATCGACGCCCTTGCTGATCGCGCCGATCCCGGCGGCGAAGTGCGTGGCGATGTCGGCGACGCGTGATCGCGGGTGGTCGCGAAGGTAGCGCAGGAGTTCGAACTGGGAGGTGACGATCCCGTGCTCCGCGCGGAGTTTCTCCCCCACGGCGTTGTAGAGCCGGGTCTCGCAGCGGACCAGGTCGTCGAAGAAACGGGCCAGCCCCTCGTCAGGGTAAGTAGTTGCCACGGCATATAGTTTAGACGAAACATGCCACGGCATGCAGTTGTCACTCGAACGATGAGGCGGCCACATGAGCAGGGATCAACGACACGCGCTGGACACGATGTTGCGCCAAGCGCCGCAACCGTCCGGACCAGTGCCGGTCGAACGGATGCGGGAGGGCTTCGCCGCGTTCATGGCGGCGTTCCCGATCCCGGATGGCGTGCGGCGGACACCGGCCGGGCTGGCCGGCCGCCCCGCGCTCCTCGTCGAACCGGAGGGTGATGCCAGGCCGGGAACCATCCTGTACTTCCACGGCGGCTCGTTCTCGCTCGGGTCGCCGCAGACCGCGATGGTCCTGACCGCGAGCCTGGTGGAGCGTACCGGCGTCCGGGCGATCTCGCTGGACTACCGGCTCGCTCCCGAGCACCCGTTTCCCGCCGCGATCGAGGACTGCGTCGCCGCCTTCCGCAGCCTGCTGGAGAGTGGCATCGACCCGGCGTCCATCCTGTTCGCGGGCGACTCCGCCGGTGGCGGGCTCACCGTGACGACGTGTCTGGCCGCCCGGGACGCGGGGCTGCCGATGCCCGCGGCGATCGCGGCGTTCTCGCCGGGGCTCGATCACACGCGCTCCGGCGCGACGATGAGCACCAAGGAAGGCATCGACCCGTTCTTCACCAGGGAGGGCATGGGCCGCACCGGCGAGATGTATCTCGCCGGTCAGGACCCGAACCAGCCGCTGCTCGCCCCCGCCGTCCACGCGGACCTGACCGGCTTCCCGCCGATCCTGCTCCAGGCCGGCACGAACGAACTGCTCCTCGACGACTCCGTGCGGCTGGCCGAGCGCGCCCGCGAGGCCGACGTCGACGTGATCCTCGACGTCACCGCCGGGGTGCCGCACGTGTTCCAGGCTTTCGCCGGGACGCTCGACGAGGCCGGCCAGGCGCTCGACCGAGCGGCCCTGTTCCTCACCCAGCATCTCAACGCCTACTGACACCCCACGCGGTCATCCCGCCCGCCGGTCAGCCTTCCGGGTGCCCGTCGTAGACGCGGATCTTGTATTCGGTCGTCTCCAGGGCGAGAGTGAGTTCGCGGATCTGCCGCACGATGCGGTCGCGCTGGTCGAGCATGATGCGCCGGCGTTCCGGGATGGTGTCCGGGCCGTCCTCGACGAGGGCGATGTAGCGTTTGAGATCCTGCATGGTCATTCCCGACAGCCGCATCCGGGTGAGGAAGATAAGGCGGCGCAGGTCGAACGCCGAGTACTCGCGGTAGCCGGAGGCGTTGCGTGCCGGCCGTACGAGTCCCTCCTGCTCGTAGTAGCGGAGGGTGTGGGGGGACAGGCCGATCAGGCGGGCGGCCTCGGCGACACTCTTGGGCGTCGCCGAGGTCTCGATCGAGGTGTCGTCGAGGAGTTCGTGCAGCGCATCGATGACCGACGCGGACGGTTCGTCGCCGGCGGCGAGGATGCGCTCGATCAGGTCTTCGGTGGCCATGTTCGACAGGGTACGGAGCTCAGAACGCGCGTAGCGCCGGCGGCATGCCGGGAAAGTCGGCCGTCCGGCTTACGTGCGCCCACTCCTCGACGTCGCTGAGCGCGTTGCTGTAGCTGCGGGTGAGATTGCGCACGGCCTCGGCGCCGAGCGGAAGCCTGAGCGGCGCGCCGGGCGTGTCGAGCATGTCGCGGATGGCCGAGGCGGCGCGTGCCGGGTCGCCCTCCTGGATGCCGTCGGCCTCGGCCATGTTCGCGCGGACGGCGCCGAGCACCTGGTCGTAGGTGGGGTGCCGGTCCACGGTGCTGAGGACGTCGGCGGCGTTGAAGGCGGTGCGGAAGCGGCTGGGCTCGGCGATGAGGACGCGGATGCCGAACGGCGCGACCTCGCCCGCCAGCGCCTCCGACCACCCTTCGAGGGCGAACTTGCCGGCCGAGTAGCTGCCGACTGCGGGGAAGGACATCCGCCCGCCCTGACTGCTCATCTGCACGATCGCACCGGAGTGACGCGCACGCATGTGCGGCAGCACCGCGCGCACGTAGGCGGCCGGGCCGAAGAGGTGCTGCTCGAGCATGTCGCGCAACTGCGCGTCCGTGACCTCTTCTGCGGCGCCCACCTGCCCGGCTCCGGCATTGTTGACCAGGACGTCGACGTGCCCGAATGCGTCGAGCGCGCGCCGTACGACCGCCGCGGCCCCGTCCGTGTCGCGCACGTCGTGCTCGACCGGCAGCAGCCGGCCACCGTACCGGGCAGTGAGCGCGTCGAACCGGCCGGCCCGCCGCGCCGTGCCGACCACCTGCTCGCCCGCGGCCAGCGCCGCCTCGGCCAACGCCAGGCCGAGCCCGGAGCTCGCACCGGTGATGATCCAGGTCTTGGTCTCGTTTGTCGTAGTCATGACGGCGAAGATAGACATTCGAGCGCGCTCGAAGGCAAGCAGGCTTTCCGGCGGGGGCCAAGAACCCACGACGAACAGCTCCGCGCCGCGATCATGCGTCCCGGGCTGCCCTACACCTGGAAGTACTCCAGATGTCCGTATCCCGCCCAGCCCGCCGCGTCTGCCGTGAGAACGGGCCAGCCATGGTCCAGCGCGAGGTGGGCCGTGTGGGCATGGTGCAGGGGCACCTCCAGCGGGCGTGGGGCGTGCCGGGCCTGACGGACGGCGGGTGATCCACTGCCATTCGGTGAAGCCCTCCGGGTCGGCGGGGCCGCCGAAGGCGTCGCCGTTGCCGGAGGAGCCCATGCCGCCGTACGGGGCCCAGGTCTCGTACACGACGGTCTGGTCGTTGACGTGGATGACGCCGGCCCGCAGCCGGTCGGCGATCGCGGAAGCCCGCGACTCGGAGCCGCTGCGGATGGAGGCGGTCAGGCCGTACTCGCCCATGTTCGCCAGCGCGACGGCCTCGTCCTCGGTGTCGTACGCGATGATCGGCGCGACCGGCGCGAAGATCTCCTCGGAGAACGCGGGCATGTCCGGCGTCACCCCGGACAGCACGGTCGGCCTGAAGAACGGCCCGTCGTGGCCGCCGCCGGCCAGGACGACGGCGCCGGCAGCCACGCTCTCGTCCACGATCCGCTGGGCGCGGTCGATCTGCGCCTGGTTGACGATCGGCCTGAGGTGGACCTCCTCCACCGCCGGGTTGCCCACGCGCAGCGTCTGGGCGCGGACGGCGAGCTTGGTGGCGTACGCGTCGGCGATCGAACGGTGCACGATGTACTTGCCGGCGGTCATGCAGACCTGGCCCTGGTGCATGCACGTGGCGAAGGAGCCCGCGGAGGCGGCGGCGTCAACGTCGGCGTCGGGCAGCACGATGTAGGGGTTGTTGCCGCCGAGTTCGAGCACGACCTTCTTCAGCAGCGGCGCCGCGGCCTCGGCGACCTTGCGCCCGGTGGCGGTGGAACCGGTGAAGGAGATCATCGCAGTGCCCGGGTCGGTCACGATCGCCTGGCCGGCGTCGCCGCCGCCGGGCAGCACCTGCAGCACCCCGGCGGGCAGGCCGGCCTCCTCGAACAGCCGCGCCAGCAGGACGCCGCCAGTGACGGGGGTGTGCGGGTTCGGCTTGAGCATCACGGCGTTGCCGGTCGCCAGGGCCGGCGCGAGCGTGCGCAGGGCCAGGACGAGCGGGAAGTTCCACGGCGTGATCACGCCGATGACGCCACGGGGCACCTTCCTGGCCTGGCTCAGCACGCCGGGCTCCGACGGCAGGATCTGGCCGAGCGGGCGGGTGGTGAGTGAGGCGCCGTGCAGCAGCAGCTCCCGGCTCTTGAACAGCTCGAACTCGACCTTGTGCCGGATGCCGCCGCTCTCCCGGATCAGCCATTCGGCCAGCTCGTCGTGGTGCTCGGACAGCACCTCGGTCGCGCGGACGAAGATGTCGCGCCGCTGCGCCGGGGGCGCCGCCGCCCAGGCGCGCTGCGCTTCGGCGGCCGTGGCCGTCGCGCGGGCGACGTCGGCGGGAGAGGCGGTGCCGACCTCGGCGATCCGCTCGCCGGTCGCCTTGTCGAACACGGCCAGCATCAGGGGTGTTTCCGCGAAAGACGCGGAGCGATCGCGGGCGTCAGATGTTGACCGGGCGGGCGACGGCCGGGTCCGCGCGGCTCACCATGACGGGGCCGCGGCGGACGCCGGCCTCCTCGATGCCGAACCGTGCGGCCAGGCTCTGCCGCACCTGCGCCACCGCGGCCTCCGAGCGGCCGGCCGCCTGCTCGTCGGCGAAGAACGTCACGGTCAGCGCCGAGCCGTCGCCGGTGTCCACGGCAGTGTAGAGCAGCGCGCCGACCTGCTCGGGGATACGGTCGGCGAACTCGCTGCCGACCTGCTTGAAGACCTCCTCGGCCGAGCCTGACTTCGTGGTGTAGACGCGGACTACGGCGTACATGGGCAGCTCCTGATCCTTGAAGGGAGGAGCCTCCAGCATAAGTCCTTAGGTGGGGACTTTTGTAGGTGGGTCAGGGCTGGACCCGGACCGAGACCGTGCCGACGACGATGCGATGGTCGGAACACGGCCCGCCGCAGGCGGTGCTGATCTCCAGCGAGTCGCCGGTGTACGGCCCGGCGATCGCGCTCTCCCGGGCGAAGAGCAGGTCGATCTTCGGCCGCTGCTTGCAGGGAGGGACGAGGCCGATCGCCTCGCCCTTGCCGTTGACCTCGCCGACCGTGGTCTCGCCGATGCCCGGGCAGGTCGGTTCGAGGTCGTCGAGCTCCCTGTACTGGCCGGTGTTGCCGCTGTTGTTCGGCACGTCGAGGCTGGGCGCGTACCAGTTGTCGAGCCGGCCGTACTGCGGCCGGGCGTTGAAGTCACCGCCGATGAGCACAGTGTCGCCGGCGTCGTGGAAGGCCTGGAGATACCCCAGCACCGCCGCGAGCTGCTGCTGGTTGATGTACTCGCCACCGATCAGCTCGTTGGACGTGGTGATGTGGGTGGTGCAGAACCGCAGATGCTTCCGGGCCGTCAGCGACACGCAGAGCAGCTTGTGCACCCCGCCGTTGTTGTCCTGCGGCAGGTCGTACTGGACGGCGGAGTCGAGGTCGCGGCGGCTGAAGATCGCGATGCCGAACCGCTCGCCGCCGCAGGCGCCGTCCGTGCCGGCCACCTCGTTCCTGATGGCCGCGAAGCGGGAGTAACTCGCGCCCTGAGGCCAGCCGAGCGTGCTCAGCGTGGCCTGGATCGCCTTGTACTGATCCCAGCAGAGCTCGTTGAACGCCGCGAAGTCGACGTTCCTCTCCTTGATCGACGCGGCGGCGGCCTTCGCCATGCCGTTGGTCGCGGAGCCGTCGTTCATCGTCCATCCGGACACGTTCCACTGCCACATGCGGACGGTCTCGACGACCGGCTCGTCGGCGTGTGCCGCGCCGCCGGGCAGCAGCATGATGGCGATGGCCGTGATGGCGGCTAAGGAGCGGGCAAGCGTTCGCATCTGAAGTCACTCCGATCTCGCCGCCACCCTCGTGCCGCGGGTGGAGGGCGCTGCTTGGGGGGTACGCGGATCGTAAACGCCGCCGCCCGGCCGCGAATCTGTCATCCGACCGGTTCTTCTGTGTCACGCCATGGGACGGGTGCGTACGACAGCAGGTCGCCGGGCTGACATTCGAGCACCTCGCACAGCTTGGCGAGCGTCGTGAACCGGATCGCCTTGGCGCGGTTGTTCTTGAGTATCGACAGGTTGACGTTGGTGATGCCGACCCTGTCGGCCAGCTCGGTGAGCGTCATCCCGCGCTCCTCCAGCAGCCGGTCCAGGTGCACCTCGACGTGCGGCTCGGCCGGCATCAGACGGTCCCTTCGAGTTCCTCGCGCATCCGTGCGCCGACGCGGACCACCTTCGACAGGACGGTGAGGCCGATGCCGGCGATCAGGAACGCCCAGGGGAAGTCCCAGTCGACGACGACCGAGTACCATGGCTCGCGCAGCCTGCCTGGCACCATCCAGTCGGTCAGGACTATCTCGGCGAGGGTCTCGTACAGCGACGACACCAGCGTGCCCACGCCGGGGATGAGCCCGGTGGCGCGCAGCCCGCGCACGACCGCCTCGTCGAAGCCGCTCCCGGCGGGCGCGGGCGATCAGCCGTTCGAGCTGGACGATCGCGGCGAGCAGGCGGCGTCGCGGACGCGCGGATCAGAACCGGCGGTCGATGAGGGAGCCGTTCTTCCACACGGCGGCGACGTCGCGCATCGCGGTGATGTCGCGCGTCGGGTCGCCGTTGACCAGCACCAGGTCCGCGCGGAGCCCGGGGAGCACGCGGCCGCGGTCCGCCAGTCCGTAGGCCGTCGCCGGGCCGGACGTGGCGGCGACCAGCGCCTCCTGGGGCCGCAGGCCGGCCCGTACCAGTGACTCCAGCTCGACCAGCATGCTGACGCCGTGCGCCACTCCGAACGCGCCGGCGTCCGTGCCGGCGAGGATCGGGACCCCGGCCCGCCGCAGGCGGCCCACGTTCTCCAGGCCCGTCTCCACGTTCCACGGCATCCTCACCGGCCAGGGCGTCTCGAGCTGCCGGCGCTGGTCCGGCGACAGGTACAGGGCCACCCGGGGATCGTTGACCACGGCGGCCCTGGCCGGGTCGTCCGCGTAGGTGGCCACGCCGAGCAGGGCCAGCGTCGAGGTGACGAAGGCGCCGCTCCCCTTCGCGTCCCGGACGAACGCCTCATCGGCGGGCACGTCGGAGTGCACGTGCGCCAGGCCGCTGACCCCGTTCTCGAAGGCCATGCGGGCATAGTGCTGCTTGGAGACGTGCACGACCGAGCGCACCCCTCTGCGCCGGGCGGCGGCGGCGAGCCCGCGCACCTGCGCGGCGCTGAGCGCCGGAATCGGCTCCCCCTGCATGCCGGCGTCCTCCAGCGCGATCTTGAGGAAGTCCGAGCCCTCGGCCAGGCGGGCGTCCACGAAGGCCGCCGGGTCCATGCCGTCCTCCAGCACGGGGAACTCGATGCCCTGGCCGGTCCCCCACCCGCCGGGAACGGTGGCCCAGGTTCCCGCCGTCCACAGGTCGGGCAGGCTCGTCGGAGCATGCGAGCGCCGCCGGTCCGCGAAGTCGCCCAGCTCCGCCAGCGTGGAGAAAAGGTTCAGCTCGGTGGTCACGCCGAAGCGCGGCGCGTCCCGGCGGCTCGCCTCGGAATAGTGCGAATGACTGTCGATCAGGCCCGGTACGAGCGTCCGCCCGCGCCCGTCGTGCACCGGCAGCCCTTGGGGAACGGCACCGCCGGACGTCACCGACCTGATCCGCCCGCCGGACACCACGACGTTCCCGGTCCCGAGCAGCCGGACACCGTCGAAGATCCGCGCGCCCGCGATGACGAACGGACCGGCGGGACCCTCGCCGCCGAAGCGGGCCGCGAGGGGCACGACCGCGGCGGTGGCCATGAATCCGCGACGGCTCAGCGGGTGGTCCCGCAAAGCGTGGAAGTAGCACATGGGTAGACCTCTCACGTCACTGCTCACAGGGAAGGAACCGGCCGAGCGTAGGCGGCCGTCCGGGAGCGGCGCATCTGTCATCCCACCGGTCGGCGAAGCCCGGACGTCGTGACGAGTCAGGCGACGGATTCGCGCGGGCGCCGTCACCCCGTACGGTGATCCGGCAAGTTGCCGCCAGCACCGCCGGGAGTCTCATGGCCGTCGAGGAGTACCTCATCACGGCGGCCGCGCGGCTCCTGGAGCAGTGGCTGCCGGCCGGTTCGTGGCGGTTCGAGGTCGTACGGGGCAGCGTGCCACACGCGGAATGGGATCCCGCGCGGGCGTGGGGGCACGCGAGGTTCCCGCGGGTGAGCAGGCGTTTCCCCGTCGCCGTCGAGCCGCTGACGTTCGACCAGGACCGGGGCTTCCACGCGGGCCAGCGCGCCGCGTCCGGCCGGCCGGACGCCGCCGCCGCGCACGTCATCGCGCTGCTGCGCGAGGTCATCGAACGGGACTCCCGGCCGCTGCCCCCGCACCTGCGGGCGTTGATCGGCTTCCTGGCCGGCGTGCTGGCCGAGTGGGACTGCGAGGACCTGCTGCGGCTCCACGTGGCGGCCGAGCCGGGAGGCCGTCCCCTCGACGGCGAGCTGCACCTGCTCGTACGCGATCTCGACGGCGAGACGTGCCGGCTGTCCCTCACTCCGGGCACCCCCCGGCCCGCCGCCCCCGACAACCGGATCGAATGGATCACCACGCTGCTCGGCGAGTTCCTCCGGGTGGGCCGCGACAAGCCGGTCGACTTCACGGTGAACGTCGAGGCGCACGGCTCCGACCTGGGCACCGACGCCGAGGCCGCGCTGCGCCCGTGGCGGCGGTTCGCGGACGACGCCCTCGCGCCGATGGACGCCGCAGCGCTGACCCGCGTCGTCGCCGACACCGAACGAACCGCCGCCGACCTGGCCGAAACCGTGTTCGGAGGCGACACGGGAGCGGGGGCGGGGCATCTCGTGGCCTTCCTGCTGCGCGACCTCTTCGACACGATCGCCGACCGCATCGGCGGCGGGCTGCTCGCCTTCGGCACGGGCTGGCCGCTCAAGTTCACCGGGGAGGGCGCCCGCCTGGTGCTGGTCGGCCCCCGCCTGGCGGCGGTCATCACGGTCGACGACCGCCACTGACGGCCCGCCGGCTCGGCGACGGGCCTGACACGTAGGTCAGGGCGGGCATTTCATGGGCATGTATGGGAGCCTCGACACATGACCCCCCCACGGCCGCCGCCACCGACGACACGTTGTCCGGTGAGCTGCGGGCCCTGCTTCGGGCCGGGCTGCCGATCAGGGCTGAGCAATGCGGTCCCGGCTTGCTCGGCCTGGCCTGGGTAGGTGTCCGCGCTCACGGCGATGATGAGGCCAGCCAAGCGCGGGCGCTGGACGCGCTGCTGCGCGACCAACTGGACCGGCTGCAGAACAACGAGCTGACCGCAGCGGCCCGGCTGCTGTTCGGTGCCGACCCGGCCACCTCCGGCGCCACGCTGACCGCGACGGGCGGCCGTCGCGTCCGCCGCCCGCTACGAAGCCCCCTTCGCAAGCGCGTCGAGCCCAAGCTGGTGGATCTGGTGGCCTGGCAACTGCGCCGGGCCAGCGAGGAAGCCGCCGCACGCGCCGTGGCGCCCGAACTGCGAACTGGGGCCGGGCAGCCGATCCTTCTATCGCAGTTACACCACCGCCGAATTGGACAGGATCATGACTCCCGGCCCGCAGAGCTCAACGGGCGTGCGCGCCCGCGAGATGAACCTCTACCGCCGCTACTTCGACCTGGTCGCCGCCGGCCGCAAGTCCATCGAGGTCCGCGTCCAGTACCCGAATCTGCGCAACCTTGCCGCGGGCGACCACATCCGGTTCGTGTGCGGACGTGACGACGCCCTTGTCCGGGTCAAGCGAGTGAGCCGGTACACCTCGTTCGAGGAGATGCTCGACGCCGAAGGCCCGGCCAACGTCAACCCCGACAGCCCCCGCGAACAACAACTGGCCGACATCCGCCGCATCTACGGCCCGGAGAAGGAAGCGCTCGGCGTGCTGGCCATCGAGCTCGAACTCCTCCAGCCCGCCACCACATAACCCCTTCACCCCGTGTTCATTCCAGGGCGGCGGCGCGCAGGAAGGCCGCGCTGAACTCCGCGCGTACCTGCTCCACCTCCGGCATGGCCGCGGCCGGCGCGGGTTCGAGGATCGGCCGGAGGAGCAGGTGGGTGACCAGCGGGCTGATCAGGAGCTGGATGAGCAGGGGAAGGGGCAGCGGGCGCAGGCGGCCGGCGCGTACGTGCGGGCCGAGCAGCGTCTGGAAGACCTGCACCAGCCGTGGCGCCCGCGCCAGCAGGGAGCGGCCGGTCGGCCCGTCGGAGCGGCCGAACGCGTCGGCGAGCATGGCGGGGAAGACGCGTGGTCGCCTGGTGAGGGCGGTGATGAGGGTGCGCTGGATGGCCTCGACGGTCTCGTCGAGCGCCGCAGGCGGGTCGGCCGCCAAGGCTTCCAGCTCGTCTATGGGGAGATGGCGGTCGAAGACCGCGTGCAGGAGGCCGTCGCGCCGGTCGAAGATCGCGTGCAGCGTCGGCAGCGAGCAGCCGGCGGCCGTGGCGACCGCGGACAGGGTGACGGCGCTCAGGCCGCGCGCCGCCATCAGCTCGGCCGCCGCCGTGATCGCCCGCTCGCGTACGGGGACGCGCCCTCCGGGGTCCACGCCGGCCGCGCGTACGGCCTCGTCGAGGGTCTTCCGGCTCCCGCCGAGCCGGCGGATCAGCGTGCTGCGGGACAGGCCCGCGGCGGCGGCGATCACGGGGAGGGGCACGTCGGCGACGTCCTGGCCGCGCCGCCGCGCCACGTCCACGGCGGCGCGGACGATGTCGTCCAACATGGAACTCAACATTACTACCAATAGGGCGAAGTGCCAGATACCTTCAAGAAAACTCTTCAAGCGATGAGTTATTGGAGGAGCTGACATGGAGACGACGGTCGTCGCGGCGGGCGGCGGGCCCGCGGGCATCATGCTCGGGCTGCTGCTGGCCAGAGCCGGTATCGACGTGGTGGTGCTGGAGAAGCACGCCGACTTCCTGCGGGACTTCCGTGGCGACACCATCCACCCGTCGACCATGGAGCTGATCGACCAGCTCGGCCTCACCGAGCGGTTCGAGCGGATCCCGCACGGCAAGGTGCACGAGTTCGCCATGGGCGAGGTGAAGCTCGGCTCGCTGACCGAGCTCGGCCTCAAGCACCCCTACATCGCCATCGCCCCCCAGTGGGACTTCCTCACCATGCTGGCCGAGGAGGGCCGGCGCCACCCCTCGTTCAAGCTGGTCATGAACGCCGAGGTGACCGAGCCGATCCGGGAGGCCGGGCGCGTCGCCGGCGTGCGCTACCGCGATCCGGACGGCCACCTGCACGAGGTACGGGCCGCGCTCACGGTCGCGACGGACGGCCGCCACTCCCGCATCCGCGCCGCCTCGGGGCTGGAGGTCAAGGAGACCGGGTCCGCGTTCGACACGCTGTGGTTCCGGCTGCCGAAGGAGAACGCCGACACGACCGAGCTGTACTTCCGGGTCGGCCCAGGGCGGTGGATCGTCGGCTTCGACCGGCGCACGTACGTGCAGATCGCGTACATGATCCCGAAGGGCGGCTTCGCGGCGGTCGAGCGGGCCGGCATCGGGGAGATCCGCGCGGGGACGGCCGCGGTCGTGCCCGAGCTGGCCGCCCGCATGCGGCACCTCACCTCCATGGACGACGTGACCATGCTGGAGGTACGCGTCAACCGCGCCGTCCGCTGGCACCTGCCCGGCCTGCTGCTCATCGGTGACGCCGCGCACGCCATGTCGCCCATGGGCGGAGTGGGCGTCAAGCTAGCGCTCGACGACGCCGTGGCCGCCGCGAACCTCCTGACCGAGCCGCTGCTGCGGGTTCAGCGCGACGGTACGGAGCTGCCGGAGAAGCCACTGGCGGCCGTGCAGCACCGCCGGGAGCTGCCCACCGTTGTCACACAGAAGTTCCAGCAGGCCGCCTACTCCAGGCTCGTCGAGCCGGCGTTCCGCCACGAGACGCCCGCCATGCCGGCGGCGCTGCGGGCGATCCGGCACATTCCCGCGATGCGACGCCAGATCCTGCGGGTAATCAGCGTCGGCGTCCGCCAGGAGCACATCCGCACGCCGTCGGTCTAGCCGGGCACGCCGGCTGAACGCGCGTGCGGAGGACAGCGGAAGGACCGCTCACTGTCGGCTGCTCTTGATGTTGCGGAGCACAGGGCCGGTCTCCAGGTGCCGGATGCCGGGGAGCGGGGCGATCCGGCGGGTGAGATAGTCGTACAGGGCCGGCGTGGTGGGGCAGGCGACGCTGGCATAGATGCTGGTCGGGCCGGTGGTGGCCGCGGCGTAAGCGACCTCGGAGTGCCCGGCCAGGGCGTTGCCGACGATGTCGAGTGCTGCGGGCTCGACCGACAGCCACAGCACGGCCCACGTGGCTATGGCGGGGAACAACCGCTGGTCGACGTCGATGTCGAAGTACAGGGTGCCGCCTTGGCCCAGCTCGGTCATGCGCCGGCGTACGGTGTCGCGCGACCAGCGGGTGATGGCGGCGAGTTCGGCGAGCCCGGTGCGGCCGTCGTCGGCCAGGGCACCGAGGAGCAGCCGGTCTCCGTCGTCAAGCGCCCTTGGACGGTGGGGCAAGCGTGGTGTCGTCCGGCTGGGGTGATCGGATCTGGCCGGCGGTGAGGCCGCTGTGGTCGGCAAGCGTGGTGTCGTCCCGCTGGAGTGATCCGATTTGCTCGGCGGTGAGGCCGCTGTGGTCGGCGATGAGGCGATGCAGGCCGCGGGTGAAGGTGCGCAGGAGGTAGTGCGCGGTGACGCCCTCGACCCGCGGGGTGCGGGGAAGAAGGTCGAGCAACAGGGACTCGCCGGCCCCGGTGTGGCTGATCACCATGCACACGATCTCGGTGCCGCCGGATGTCAGCCGGACCCAGGCGGTGTCGTTCCGCCGGGCCAGCGCTTCGGCCACCGCCGTCGCCGCGCCCGGTGCACAACGTACGCGGACGAACCACGGCGCGCTGGCGTGCAGATACGGGTCGGTGAGTCCCCGGACACGCAGAGCCCCGCCGGAGCGCAGGCGTGTGTAGCGGCGCGCGACGGTCTGGTCCGACACGCCGAGAACGGCCGCGAGCCGGCTGAACGGCGCCCGGGGGTTGATCTGCAGCGCGTGGGCGAGGCGGCGGTCGAGCCCGTCGAACGAGTCGGATCTCATCCACATGACGGTACAGAACGTCGAAATTGACGACGTTGGGCAGGACTGAGCGGCATCTGCCGCGATCTTCCAGGAAGGTGGGGGCGCCATCGAGACGAGGAGAAAACCTGAATGACGATTGTGGACGTGATCGTGGCGGGCGCGGGCCCGGCCGGGCTGATGACCGCGGCCGAGCTGTCGCTGGCCGGGGTACGCCCCCTGGTGCTGGACTCGTTGCCCGGCCGTAACCCGATGTCACGGGCGGGAGTGATCCATTCGCGCACGGCCGAGCTGTTCGACCAGCGCGGGCTGCTCGAGCCGCTGCTGGCGACCGGCGACTTCCCCAGGACCGAGATCGGCCACTTCGCCGGCCTTCCGGTCGATTTCCGGGCCTGGCCGACCCGCCACCCCGCTTACAACGTCCCGCAGGGCAAGATCGAGGAATTTCTCGAGAACCGCCTGGCCGGCGGGGGTCTCCCCGTACTGCGCGGGCATCAGGTGACCGGTCTGGAGGCCGAAGCCGAAGGGGTCACGGTGACGGCCGACGGTCCCGGCGGCGTGGTGCGGTTTCGCGGGCGCTACCTGGTGGCCGCCGACGGCGGGCGCAGCACGATACGCCGGCTGCTCGATCTGGACTTCCCCGGCCGGCGCGGCACCTCGGCCTCGGTGACCGCCGAAGCCGTTCTGGCCGGCCCCGCCGGCACCCGGCAAGGGCTGGCGCGAGGCCGGTCCGGGCACTGGGCCATCCAGTTCCCGCTGGAAGGGCGGGTACGCCGGCTGGTCGTCGGCGGGCCGGGGACGGCGGCGCCCAGAGACGCGGAGGTGAGCGCGGACGAGCTGCGTGACACGCTGCGCGCGGTCTACGGTGACGAGGTCGAGCTGGTCGGCATCCGCCGGGCCGCCCGGATCGACGACGCCGCGCGGCAGATCACCTCCTATCGCGTGGGCACGGTGTTCTTCGCCGGCGACGCCGCGCACATCCACCTGCCTCTCGCCGGGCAGGGAGTGAACACCGGCCTTGGTGACGCCTTCAACCTCGGGTGGAAGCTGGCAGCCGCGGTGCACGGGTGGGCGCCGGACGGGCTGCTCGACACCTACCACAGCGAACGGCATCCGGTCGGCGCCCGCGTGCTGGCCAACACGCAGACGCAGGGGCTGCTGATGGACCGGGCGGGCACCGGCAACCCGGATCTGTCTCCGGCGCGGGAACTGCTCGCCGAGCTGCTGCGGGTGCCCGGGGCCATGCGATGGATGGCGGGGATGATGACCGGGCTGGACATCCGCTACGACATGCCCGGTGGCTCCGCGGAGCCCCTGCTGGGCATGCGTGTGCCCGAGTTCGACGTGACCGTGGGCGGGCAGCGCCGCCGGGCGCATTCGCTGCTCTCCAGCGGACGCGGAGTGTTGCTCGACTTCACCGGCTCCGGCCGGTTCGCGGCGCACGCGAGCCTGTGGGACGACCGGGTGGATCACCTTCGAGCCGTTCCCCATGACAACATCCCGGCGGCGGCGATGCTGATCCGGCCTGACGGTTATGTCTGCTGGACCAGTGGACTCGGTCATGTCGGCCACGGCCTGCGCGCCTGGTTCGGCACCGGACGGTCTTCCGCTTCCTGAGAGCCGCCACGACGAGACCTGAGGGATCCCATGTTCGTCACCTATGTCATCGTGACCCTGGTTACCGCGATCGCGAACCTCTATGCCGCCTACCTGGACTTCTCCGGCAACGAGCAGATCCTGGCCGTCATGAGGATCAAGCGGGTACCGCCGTCATGGACGTTCCCCCTGGGAGCCGCCTAGGCCTCCCGAGACGAAATCTCCACTCCCGCCGCCACCGCCCCAGTTTGCCCGATCTCGTTGAACCGGCGGATCACCGTGCTCATCGTGCCGCGCCGCACGATGCGCGGCGGCTCCTGCTCTTCCGACTCCGTGAGCCTGCGCACCCTGACCGGGTGCGCGCTTCACGCCGTACGGTAGGCGCGGATGATCGTCTGCTCGACGGTGTTGCCGGAGACGTCGGTGGCCTTGGCCCGCAAGGACACATGGCCCGCGGCCGGATTCTGGAGGAACAGCACGCCGCCCGTGGGCGTCCTGACCAGCCTTGGGGTGCTCCAGGTCGCTCCGTCGTCGGTGGACGCCTCCACGGTCAGGTCCTTCAGCAGGTGGCCGTCCGCGCCGGAGCCCATTGCCGGCCGCACGGTGACGGGCACCGTGAATGGCACGCCGCCACGGGCGACGTTCCGGTTGTCCAGCGCGGGCGTGAAACTGATCGTCGCGGCCGGGAGCCGTACGGTGCCGGGCGCCTGCTCGGACCTGAACGTCCAGGCGGTGAAGACGCGGGTGGAGGTGAAGGGTTCGTCCCGCTCGGCCTCTGTCTCCACGCGGTAGGTCGCCGCCTCGGGCGGGACGGTGAACACCTGGGCGCTGACCGCCGCCCCCCCGGCCACCAGCAGCCCGTCGCGATAGAGCGCCGAGCGCTGCCGTGGCGACGGGGAATAGCCCGGACGGCCCTGCCCGTCACCGTGGTAGTAGTCGAAGTTCACGAAGATCCGGTCGCCGGTCCTGCTGATCCCGTCGCCCGGCACGTCCGCATAGTAGGGGGCGGGGGCGAACACGCCGCGGTTCCACCATTCGGTCGTCGTGTGGCCGCGCTGATAGGTGGCCGCCCCGCCGACGCCCTGGACGGTCTCGCCCTGCGCGTCGGTCTCGTCGAACCAGCGCACCCACTCGATCCCGCCGTCGGTGTTGACGTACTCGGTCTGTACGGAGGGCAGCGCGATGTCCTTGCCGGCGAACGAGTGCGCGAAAGGGGCGTCCTGCGGTTGCGGACCCGCGGCCGTGGAGCCCGTCGTGCCCGCGAGTTGCTGGGCGTAGTCCACCTTGACCGTCGCCAGCTCCCGCCGGGTCACCTTCCGCTGGAAGCCGGTGACCATCCGGCCGGGGGTGAAGTACCCCAGATGGTAGGCATGGGAGCCGCCGTCGAGCCAGGTGCCGGACACCTTGCTCAGGGCATGGGGGTAGGTCTGGTCTCCGCCGAGTTGCGCGCCGTAGAGGGTCTCGAACGAGGGTCTGGAGAGCGAGCTGGAGAAGTACGTGCCGTCGGCCAGCCGCCCGCGGTAGCCGAGCTGGGCGTTGACCTGTTCGGCCTCCGGATCGGGCGGGATGATCGACAGGGGCATTCCGAGCCTGGCGTCGAGGTCGAGCGTACGCGGGCCGGTCAGCTCCAGTCCGGGGTGCGTGAGGAGGGTTCTGGTCGCGCCCAGGAAGGTCGTGCTGATGAACCAGGTGCCTCTGGGCAGGCGGAGCGTGGTGCCGGCCGGCTGGCCCATGAGCTCGATCCTGTCCTGGGAGTCGCCTTGCAGCGGTTGCAGCACGGTGTTGATGCTCGTCGCGGGCCGGCCGTCCCGGTCGGTCTGGTTGAGGGTGAGGTCGTAACTCTCCACCTCTCTGTCCACGCCGAGCGGCGTGCTGACCTCGGTGCCGCCGCCGGTCGCCGTGAGATACCCGCCGAGCGGGCCGTCGGGGAGGTCCGCCGAGGTGTCGGCGGTCACCGACACCTCGGCGCTGCCGCCGGCGGGAACGGTGACCGAGCCGGGGGCCACGCTGAACAGCGGCGCGTCGAGCGGCCGGCCCGCGCCGTCGATGGCACGTACAGACAGGTCGAGGGTGACCGGTGCCCGGCCGGGGTTGGTGTAGGTCAGCGTCCTGGTGATCGGCTCGTCGTCGGCGTGCGGCCAGCGCTGCTGCCCGAACCCCAGGCCGGGCGGGTTCGCCGTGACGACCTGGGTGATGGCCCGGGCGACGTCCACGCGGCCCGCGCCCTGACCGAACACGCCGATCGCCGCGGGCCGGGCCGAGGCCATCAACGCGGCCTTGAGCTGGGCCGGAGTCCAGCCGGGGTGTTGCGCGGCCATGATCGCCGCCGCACCCGCGACGTGCGGCGCGGCCATCGACGTGCCTGACAGGGACAGGTACGGCCCCTGCCCCTCCCGCGCGTGACTGCTGCGCGCGGCCACGATGCCGACCCCGGGAGCGGTGATGTCGGGCTTGAGCGCGTGGTCTCCGACGCGCGGACCCTGACTGGAGAACGCGGCGAGTTGCTCGTTCCTGTCCACCGCGCCGACGGTCAGCGCGGAGTCCGCGCTTCCCGGGCTGCCGACCGTACGTTGCTTGCCCCCGTTGCCCGCCGACACCACGAACAGGGTCCCGTACTGAGCGGTCAGGTTCTCCAACGCCTGCTCCACGGGGTCGAGCCCGGGAGCGTCCGTGTCGCCCAGGCTCATGTTCACCACCTTCGCGCCCTGCTCGGTGACCCACTGCATGCCTGCGATGATCGCGGAGTCATGGCAGGACTCCCCGCAGACCTTCGCGCTGAGCACCGTCGCGCCGTACGCGACACCGCGATTGCGCCCGCCGGAGGCCTGCCCGTTGCCGGCGATGGTCGAGGCCACGTGCGTGCCGTGACCGATGACGTCGTTCTCCTCGGGATCCGAGGTGAAGTTGCGCTGTGCCGCGATCCGCCCGGCGAGGTCGGGGTGGGTGGCGTCCACGCCGGTGTCCACCACGCCGACCTTCACGCCCGTACCGGTGAGCCCGCGCTCCCACGCGGCCGGCGCGCCGATCTGGGGCACGCTGCTCTCGAGCGTGGGCCTCATCCGGCCGTCCAGCCAGACCTTCTTCACACCGGTGGCCTTCAGAGCGCGTGCGGTGAGCTCGGTCCAGAACGTGGTGCGGTCCTTTCGCTCCGCTTGGACGGCGAGAGCGTCGATGCTGGGCAGCTCACGCACGACGCGGGCGCCGGCGGCGGACAGCCGATCGCGTACGGCACTCCTGGCCGCGGGACCCTCGTGGGAAATGATCAACGGGAGGGAATCCTGGCAGCCGTAGCCGAGATCCAGGAGGTTCGTCACGTCGAACAGACGGCTGTCGAGCCGACCGGATGCCAGGAGCGGCGCGGCGTCGGCGGGCACCACCCGTAGCGTGTCGCCTGCCTGGTCGACGGCGAAGGTGACGTCCTCGCGGCCTGGGCCACGCTCGATGACGTGACCGCCGGGGACCAGGCGCACCTTGTCCCCGGTGATCAGTGTGACAGCACACGCCGTTCCTTCGGCCGCCGCCAGGTGCGGGGTCCCGCCTTCCGCTGCCAGGGCGGGGGCGGGGAGCAGCAGCAGGAGTAAGGCGCTGATGGTCAGCTTCAACGGGCAGGCCCCTCGTCGGTGATGCATCGATCCTTGCGTTTCCGTATTCATCTACGCGTGAGCCGGGACGAAAGGTTGCCCTGGTCTTGGCGCCTCGCCTCACAGATGCCGGGGTGAAGGGGGGGTCCGGTACGGGTGATCAGCGCTGCTGCGGTCGCCGGCAGGAGCCCTGGGGCCTCGCGAAGCCGGACGCGTCATGCTGAGCCACATCATCGCCGCGCGCCCGCCGGCGCGCCACCGCGGTCGTCGTCGTGGTTGAGGCGCATCATCCGTGAGGCGCCTGGCGGCAGGGTGGGGTGGCAGCGGCAGCGGGCCTGGATGGAGGTCTTCTCATCCGCGCTGATCACGTACTCGTCGTCGCCGAGCGGCAGGCCGTCCCAGATGCGGGCATACAGATCCAGCACGCGGGCGGCCTTGACGGTGAAGTCCGGGTCGCGGATGAAGATCCACGACTGGTATTGCCAGGGCTTGAGCGCGGCGGTGGCCAGGATTCGGCGCACGGTGGAAGCGGAGATCGCGCCGGCAGTGCCGCGGCCGACGACCTCGCCGGCCAGTTCCGGGCGACTCCAGCGTGACAGCGGCACGCTGGTCTCGGCGGGCAGTTGGCAGGCCAGGGCCTTGATCTCGGCGACCTGGATCGCCGTGAAGCGAGGTGGACGCCCTGGCCGAGGCCGGTCGGTCAGGCCTTTGAGCCCTTCGTCGGCGTAGCGGCCCCGCCATAACCGTACGGTGTCCACGGTGACGCCGCGCCGCCGGGCGATCGCCGCGTTGGAATGGCCGTGTGCGGCATCCAGCACGATCCGGACCCGGATGACCTTCTGGTAGGCAGCGGTATGGGAGTAGGCCAGCCGCTTGAGACGGCGCCGTTCGGTGGCGGACAGAGTGATCTGGCAAGCGCGGAGAACAGGCACCAGGGCGGCTTTCTGCAGCGGATCTTCACAGTGATCCGCCGAGATTGCCCGCCTTCGCCGCGACCGGGGGCCAACGACACGCCGCCAACGGCAAGATAGCCGTCATGCCGGCCATCCCCGCCTCCACCAGGACCTCTCTGGCTCAGCGGCTCTACCTGCATGCCAAGCAGCACTGGCCGCAGTTGACCGATGTCCATGTCCGCTACCGCGGCCCGTTCGGCTACGTCGAGGGCGAGCTGGCCAACGGCGATCGGCTGACGCTGATGCGCCTGCGCTACGGCGGGAGCGCACACCGGTGGGGGCCGGCCATCCACACGCCCAGCACCGGCGGCTACCAGGACGCGATCTGGTTCACCGGCAGTCCTCAAGAAGCCCTCGACCTCGTCTGCGACCTTTATGTCTCCAACTCCGGCTCCTGAACACTGGCTGCACGCCAAGCTCCGAGCCGTCAACCCCCGAGGGATTTCCGCCGCAGACCACTTAGTCCCGAACGCCACGACCCTGGAGACAGCCGGCCGCGTCCCTGCCATCGGGCAGGCCGTCCGCGATGCCTTCGGCGGCAGGTGCGAGCCTCGCCCCGCCCCAGCGCATGCGCCTGTGCCACGACCCTGCCCAGCAGCTTCCGCAGCCGCGACGGGTCCGGCCGCCGCCGTGCCAGCCGGCGGGGCACGACCACGTTCTGCCACGCGGTCCACCGCGGTGGCCCTGCCCCACCCCCGAACATGCCTTGCCGGCCCCCCGGCGCCGACGGGCGTTTCATGCTTACGTGGACACACGCTTGAAAGGATCTGCGATCAGGAGGCGGGAGTGCGGGAGATCGAGTTCCGACTGGGCAGCGGCCGCGATGAGATCCTCATCGACGGCGTTCCGTTGCTCGACCTCGTACGCGCGGCGGAGCTCCCGTACGCGCGGCAGGAGCAACTCGAGCGGGCCGAGGAGTTCGCGCCCGAGCCCGCGCCCCTGCTCGCCGGCGCGTACAGCTACCTGCTGGGGCGCTGGACCGGCTGGCCGGCCCGGCACTACCTGGGCGAGCCCGTGGAGGTGACCTACGACCAGGAGGACGACGAGACCATGCTGCTCGGATGCGCGTGCGGCATCTCGGAGTGCTGGGCGCTGCTGGCCAGGATCGAGGTCACGGAGACGGAGGTCCGCTGGTCGGGATTCCGTAACAACTCCAGGGACTGGGACCTGTCCGCCGTGCTCGGGCCGTTCGTCTTCGCCCGCCGTCAGTACGAGGAGGCGCTGCGCGCGACCGCGCCACCGCTAGCCGCACCACCACCGGCACCGGTGATTCACGACGACGTACGTCTGGTGCCGGTGATCGACGTACTGTCCGGCCTGGTGTACGACCTGACCGAGGACTACCCGGCACCGCCCGCTGACGAGTCGCTCTGGGACGCCTATTGGTCAGAGCGGATCGCCGCGGCGGGGTTGCCGAAGCCGATGCCGGGTAACGCGCGACTCATCCCGCTGTCCGGCTTCCTCGACGAAGAACACCTGACGCTGCTGGTCCGATCCACCCTCCAGCGCTCTCCTGGGGATGACGCCGGCGCGGACGATTTCGAGGACGTCGGCTGTGTGGCAGGGGGATATCTCCTCATGGCAGCCGGACGCCCTCTCGTGGCACCGGGCTGCTGCAGCGACCTCACGGACCTGGCGAGCTGGCGCGAAGCCGCCCGGCATCGCGAGGGCTCGCCGTCGATGGTGTGGATCGGCCACCCCTGGCTCAATGTCACAGCGGACGGCGACAAGCTCCTGCTGACCGGCCCGACCGAGCACGATCCGGGGCCTGAGCTTGCCTGGATCACCCGCCGGGCGCTGGATTCGGCCGTTCGGCAGGCCGCGGCAGAGGTTCGCTACTTCGCGAGACCGCTCCACGAACTCTGCGCCCGCCTGGCCGGCACTCGCGGAGCGGATGCGCTGTGCACGGCTCTTCTCGGAGGGGCCTGGCTCCGCGCAGGCTCCGACTGGCCGGCCTGACCCTCATGTGCGCAGGCTCTTGCCCTCTTCCGCTTCGCGGGCCAGATGACGCAACGCCCGCATGATCTCCTCGATGATCGCGCGGACGTCGTCCTCTTGGGAGATCCGCAGCGGCGGCCCGGCCAGCACGGTCACCCGCGTGCGGAGCCTCAGCCGGAACCGGCCCGTCGCCGGGTCGAGGATGTGCTGCGGGCCCCAGCTCGCGACCGGGACGACCGGCGCGCCGGTGCTCAGCCGCAGGCGGGCCGCTCCCGTCTTGCCCTTGGGCGGCGTGCTCTCCCACGGCTTGGGGGTGCCGCCCTCCGGGTAAAAGACGACGACGTCGCCCGCCCGCACCGCCTCGGCGGCCACGACGAGCGCGTCCCCGGCGTCGGCGGCGCCGCGGTTGACCGGGATCTGGCGCATCGTGAGCAGGAAGCGTCCCAGCAGGGGTACGTCGAACAGCGGCGCCTTGGCCAGGAACCGCGGCCAGCGGCCCGCCGCGCCCACGAAGCCGGCTAGCACGAGCGAGTCCACCTTCGACACGTGGTTGGCGACGATGATCACTCCGCCGTGGCGGGGGATGTGTCCGAGGCCGGCGTAGCGGCGCCAGACGGCCAGGCGCAGCAATCCTTGCAGGGCGCGCATCGACACCCGCCGCCAGAAGTCCATCGCACGTTCCGACCGATTGTTCACCAAGCCATCCCCCAACGCGGGCGGCCATCGCCGCCGACGTTCACGCAAAGCTACCGACCCGGGCCACGAGGGTGAATCCGTCAAGTGACCGGGCTGGACACGGGGCACCGGCCGGCGCGTCAACGGCTGGGCAGGGTCGGGTGCGCCGCGCCGGGAACGATGCCCGCCATGTCGTTGGTGATGGCCCATCGTCCATGACCTCGCCAGGCACCGTCGATGAACAGCAGATCGGGCGAGTAACCCTCGTAACGGAAGCCGAGGCGCTGGACGAGCCTGATCGACGCGTGGTTGTCGGGCCGGATCTGCGCTTCCAGCCGGTGCAACCGCAGCTCCTCGAACGCGTGGCGCAGCGCCAGGCCGAGGCCCTCTGACATGTACCCGCGACCGGCATAGGGCGTGAAGGCCGCGTAACCGAGGGAGCCGGTCTGCGCGCGTCCACGGATGATGCTGTTGATGTTGATGTTGCCCGCGATGGCACCGGTGTCGCGCAGGCAGACTAGCAGGCCCTCAGCGGATCGTCCCTCGTCGAACCGATCGACGAACGCCTGGAAGTCCTCCGGTGTCGCGGGCAGGGTCATCCTCGGCTGGTGCTGGTCGATGCCGGCACGGACGCGTTCGAGGAACTCGTCCTGGTCGAGGCTGGCGATCCGGCGTAATGCCACGCGAGGGGAGCGTCCCGGGTCGTCTGGTACGGGTATCGTTCGCGAGGTTTCTTCCGTCCCACCGTTCTCGATCATGGCCAGCACGCTACCGCGCGGCGAGCATGCGGATCTCGCCGTGCCGCCCTCACCCCCGACGCGTACGCTGACCGGATGGCCGGAGGGGGAAAGATCACATGAGCACCTTGAGTTTCGCGCTGAACGTCATAGCCCGGGGAGACGTGCTCGGCGCCGACCACACCTGCACTCCCGACCAGGTCAGCGCGATTCTCGAGCCCACGCCCGCCGAGAACCGCCAGGGCGGCTTCATGTGGCGCGACCACGGGCTCGTCGAGTTCTTCTGGGAAGGCGGCGACGACGGCTGGCGGGGCACCCACTTCACCGTTCAGCTGCATCGCCTCGCCTCCATCGGGCCCGAGGTCGCCGCCGGGCCGATCGAGGCGAGGTACGGCCCCCTGGAGCCGGCCCTGCCGTTCGAGGCGTTGCGGGTGGCGGCGGCCGGGCTCGGCATCGACCTGGTCAGGCTGCCCGCCGCGACCTCGGGCGTTCGCCAGTACTGGCAGCCCCGCTCGACGGTCCTGGTCATCGAGGACGACACCGGCGAGGTGTACGCCCTGACCTCCCCGTATCGGCCCCCGTCCGGCATTCTTTCCGCTTGACACTTGAAATGAAGTTGATTCAACATCTAGTCCCATTCCATGGCTTCGGTGGAAGAGATCGCCCGGCAGTTGCTCGCCCGCGCCGAGGAGACAGGCGCGGGCCCGCTGGCGGCGCTGCACCTGGAGGAGATCGCTGCCCTGTACGGCGTGTCCCGCTCCACGCTGCTGCGCCAGGTCGGCAGCCGTAGGGAACTGGACGCCGCGCTCGCCGCCCTGGGCGCGCAAGGAGCGCCCCGGCAGCGGGTGGCGGAGCGGGCGATCGCCGCCGCCGCCGCCCTGATCGCCGAGCGCGGCGTCGGCGGCACCACGCTGGAGGACGTGGCGGCAGCCGCGGAATGCAGCGTGCAGGCGATCCACGCCCAGATCGGCGGCAGGGACGCCCTCCTGATCGCGATCTTCAAGCACTACAGCCCCATGGACGGGATCGCCGCCGCGCTGACGGACCCGCCCGACGACCTGACCGCCGGCGTACAAAGGGCCTACCTGGCAATCCTTGACGCCGTGCTCGACACCCCCGCGATCGCGGCCATGCTGGCCGACGTGCTGGCCCGGCCGGACAGCGCCCTCGGACGGTACGTCCGCGAGAGCTACGTCGCCAGCACGTCCGGGCTCATCAAGCAGTGGCTGGAAGGGCACCTGCGCCGCGGCACGATCCGCCCCATGCGGCTCCGCCTGCTGATGACCCTGTTCGGCGGCCCGATCTCGGCCGAAGCACTCTCCCACGCCACCGCCGGGTCCAGCCCCGGCCCCGCCTATCGCCGCAGAGCGGCCCGGGAGCTCGCGGAGGCCTTCGCCCTCGCCGTCCAGCCGCGCGGCACCACCTCGACCCCCGCAGGAGACGTACATGCGCGTCATCAGTGACAACACCTTCCAGCTCGGCCTGTTCGCCCCGAACGTCTGGGGCGGGCTCACCAAGACGACCGCCGAGCAGCGCTGGCAGGCCACCTGGGACAACAACGCCGCGATCGGGAAGCTGGCCGACGAGGCCGGGCTGGAGTTCATCCTGCCGCTGGCGCAGTGGTCACAGCTCAAGGGCGCCTCCGACACCGACGGCCACACGTTCGAGGCGCTGAGCTGGGCGGCCGGCATGCTCGCCGAGACCGAACGCATCACCGTCTTCGCCACGGTGCACACCCCGTTCCTGCACCCGCTGTTCGCCGCCCGGCAGGCCGTGACCTGCGACCACATCGGAAAGGGCAGGTTCGGCCTGAACATCGTGTCCGGATCGGCCGGGCCCGACTTCGGGATGTTCGGCACGCCCATGCGCGACCACGACGAGCGCTACGCCTACACCGAGGAGTGGACGACGCTGGTCAAGCGACTGTGGCAGGAGCCCGAGCCGTTCGACTTCCACGGCAGGTTCTTCGACCTCGAAGGCGTCTTCGCCCTGCCCGGCCCCTACGGCGGCGACCGGCCGACCCTGATCAGCGCCGGCTCCTCCCCCGCCGGCCGCGGCTTCGCCGCCCGGCACGCCGACTGCCTGTTCATGATCATCATCTCGCCCGAGGGCCTCGCCGGCCAGATCGCCGCCATCCGCGCCGACGCCGCGAGGAACGTTCCCGTGTACGCCAGCGGCCACGTCATCTGCCGCAAGACCCGCCAGGAGACCGAGGAGTACTACCACTACATCGTCAAGGAGAAGGGCGACTGGGAGGCGGCCGAGGAGGTACGGCGCAGCATCTTCGGCAAGGGGCAGAAGTCGCTGCCCCCCGAGCTCGCCGACCGGATGCTCGAACGCATGGTCAGCGGCGGCGGCACCTTCCCCGTCAAGGGCGACCCCGACGACGTCGCCCAGACCTTCAAGCGGCTCAGCGACGCCGGGCTCACCGGCATGGCCGTCGCCCTCGTCAACTACCTCGACGACTTCCCCATCCTGCGCGACGAGGTGCTGCCCCGCATGGAACGGCTCGGCCTGCGCCGGCCGGCGATCGGGGCAGGCCATGCCCGTTGACACGCGGGACTTCAAGCAGGCCCTGGCCAAGTACATCACCGGAGTCACCGTGGTGACCACCGCCGACGGCGCGGGCCGGCGATGGGGCTTCACCGCGAGCTCGTTCAGCTCGGTCTCGCTCGACCCGCCGCAGATCCTCGTCTGCATCGCCCGCACCGCCCACTGCTACCCGGCCTTCATGAGCTCCGACGGGTTCGCGGTGAACGTCCTGACCGGCACGCAGGAGAACGTGGCCAGGCGCTTCGCCCAGCACGACGTCGACAAGTTCGCCGGCCTGCCGTTCGGCGCCGGCGAGCGGGACCTGCCGATCCTCCAGGACGCCCTGGCCGTCTTCCAGTGCGCGACGCGCGCCCGGTTCCCCGCCGGGGACCACACGATCCTGCTCGGTGAGGTCCTCCAGGCGCGGGTGGGCCAGGGAGATCCGGCGCTCTACTACGACCGCCAGTTCCGCGCAGCGGATTGGCATGGGCGCTGCTGAAGGTTTTGTGTCCGTTTTGTCAAAATATTACCAGGATACCGCCTTTACGATGTAGATCCGTTCTGCGTAAGTGATCCTGGAGGGCGGGCGCCGGTGCTAAGGTGCCTCACCATGGTCACGAAGCCCGCCGGACGACACCGGACGCGGCGGTTCATCCTCCGCCAGCCACGGGCCGCCGCCGAGGTGGCCGCCGCCGCCCAGCTGCAAGGCTGGACCTACGTCCGCGAAGTGCCAGGCGGCGAGGGCAGGATGCCCTACGTCGTCCTCGACTCGGGATGGCCGGGGATCTCGGTGCTGTACTTCGAGCACGACGCCGGCCTCTGCGGCATCGTCGCCGACAGTGTCCTCGGCCCCGAAGCCCTCGGCACGATCGCCACCGCCGTCCAGGGCGTACTGGTCCCGTGGATGCTCACCGAACTGCTGGAGGAGATCGACAACGGGCCCGACCGGCCGTTCGCGCTGCAGCGAGCCGGCCTGGGTGCCCCGGGCCAGGCCGATCCCGCGTTCCTGGCCCGCTTCTCGGCGGCGGCCGGGGACGCGGAACCCGACGTGCGCGTCGCCTCGATGCTCGCGATGGCGGACACCGGGTGGCCGGAGTGCGTACCCGTCCTGGAGCAGGCGGCCCGCACGGACGGCGATCCGGCGATGCGGGAGCTCGCCACGAAGGCCGCGGAGCTTCTTTCCGCGACGCGGCCGGAGGGCGGGGCCGTCACCGTGGACGTCCCCGACCTGTTCCCCGGCGGCGCCGCCCACCTGCACGCCATCGCCATGCGGGAGCTCGCCCAGGTCATCGGCGACTCCTGACGTTTTATTGGGTGGAGGCGCGTTTTCCCCCGCCGCTACAGTGATCCGGGGCGAGGGGAGGGATCATGCGCGTGCACTATCCGCGTACCCCTCACCTGCCCTGGTCACCGGGCGTGAGCGCCGACGACGTACGCGCGGGCGACCTGTCCGGGCTGCGCGGGCGCGAGGTCGTGGTCACCGAGAAGCTCGACGGGGAGAACACCACCCTGTACGCGGACGGGATGCACGCCAGGTCGCTGGACTCGGCCCACCATCCGTCCCGCGCGTGGGTGAAGGCCCTGCAGGGGCGGATCGGCAGGCGCATCCCCGCCGGGTGGCGGGTGTGCGGGGAGAACGTGTACGCCCGGCACTCCCTCGCCTATGACGGGCTGGAGAGCTGGTTCTACGGGTTCTCCGTGTGGGACGGCGATCGGTGCCTGCCCTGGGACCGAACGGTCGCGTTCCTGCGCGAGCTCGGAATCCCGGTGCCGCCGGTGTTGTGGCGCGGGGTCTTCGACGAGCGGGCGCTGAGAGGGCTGCGGCTGGACACCGAGCGGCACGAGGGGTACGTGGTGCGGGCCGTCGAAGGGTTCGGGCGGGAGGAGTTCACGGGACGGGTGGCCAAGTGGGTGCGGGCGCGGCACGTTCAGACGGGCACGCACTGGATGCAGGCCGCCGTCGTGCCGAACGTCCTGGGCCCTGCGGCGGCGCTGTGGTCGGTGCGTTCGGGCGCGGAACCCGATCTGGACGCGGTGCTTACCGCCGTCGGTCTCCCAAAAACCACGAAGGTGGCGGGCGACGTGGCGGCCCGGCTGGACGCGATCGGCCGGTACGGCGACGCCCGGCTGGCGGGTGTGCTGGCGGTCGCCGCGCACGACGTACCGCGGGCCGGGCTGACGGCGCGGCTGGCGGGGCCGCTCGGCATGCGGACGGCGCGGCGGGTCGCGGACCTGGCCGGGCTGCACGGCGCGCTGCACCGGCCGTTCCCTGACGAGGAACGGCGGGCCGGGCTGGGGCGTATGGCGCTGGCCGCCGACCTGGGCGTGCTGCACGCGGTGGCGGCGGCCGTACTGGACGGGTGTCCGGGCGGGGACGCGCGGCAGGCGCGCGAGGCCGCACTGGACGGGCGTCGGAGTGAGGACGCACGGCAGGCGCGCGAGGCCGTACTGGACAGGTGCCCGGGCGAGGACGTGCGCCAGGCGCGCGAGCAGGTCGAATGGTCGGCCCTGCACGCCGAGGACGCCGGGCTGCTCGGGCCCGCGCCGCTGGAGCCGTTACGGTCCGGGCTATGCGAGGCCCTCGCCGATCTCGACGCGCGGACGGCCGCGCGGTGCTGGGCGGAAGCCCGTGCCGCGTGGGCCGGCGGACGGATCTCCACGGTGGAGGAGGCCGTCGCGGCGACCTGGCGGTGGCGGTCCAGGCCGTTCCCCACGCTGGTGCAGCTGGTCGGGCCGGCGGGCAGTGGCAAGAGCACGTTCGCGGCCGGCCTGCCGGGCATCGACGCGTACGTGTCGCTGGACGAGCTGCGCCAGGCCCGGGGTTCGCGGGCGGACCAGCGGGACAACCAGGAGGTGCTCGGCGAGGGGCTGGACCGGCTCGACGCCGCGCTGGCCGCCGGCGGCACCGTCGTATGGGACGCCACCTCGCTCAACCAGCACCAGCGCTCCCTGGTCCACGCCGTGGCCCGCCGCCGCGACGCGTTGACGACGCACGTGGTCGTGCTGGTGGAGGAGGACGAGCTGCACCGGCGCAATGCCCGCCGCGCCCATCCGGTGCCGCCGCACGTGCTGGCCGCGCAGGCGCGCCGGTTCGTCCCGCCGTACCCCGGTCAAGCCCATCGCACCTGGTACGTCGGCGCGTCCGGGACCGTCGACGACGTGGACGGCGCTCTGGACGGGGGCGAGGCGTGATGCGTACCAGCGAGGAGATCTACCACCGGATCCGCTGGGATCCGCGGTTCGACCCGTCCCGGTTCGTCTTGGGGGTCGGGCAGCGCGACGCCGATCCCAAGCGGGTCGCGCTGCCCGCGTTCGCCCCGGGAGGGGAGGTTCCCTGGCATCGGGTGCTGTTCGTGGAGGCGGACGGTGAGCTGGTGTGGGACCGGGCGACGGGGCTGGATCGCGTCGACACCTGCGAGGCCGGGCGGGTGCGGGTCCCGCGCCGCCTGCGACCGCCGTTCTGGACGGCCAGGACGCCGTACGCCTGGGGCCCGGCCAGGTGGAGCCCCGCCGTACTTCATGGACCCGCCGCATTTTATGGACCCGCCGCAGGTCACGGGGCGGCCGGGCACGCGGCCGCTCGCGTGCTGACGTGGAACACGTTGTGGGACCGCTACGACAGCGACCGCATCGACACCGCCCGGCGCCGCCCTCTCCTCCTGGCCGCGCTCGAAGAGGCCGATGCCGACGTCATCGCCCTGCAGGAGGTGGAACCGGCCCTGCTGGTGATGCTGATGTCCGCACCCTGGGTCCGCGCCGGTTACAGCCTCGGCATCGACCCGTACGGCCCGGACGTCGAGGACGACGGCCTGCTGCTGCTGAGCCGATGGCCCGTGCGGGAGGCGGCCCGACACGAGCTGGGCCGGCACAAGTCGGTCGCCGCCATCGTCGTGGACACCGCCGCCGGCCCCCTCACCGTCGCCGTCACGCACCTGAGCAGCGACCATTCCAGCGACGGCGCGGGCAGGCGGCGGGCCGAGCTGTCCGTGATCGCCGAGGGGCTGGCCGGCGTGGACGGCGACCTCGTCCTGGTGGGCGACTTCAACGACGGCACGGAGACCCCCGCGTCCGCGCTCGGCCTGCGCGACGCCTGGACGGAGGCGTACGGAACCGACCAGACCCCCACCTTCGACCCGGTCGTCAACCCGCTGGCGGCCCTGGCCTCCCTGTCCGGCCAGGCGGCCCGCCTGGACCGGATCCTGCTGCGGGGCCGGCCCCGGGTGATCGCGGCGGCCCTGCGCGGCGACACACCCACCCCCGACGGGCTGTACATCTCCGACCACTACGGGGTGGAGGCGGTCGTCGGCCTCACCGAGGGCGACGGCGGGCCGCCTGACGGGGTGCTCGATGGAGTACTCGATTGGCCGCCGCACGTCAACCTGCTCTTCGGGTTCGTGCCGGAGTCGGAGTTCGAGGCGGCGGCGCCGCTGCTGGCCGCGGCGGCGGCCGAGGTCGAGCCGTTCACGGCCAGGCTGGACGGCGTCCGTACGTTCCGGCACCGCGACCACTCCACGGTCTGGCTCGACCCCGCCGCCGGCGACCCGGCACCCTGGAGCCGGTTGCGCCACGCGCTCGAACGGCGCTTCCCCCGCTGCGAGGGACGCCCGGAAGGCTTCACCCCGCACCTGACGCTGGGCCGCACGGACGACACGATCCGCGTGAACGACACGATCCGTGTGGACGGGATGACGGCGCTGGTCGGAGAGGTGATGCTGCTGTCACGCCGCGCGGACGAGCCCATGCGCCCCCGGGCGCGCATCACCCTGGGCACGGGCGAGATCCACTGGCCGCCCGAGCCCGCCACAAGCCTTCAGGAGCCCGCGATCGGCGTGGCTTCGCCCGCGTCCGGCGAGGCCCAGTCCACGACCGGCGTGACCCGGCGGCGGAGCGCGGCAACAGCGCAGCAGGACGATGTGGCCGGGCGGGTGATCCGGCGGCTGGAGGAGGCATTGCGGCCGGGTGTCGTGTCCGTCGCCGGATCCCGGCGCATGGGCTGCGCCCTGCCGGACGCGGACCTCGACCTGGTGGCGGCACTGCCCGGCGAGACAGACATGACGAAGGTGGAGGCCCAGGTCCGGGCCGCCCTGCCCGAGGTGTCCCGGCTGCGCCAGGTGATCGGCGCGCGAGTGCCGGGCCTGCGGTTCCGTACGGCGGAGCTGGACGTGGACCTGACTGTCGTCCCCACCGGTCCACTGTCTCCGGAGCAGGCGGTGGATCGCCGCGCCGAGCTGGGCGAGGCCGCCGCGATCGCCCTGAGCGCGGTCAGCGACGCGGACGCGGTCCGCGCCGCCGCCGGCCACCGCCACGACGGCTTCGCCACGCTCGCCAGGCAGGTGAAGACGTGGGCGCGGGCTCGCGGCCTGGACTCGGCCCCGTTCGGCGGGCTGCCCGGCCTGGCCTGGGCGATCATGGCCGCCTGCACCGTACGCGACAGCGGCGACCTCCTTGGGGACTTCTTCAGTACGTGGGCCGCCTGGAACTGGCACGACCCGATCGCCCTCAGCCCGGCCCTCCCACAGCCGGCCCCGATCACGGTGCTGACCCCCAGCGCCCCCGTACGCAACTGCGCCCGCCAGATCACCCCCGGCACCCTCGACCGCCTCACCCACGAGCTCTACCGAGCCTGGGAGCTGACCGAGAACAACCGGCTGGCCGAACTGTCCGCACCACCGCCCCTCCACCGGCGTCACGCGGCCTGGGCGGTGCTGACCGTGCACGCCTCCCGCCCCGAGGAGCTCGACGCGACACTCGGCCGGGTCAGAGGACGCATGCTCGAACTCCTCGCCGCCCTCGAAGAAGCCGGAATGGCCGACGTGCACGCCTGGCCGCGCCCGTTCGAGACCGGCCCCCGTACGGTCCGCTACGCCATCGGCCTGGGCCGCGCCCCCTCGCCCGCCGGGCGGCTCGGCGAGATCGCCGACCGCTGGAGCAGGGGCCTGCCCGGCGTCACGGTCGAAAGAGCCGAGTGCGGCGCCGTCCCGACCTTGCGCTGAGCATCAGCGCCCGCCACATGAGGGCCGGGTGCCACCCAGTCATTCGACAGATTCGCTTTCCGGCTCTGGTCCCTACGGTGTTCTCGTCCGCGCGTGAACCGTCAGCGAAGAATGACGAGAACGAAGCCGTTTGAGGTTTTCGCGGGAAGAGTGGTGACCTGAAGTGGGACACAGCGCCAACGGCAGCTTCGGGGCCCCAATGTCGGGCGTCTCCTTCACCAAGCACGAGATCGGCCGGGTCGGCACGAAGTTCGAGGATCAGACGGGGACCCTCGACGACCTCCAGGGTGCCTCGAACAATATGCAGGTGGGCTTCCCGTACTTCGGCGTGGTCGGCTGGGGCCTCCACAACGCGCACAACAATGCCATCCAGAGCCGGGAGGACGCCTTGGGCAGGGCCAAGGCGGCGCTGGCGTCCTGGAAGACAGCGCTCGAGTCGACCGACCGGAACTACGCGGAGTCCGACGACCTGTCCGAGACACCGATCCCCACCGGTGGAGGGCTGCCCGCAGCCCCTCCTCTTGGTGATCTCGGCGGTGGGGGCGGCCCTCAATTGGCGAGCGCGAAGATGCCCGCCTCCAGCGACCTCGACCTGCCCCACAGCCCAGGCAGTGACCTTCCGAACGGCGAGCTGCCGGGCAGCGATCTCGCGGGAACTGACCGGCCCGGAGCCGACATACCGCCGGCCGATTTCCCGGAACCGGCGAGGCCGGACGCGAGCCGGCTGGACCTGCCGGCCACCGATCCGGCGGACACGAGGGTTCGCGACCTCGACGCCGCACTCAACAACCCGTCGAAGACCGACCTGTCCCAGTACCGGCCCACCACCCCGCCGCTCACCAGCAACCTGCCCAGCCCGCCGAGCGTGGACCCTCCCGGCGCGGCCACCCGCGTCGGCGTCCCGAGCACCGTCGTCCCGCTGGGTGTCGGCTCGAACGGTGCTCCGACCGGCGCCAACGCGGCCGTTCCGCGCGGAGCCGCAGGGCCGGGCGGCATGCCGATGATGCCGATGGCGCCGACGGGCGCGGGCGTGGCCGGGGATCAGGGCCACCGTGAGAAGCTCGTGGCGCTGTCCGAGGACGAGAGCGTCTGGGAGGGCGATGACGACCTCGCTCCCCAGGTGATCGGGCAGGAGGAACTGTGAGCACGGCGAGCACATGGATGTACCGGAGCCTAGTGGGCATCATCACCGCCGAGGCACTCCTGTTGCGGTCGAAATGGGCGATCAGCGTCGCCACGGCAATGGCGGTCATGTTGAGCAACCTCGACGGCATGGACGAGGCGGTCAAGGAATGGCACAAAACCGATAAGCAGCTCGGCACGTTGAAGACCGAACTGGACAAGCTGAGGACTGAGCTCAAGGACAAAGGCAAGTGGGACGGGACCGCCGAGTCGACGTTCGATGAGGCATATGACAGCTTCCAGAAGTCACTCGACGAGCTCGGACGCGCCAGCGGCGGTACCGGCGACGCTGTCGGGCAGTATTCGACCATCAGCAGGTGGGGCGCCGCGTTCGCCTCAATGGTGGCCGCCATCATGCATATGGTCGTGTTGGTGAGGTATCTCAGCGCGACCAACCCATGGGCCAGATTGGCCGCCCTGACCTTCGAGCACGTTGTCAGCAAGGGCCTTCTCACCGCGGTCAAGTCGGTGCTCAAGAAACACACCATGGCTGTCGGCGTCGTTGCCGGCGCCACGTACATGGCCGTGAAGATGCAGGAATCGTCGGGCAAGGCGTTCCCCATGGCCAAGGCCGTGCCGGCGGGGCTCAACACGGGCGGCGGCATGGAGTTCCAGTTCCCGCAACTCGAGCACCAAGAAGGCGTGGGCCTCTCCCCGAAGGTGGACACCGAGAGCTTGGGAACCATGCCGAAGAGCGGCGGGGGAATCCTCGGGATCTGACGCGCGCGGCCGCTCTTCGAATGTGTCACCCAACGGTGCGGGCGGCGCTTCACGCCTAGTCATGTGACGGATACGCCGCAGCGTACGGGACGCGTAGTCTGCCCACCTGGAAACGATCTATCTCGGGAGGTGACACATGCGTAAGGGCAATGGCTGGGACTGAGCGAACGTCCCTCTTTCTCCGGCCTGATGGGCGTGACCCCTGCACGCTCATCAGGCTTTTCCATGATCGGTGCTTCCTGGTGCGATATCGAGATCTCCTCGCGGTGCGCGAGTTCCGCCTGCTCTATGCCGGGCTCGCCCTGTCGTACACCGGCGACCAGCTGGCCGCGCTGGCCGTGTCGGTGCTGGTGTTCGACCGCACCGGCTCCGGCATCCTGTCCGGTCTCGCGTACGCCTCGGCCTACCTTCCGTCGCTGGTCGCCGCTCCCCTGCTCGGTGCCCTCGCCGACCGGCTGCCTCGCCGGGGCCTCCTCATCGCCTGCGACCTGGCCCGCGCGGCGCTGGCCGCGGCGATGCTGATCCACGGCCTGCCCGTGTGGGCTCTCGTCGTACTGCTCTACGTCGCGAGCCTGTTCACGCCGCCGTTCATGGCGGCGCGGTCGGCGCTCCTCGCGGAGATCCTGCCCGTGGACGCGGCCGTCACCGGCAACGGCCTCATCCGCGTCACCCACCAGCTGAGCCAGGTGCTGGGCCTGGCGCTCGGCGGCCTGGCCATCGGCTGGATCGGGCCTGAGGGGGCGCTGGCGGGCAACGCCGTCACCTTCGCCGTCTCCGCCGCCCTGTCCGCCGGGCTGCGTCCACGCCCCAGGCTCGCCGGCTCGGGTTCGGTGCTCGGCGGCTCCCGTGCGGGGGTGCGCTACGTCTTCGCCGACCCGTGGCTGCGCGGCTGCCTGCTGCTGGTGTGGCCGGTCTCCATGTTCGTGTACGCGCCGGAGGCCGTCGTCTACCCCTACGCGGCGTCGCTCGGCGGCGGTGCTCCCCTGGCGGGACTGATGTTGTCGTCCACCGCGCTGGGCTTCGCCTCCGGCACCGTGCTGCTGACCCGGCTCGTGCCGCCGCGCACGCGTGATCGCCTGCTCATCCCGTTCGCCGTCCTGGCAGGGGCGGCGCTGATCCCGCTCCTGGCCGGGCCGCCCGCGCCTGTTGTGATCGCCCTGCTCTTCGTCTCCGGAGCAGGAGGCGCCTTCTCCGCCCCGCTCAACGCCCTCTTCGTGCAGCGGGTCTCCCCGGAGTTCCGTGGCAGGGCCATGGGGGTGGCGGTCGCGGGCCTGTCCGGCGGGCAGGGACTGGGGTTCCTGCTCGCCGGCGCGCTCAACAGCGCGGGGCTGCACCCGGCCGCCCTCTGGGCCGGCTGCGGCGCCGCCGCCACGCTCGCCGCGGTCCTTGCCGCGCTGACGTGGGCACGCGACGCCCCCTCCGCCCCTGCCGGCCCTGGCGCACCGGCCCTGGAGTCCGCCGTCAGGCGATGAGCGTCAGCGGGAGGCCGCGGCGCCGGTCCGTTCCCGCCAGGCGCGGAAGCGGTTCGCCGCGGTCGTGGTGTCGATGCCGAGCTGCTCGCACATCTCGTTGAAGTCGTAGAAGAACCGCTCCAGCGTGATGAGCCCTTCCTGTACGTACCACAGGCACACGAAGGGCAGGTCGAAGGCGCGCCCGGTGGGCTCGATGCCCGCCAGGGGCCCCTTCATGGTGCCGGTGATCCTGCCGACGCCCAGCACGAGATCGTCCATCTCGCGCAGGTCCTCAAGCTGGACGGAGTAGTCCGGGAAGGCCCCCAGGAAGCCCTGGAACTGCCGGCGGGACTCGTCGATGCCGTGCGCGGCGGTCTGGAACGCGACCGTCTCGAAGACCACGTCCTCACGGCACCAGGACAGCGCACCGGCGATGTCGCCGCTGGTCTTGGCCTTGGAATGGGCCCGCACCACAGCGGCGGGCGTCAATTCTTCGCTCATATCACTCGTACGTTAAAGCGCCCGGCCGCTCCCCGAATCTGTCGCCCGACCGGTGGCGAGCTCAGCCTGGCGCTCGGGGACGGGCAGATGGCGGTTGTCGGCCACGTCCTGGGCATTCACCACCGGACGCAGCCGCAGCTCGGTGACGGCGGGGGGTGGGCCGGGAACGGCTGCCGGGACCTCGCGTCCGGCTGCCGTTCCCGGCCGGGCGGCTCACGCCCGAAGCGCGGGGCATTCGCCGTCAGTGACCTGCGCGCAGCGTCTCCAGATGGAGGGCTCCGCGCAGCAGCGGGCGAGCCGCCAGGGCCACGAGCATCGCGGTGAGCACCCCGATGCCCGTCATGGCCACGGCCCTGGTCAGCGCCCACACCAGGTACTGCGCCTCGTAGATCCCGAACACCGGGAACACCACCACCGCGACCCCGGCCACGGCGGCCACCGCGCAGACCGGCAGCGCGGCGATGAACGCCTGCCGTACCAGCACCCGGCCCAGCGCCCGCTCCGGCACACCGGCGGCGGCCAGCGCGGCGAACGAGCGGCGCAGGTCGATCAGCTCCTCGGCCTGGTGCACCACCAGCGCGGCGGCCGAGGTCAGCAACGCCACCAGCAGCGCCAGGTCCACCAGCGCGTGTGCATGTCCGTAGCCGGTGACGGCCTGCTGGGCTCCGGCGCCCGCGCCGAAGAAGACGGTCAGGCCGACCACGGACAGCGCCCTGGCCCACGCCCTCGGGTCCGACTCGACCAGCCGGGCCGCCAGCAGCGTCTCCGGCGAACGGGCCCGCCGGCCGATGCGGGCGGCGTACCCGCGGATCAGCCAGGTCGCGGCCAGGGTCAGGCCGAACACCAGCAGCACCAGCCCGGCGGCCATCGCGACCGCCGTGCCGTACTTGCCGCCGATCGGGAAGCCGCCCCTCACCACCAGCCCGGTCACCAGCAGGGCGACGCCTGCCAGGGCGAGCAGGAGGTCGCGCACGCGCGGCCCCCGCACGCGCGGGCGGCGGATCACGCCAAGCGGCGAGGCGATGACGTCCCGGCCCGCCCGCGCTCCGGACACCACCCCGCCGACCGTCAGCAGCACCACCACGAACGGCACCGGCGTCAGCGGTCCGGACAGATGGGTCAGCGCGTAGACGACGGCGCCGGCCAGCGATCCGGCCAGCGCCAGCCAGCCGCCCTCCAGCGCGCCCAGCCGCCGCACGTCGCCCGGCGCCGCGCCCGCCAGCCGCAACGCCGCCAGCCGCCGCTCCCGGGTGGCCGTGGCCAGCCGGTTGGCCTGGTGCACCAGCCCGGCGACCGGAAACGCGAGCAACCCCAGCGCCAGCCCGGTCAGCGAGCCGCCCTCGTCCCGGAAGTCGGCCAGGCTGATGCCCGTGCACACCAGGAACGCCGCCACCCCGGCCCCGGCGGCGACCAGCCAGGCACGCACCCGTTCCGGGCGTGAGCGTCCCCTGTTGAGCATCCGCAGCACGTCGATCACCGGCGCACCCCCGCCCCGTGTCCCCGGATCGGCCCGCGCAGGACGGCGGTCACGGGGTCACCTTCGCCAGGACCGCGCCGTCGCGCAGGGTGATCTCCCGGTCGGCGTAGGCGGCCACCCGGTTGTCGTGGGTGACCAGCACCACCGCGGCCCCGCCGGCCCGCGCCGCGTTCAGCATCGCGGTCATCACCTGCTCGCCGCCGAGCGTGTCCAGCGCGCCGGTGGGCTCGTCGGCGAACACCACCCGCGGCCCGGTCACCAGCGCCCGCGCCACCGCCACCCGCTGCCGCTGCCCCCCGGACAGCTCCCCGATGCGCTGATCGGCGCAGCCGGCGACCTCCAGCCGCTCCAGCCACTCGGCCGCGGCGGTCATCGCCTCGCGGCGGCCGTGCCGGTTGAACAGCAGCGGCAGCGCCACGTTCTCCGCCGCGCTCAGCTCCGGCACCAGCTCGCCGAACTGGAAGACGATGCCGAAGCTCTGCCGCCGCAACGCGGTCAGCTCCGCCTCGCCGAGCGTGTCGATGCGCCGGCCGTCCAGCAGCACCTCACCGGCCTCCGGCCGCACCACCCCGGCCAGGCAGTGTAAGAGCGTCGATTTGCCGGCGCCGCTCGGGCCGGTGACCGCGACCACCTCACCGTCGGCGATCTCCACCGACACCCCGTCCAGAGCCCGGGTACGGCCGAACGACTTGCCCAGCCCCCTGGCCTCAAGCATGGTCAACCTCCTTCATGCGTGCGAGCGCGGTCTCGATCCAGCGCAGGTCGGCGTCCAGGTGCTGCAGCGCGTAGTCGGCGGCCAGCACCCGCGCGGGCGTGCCGGACGCCTTCTCCGCGGTCAGCTCCCGCATCCGCGCCAGATGCGCCTCCCGCTGCCGCACCAGGTACCCGTCGGCGGCCTTGCCTGCGACGGCGACCCGCGAGAACAACCCGCCGGCCACGTACGGAGCCGGCGGCTCGATCGTGTCCAGCCACCGCTCCAGCTCGGCCCGGCCCTCGTCGGTGATCGCGTACAGGGTGCGCTCGGGGCCGCCCTCCTGCCGCGTCTCGGCCACCTCCGCCAGGCCGTCCCGCTCCAGGCGTTGCAGCGTGGCGTAGACCTGCCCGTACGCCAGCGGCTTGGCCCCGGCCAGCCGCTGGTCGTGCTCCTTCTTCAGCTCATAGCCGTGCTGCGGGCGCTCGGCGAGCAAGCCCAGCAGCACATGTCCGGTCGACATGACCGCGACTATACATTGAATGAATAGTGGGGGAAACACCGCCCAGTACTCGCCGGTGAAGCCGGGCGTCGCCCGTGGATCGTCCAGCGTCGTGAAGTAGACGGCGATGCGGGGGACGCCGGGCGTCAGGCCGGCCGCCGCCGTGGCCAGATCCGTCAGGAGCGGGTCCATCTGCGGGCTGTGGAAGGCCACGTCGGAGGCTACCCGGCGGGCCGGGATGCCCTCCTCCAGCCAGCCCGCCAGCACCCCGGCCACGGCGTCCGGGTCGCCTGAGACGACGGTGGAGCCGGGTGACGACGCGATCGCGGCGGCCACGCCGGGATGATCCGCCAGCCGCCGCTCCGCCTCGGCGAACGGAAGCCGCACCATGGCCATCGCGCCCCGTCCGGCGACCCTGCGCAGCAGGCGGGATCGGCGGCAGATCAGCCGGGCGCCGTCCAGACGGCTCAGCGCTCCGGCCGTGACCGCGGCGGCGATCTCGCCGACCGAATGGCCGATCACGGCGTGCGGGCGCACCCCGTACTGGCGCCACAGCTCGACGAGGCCGAGCTGCATCGCGAAGATCATGGTCTGGATGTGGGCGACCTCGGTGAGCTCTCCCCCGCCGAGCGTCTCGCGCGGCGAGAACCCGATCTCGTCGGCGAACACCGGCTCCAGCTCGTCGATCACCGCGGCGAACGCCAGCTCGGTGGCCAGCAGTTCCCGGCCCATGCCGGCCCACTGCGAGCCGTGCCCGGAGAACACGAACACCGGCCCGGGGCCGGGATCGCCGAGCATCCGCCCCGTGATCACCGCGTCGTCCGGGGTTCCGGCCGCCAGGTGACGCAACCCGCGGGTCAGCACGGCCTCGTCCTGTGCGGCCACCACCGCCCTGTGCGGCAGATGGGTACGGCGCAGGGCGAGCGTGTGTCCGAGACTCGCGAGCGGCACCCGGCCGGGGACGCCCGCGAGGTCGGCGAGGGCGCCCGCCGCCTGCCGCAACGCCGGCCCCGACGCGGCGGACACCGGGAACAACCGGCCCGCGGCGCTTCCCCCGGCGGCCGATGCCTGCTCGACGGTGACATGACGGGCCGCTGCCGGCGGCGCCTGTTCGAGGACGACGTGGGCGACCGTGCCGCCGTAGCCGAACGCGGAGACCGCGGCACGGCGCGGATGGGCCGAGCCGGGCCAGGACGACGGCTCGTCGACGACGCGCAGCCCGGCGCCGGCCCAGTCCACGGCCGGATTGGGCTCCTCGACCCTGCTGGGCGGCAGCTCGCCGTGGTGGAGCGCCAGGACGGCCTTGACCAGACCGGCGATGCCGGCGGCGCCTTCGAGGTGGCCGATGTTGGACTTGGCGGACCCGATCAGGCACGGCTGCTCCGCCGGCCGGCCCGCCCCGTACACGGCGGCCAGCGCCCCGGCTTCGAGCGGGTCGCCGACCGCCGTGCCGGTGCCGTGCGCCTCGACGTACCCGACCGTGCCGGGCTCGATGCCCGCCTGCCGCAGCGCGCGGCGCATGACGTGCTCCTGCGCCTGGCCGCACGGCGCCATGATGCCCGCGGTGCGGCCGTCCTGGTTGACGGCGCTGCCGAGGATGGTCGCGAGCACCGGGTCCCCGTCCCGTACGGCGTCGGCGAGCCGCTTGAGCACCACGACCGCCGCGCCCTCGCCGCGCCCGTACCCGTCGGCGGCGGCGTCGAACGACTTGCTGCGCCCGTCCGGCGCCAGCGTGCCCGCGGCGTCCAGGGTCAGGGTCTCGCCGGGGGACAGGATGAGGTTGACCCCGCCGGCCAGCGCCAGGTCGGTCTCTCCCGCACGCAGCGCTTGCACGGCCAGGTGGACGGCGACCAGCGACGCCGAGCACGCGGTGTCCACGGCCAGGCTCGGGCCGCGCAGGTCGAGCGCGTACGAGACGCGGTTGGCCACCGCGCAGGTGGCGGAGCCGATGCCGGTCCACGCCTCGATGTCGGGCAGGTCCTCCAGCAGCCGATGCCCGTAGTCGCCGGTGCAGACTCCCACGTACACGCCCG
>NZ_JBFANV010000087.1:0-43270 GCF_040674955.1 Nonomuraea sp. NPDC049695 | reverse complement strand
GAGACGGCGACGGCGCTGGGTCTCAACGAGATCGGGCGGGTGTCGTTGCGGGTCACGCAGCCGCTGTTCGTGGACGATTACGGGCGTAACAGGCTTACCGGCGGTTTCATTCTCGTGGATGAGGCCACGAACGGCACCGTCGGCGCCGGCATGATCGTCGGGCAGCAGTGACGTGGGCGGCCGGCCACGCGACCCGGCGATCGACAAGGCAGTGATCGCCGCGGTCGTCGAGATGCTCACTCACGACGGCGTCGTGTCCGTCCCCATCGAGGCCGTGGCCGAACGGGCCGGCGTGGCCAAGACCGCCATCTATCGCCGCTGGAGGACGGGGGACGCGCTGCTCGCGGACGCCGTCGCCACCTTCGGCCCCCGGCCCACGTCGCCCGGCGGTTCGCTCCGCCAGGAGCTACTGGATCTGCTCACGTCGCTGCGGCTCCTGGGGAGGTTGCTGCCCGTGCTCTCGCTGCTGGAGCGGTCTGGTCCAGCCACGGCCGCGCGGGTCGCGGCGCTCGTCGAGGACGCGCGTGGCATGCTGCGCGAAACGCTGTCGCGGGCGCTCGCGCGAGGGGAACTGCACCGTTACCCATGCGAGGAGACGCTGCTGCGGCTGGTGCTGGCCGGTGTCGGCGAGCCAGAGGCGGCGCTCGATCTCCTCGTGGACGGCCTGTGCGGCCGGCCGTGAACGTCCGAGTACCCTCTGCCGCGGCCGTTCCGGTCTTATCCTCGCCCTAGGACGTGGCGGCCAAGAGGAGCGGGATGAAGATCTTCACGAACTGGACGTCGTGGAGCCAGGCGGCGGGGCCACTGGGCGAGGCGCTGCCGCCGGAGACCGTGCAGGCCCTGCGCGCGGCGGTCACGTTCGCCCAGGAGCAGCACGGCGTGCAGCAGCGGCCCACCGGGCGCCCGTACGTCGAGCATCTGCTGGAGGCGCTGGAGGTGGCCGTGGCCGGCGCCGGGGTGAGCGACAGGGACGTGCTGGTGGCGATCGTGCTGCACGACGTGCTGGAGGACACGCCGTGCACCGAGGCGGAGATCGCACGGCGGTTCGGCCCGCGCGTGGCGGAGCTCGTGAGGTGGGTGACCAGGCCCCGGGGCGTCGCGAAGGCCGACTACCTGAGCTCCCTCGTCAAGGCGCCGTCCCAGGCCGTGCTCGTGAAGCTGGCCGACCGGGTGAGCAACGTGCAGGAGCTGCAGCGGATGCCGTGGCGGTTCCAGCGGCGTTACTACCTGGAGACCGTGGCGTACATCATGCCGCTGGCCGGCGTCCACCCCTGGTTCGCCACCTGGTACGGGGAGTGGCGCCGGCGCTGGCATCGCCGCGTGGAGCGCCTGGCCGCGTACTGATCAGCCGATCCGCGCCACGCGGTTGCGTACGCCCTCGAAATGGGTGTGCACGGCGGCCACGGCGGCGGCCCGGTCGCCGCCCAGGACGGCCGTGTAGATGTCGCGATGGCGCCTGACCACGTCGCCCGGCGGCTCGTCCGGCGCGCCCAGCTCGTCGCGGAGCTGGTAGTACACGTCCCAGAACGCGCCCAGCAGCTGACTCACCAGGGGGTTGCCGAGCGGCCGGTAGAGAAGGTCGTGGAAGAGGCGGTCGGTCTCGGGGGAGACGGGCCCGGCCTGCGCCTCGGACTCCATCCTGGCGATGACGTCGGCGACCGGCGTCAGGTCGGCCTCCGGCCCCAGCTCGATGAGGCGCTCCACGAGGCCGGACTCCAGGATCTCGCGGATCTCGACGAGGTGCGCCAGGTGGTTCTTGCCGTTCTGCAGCGTGATGCGGCTGTGGAAGGCCAGCTCGTCCACCAGCCCCGCCAGCGACATCCGGCCCACGAACATGCCGAACCCGTGGCGGATCTCCACGATGCCGACCGCCTGCAGGGCCTTGAGCGCCTCCCTGATCGAGTTGCGGCTGACCCGCAGCTCCTCCATGAGCTCCGACTCGGTCGGCAGCGGATCGCCGGCCACCAGCCCGCGCTGGACGATCAGGTCCTTGACGCCCTCCTGGGCCTCGACGGCACGACTCTGCCGCGCCGGACGCGGGACCGTGGCCATGAAAGATCCTTTCGTCGCAGGTAACAATCCCGAAATCTTCTGTTGACCTCAAGCGGTGGCTACGTTTAGCGTCCACCTTACGCAAAAGATAGGACATGGGACGTCCTATGTTCTAGGTTCCAGGAGGATTCCGTGAGCTCTGAGTTCAGCCGCCGCGACTTCCTGCGTTACAGCGGAGCGACAGGTGCGGCGGCGTTCATCGCGGCCACCCTCTCCGCCTGTTCCGGAGGCCCGGCCTCGACCGGCTCGGTCGGCGCCGGATCCAACAAGGACCTGATCACCGCCGTCATCGGGTACGGCAACGACCAGAGCTGGGATCCGACGCAGACCGCGTCGGCGTTCGCGATGGCCGGGATCAACCACATCTACGAGGGGCTCCTCGACACCGACCCGATCACGCGCGAGCCGTACCCGGCGCTCGCGACCGCCGTGCCCACCGACCTGAACGCGACCTCATGGAAGTTCACGCTCAGGGACGGCGCCAAGTGGCACGACGGCCAGCCCGTCACCGCCGACGACGTGGTCTTCACCTTCGAGCGGATCCTGGGCTCCGAGAACGTCCTGACCGGCAACTTCTTCAAGTCCTGGCTCCAGGAGGTGAAGAAGGTCGATGACCGGAACGTCGAGCTGGTCTTCAAGTTCCCGTTCCCCGACGCCGCGCCCAGGCTGACCATCGCGAAGATCATGCCGAAGCACGTCTTCAGCCAGCCGGGGGCCTGGGACAAGGCCAAGAGCGGCATGACGATGGGCTCGGGGCCGTACAAGCAGACGGCGCACAACCCCAAGTCCAACACCTCCTTCGAGGCGTTCGACGGCTACAACGGCCCGCGCCCGGCCACGGTCAAGAAGATGAACTGGCTGACGATCGTGGACGCCGCCGCCCGCGTGGCCAAGATCTCCGGCGGCTCGGCCGAGGCGCAGATCGCCGACAACATCCCGTACGCCAACGTCGACCAGCTCAAGCAGCAGGGTCTGACGGTCGAGGGCGGCAAGGGCATGAACCACATGTTCCTGATGTTCAACACGGGCGCCAAGCCCTTCGACGACGTACGCGTCCGCCGGGCGCTGCACTACGCGATCGACAAGCAGAAGATGATCGACGTGGCGCTCAAGGGCCACGGCACGGCCTCCAGCTCGTTCCTCAACGAGGGCCATCCCGACCACAAGCGGGCCTCGTGGGTGTACGACTACGACCCGGAGAAGGCCAAGGCGCTGCTGGCCGAGGCCGGCGTGAAGGACCTCACGATCAACCTCATGGCCGT
Organism: Nonomuraea sp. NPDC049695; assembly: GCF_040674955.1. Lineage (NCBI taxonomy): Bacteria > Bacillati > Actinomycetota > Actinomycetes > Streptosporangiales > Streptosporangiaceae > Nonomuraea > Nonomuraea sp. NPDC049695. Next base: position 39,956 of record NZ_JBFANV010000087.1, on the reverse strand, counting down.
GAACGTGAGCTGGATCGCGGACTGCCTGCCGACCATCGCCTCCTCCTGGGAGGCCATCGGGGTCAAGACCACGCTGGAGCCGCAGGACACGGCCGCGCTGTTCGCCAAGATGGACCAGTTTCAGGACTATCAGGTGGTCGCCGCCGCCTCGAACCCCAACCAGTTCGGCATGGACGCCGACCTCATCCTGCACTACAACTACGTGCCCGGCGGCCTGTGGATGAAGTACAGCCACTGGGACGGCAGCGCGGACGCCAAGAAGCTGTTCGCGATGATGGACGAGGCCAGCAAGGAAGCCGACAAGGCCAAGCGGGCCGACCTTATCCACAAATATCTGGACTTTGTGGCTGAGCAGGCGATCCTCTACCCCGTCGTCCACAACGAGCTGATGACCGCCTGGGACCCGAAGAAGCTGTCCGGCATCCGCGCCCAGCCGTACCCCGGCATCAACCTGCTGCAGGCCAAGAGGACATGACGCTCGTCGCCAGGATGCTGCTGCGGCGGCTCCTCATACTGATCCCGCTGCTGCTCGGCGTGGTCGCGTTCGTCTTCATCGTGATGCGCTTCTCCAACAGCAAGCCGGAGTACGCGTACTTCCAGGGCGCGAACCCGACCCCCGAGCAGATCCACCAGTTCCAGGTCGAGAACGGCCTGCTGGACCCGCTGCCGCTGCGTTACGTCCGTTTCGTGGTGGACCTGGCCCAGGGCGACATGGGCACCAGCGTGCTCACCAAGAAGCCGGTGCTGGAGTCGATCACGACCGCGCTGCCGCTGACGCTGCAGCTCACGTTCCTGGGCCTGGCCGTCGCCGTGGTGCTGTCGCTGGTGTTCGGCGTCACCGCGGCGCTGTACCGCGACCGCTGGCCGGACCAGGTGATCCGCGTGGTGTCGCTGATCGGGGTGGCCGCGCCGTCGTTCTGGCTGGCGCTGCTGATGATCCAGTACCTCGCCGTCGGCGAGGGCCTCTTCCCGACCGGCGGCTACATCAACCCGGCCGACTCCACGGCCGGCTGGCTGCAGTCGATGACGCTGCCCGCCCTGTCGCTGTCGCTGCCGATCGCCGCCCAGCTCACCCGCATCATCCGCACGTCGATGGTGGAGGAGCTGGACCGCGACTACGTACGCACCGCGATCGGCAGCGGCCTGCCGCCCATCGTGGTCGTCGGCAGGAACGTGCTGCGCAACGCCCTGATCACCCCGCTCACCGTGCTCGGCCTGCGCGTCGGCTACCTGATCGGCGGCACCGTGGTCATCGAGACCATCTACGGCCTGCCCGGCATGGGCCAGCTCATGATCAACGCCGTGCGCGACGGCGACCCCGCCGTCGTCCAGGGCGTGGTGCTGACCATCGCGGTCGGGTTCATGGTCGTCAACCTGGTCGTGGACATCCTCTACCTGCTGGTCAACCCCCGCCTCAGGAGCGCCGCATGAGACGTGGACTGACGGAACGGCTCTCCCACCCGGGCGTGGCTCTCCGCCGGCTGAAGCCCCTGTCGTGGGTCGCGGTCGGCATCGTCGCCGTGGTCGTGCTGGCCGCGCTGCTGGCGCCGTGGATCGCTCCGCACTCGCCGTACTTCCAGGAGGCGACATCCACTGTCGCCGAGTCCGCGACGAGGGGCGGCCCGTCGGCCGCCCACTGGATGGGACTCGACAGCGCCAACCGCGACATCCTGTCCAGGCTCCTGTACGGGGCCCGCTGGTCGCTGATCATCGGCCTGGGCGCGACCGGGCTCGCCCTGGTGGCCGGGGCGGTCGTCGGCGCGGTCGCGGCCACCTCGCGCCGGGCCGTGGACGAGACCATCATGCGGCTGCTCGACGTCGTCATGGCCTTCCCCGGCATCGCGCTGGCGGCCGTGCTGGTGGCGGTGTTCGGCGGCAGCATCCCGGTGCTGGTCATGGCCATGGCCTTCCTCTACATGCCGTCCGTGGCCCGGGTCGTGCGGGCCAACGTGATCGCCCAGTACGGCGAGGACTACGTGGCGGCCGAGCGGATCATCGGGGCGCGCACGCCGTACATCGTCGTCAGGCACGTCGCGATCAACTGCGCGGCGCCGGTGCTGGTGTTCTGCACGGTGATGGTGGCCGACGCGATCGTGTTCGAGGCGTCGCTGTCGTTCATCGGCGCCGGCGTACGCCCGCCGAACCCCTCCTGGGGCAGCGTCATCGCCGACGGCAAGAACCTGGTGCTGCTCGGCGGCTGGTGGGCCACGGTCTTCCCGGGCCTGCTGATCCTGCTCACCGTGCTCGCTCTCAACATCCTCTCCGAGGGCATCTCCGACGCCTGGGCCGCGCCCGCCGCCCGCAAGGCCGTCACCAAGAAGGACGACGCCTTCGAACAGGCCAGCCCCGGATCCGGCGAGATCGTCGAGCTGCCGGGACTGGCCGAGGCCGCCCGCAGGCTGGCCGAGCGGGCCCGCCCGCTCCCTCAGGGGCCGCCGATCCTCTCGGTGGAGCGGCTGCGGATCGGGTTCGCGGACGGCGTCGACATCGTGGACGGCATCGGCTTCGAGGTGCGTCCGGGCGAGGTGCTCGGCCTGGTGGGCGAGTCCGGCTGCGGCAAGTCGCTGACGGCGCTGACCATCATGGGCCTGCAGCCCCGCGAGGCCCGCGTCAGCGGCCACGTCCGCTTCGACCAGCGGGAGCTGCTCTCGGAGTCGCGCCGCGCCCGCCGCCGCCTGCTCGGCCACGAGATGGCGATGATCTACCAGGACGCGCTCTCCTCCCTGAACCCGGCCATGACCATCAAGGCCCAGCTCAAGCAGCTCACCCGCCGCGGCGGCCGGCGCACCCCCGCCGAGCTGCTCGAACTCGTCGGCCTCGACGCCCGCCGCACGCTGTCCTCCTATCCGCACGAGCTGTCCGGCGGGCAGCGGCAACGGGTGCTGATCGCGATGGCGCTGTCACGCGACCCGAAGCTGATCGTCGCCGACGAGCCCACCACCGCGCTCGACGTGACCGTCCAGGCACAGGTCATCGAGCTGCTGCTGAAGCTCCGCGACGAGCTCGGGTTCGCCCTGATCCTCGTCTCGCACGACCTCGCGCTGGTCGCCGACGTCACCGACCGCGTGGTCGTCATGTACGGCGGCCAGATCGTCGAGACCGGCGCCACGGCGGCCCTCGTCGGGGCGCCGGCCCACCACTACGCCCGCGGCCTGCTGGGCTCGGTGCTGTCGCTGGAGTCGGGCGCCGAGCGGCTCACCCAGATCCGCGGCGTGGTCCCCGCCCCGGCGGACTTCCCGCCCGGCTGCCGCTTCGCCGACCGGTGCCCGATGGCCACGGACGTGTGCCGTACCGAGACCCCGGTGCTGGAGGGCAGCGCGACACACGCGGCGGCCTGCCACCATCCCGCGGTGTCCCTCGTGAGGAGTGAGCAGCGTGCTTGAGCTCAAGGACGTGCACGTCGTGCACAAGGCCCGCTCCGGCGGGCTGCTCTCCCGCGACCGCGTGTACGCGCTGACCGGGGCGGACCTCACGGTGAGCCCCGGCGAGACGGTGGGCGTGGTCGGCGAGTCGGGGTGCGGCAAGTCCACGCTGGCCAAGGTGCTGGTCGGCCTGCAGCGGCCGACCCAGGGCACGGTGACCTTCCGCGGCAAGGACCTGTGGTCGCTGAAGGAGCCCGAACGGCGCGCCCTGATCGGGTCCAGCATCGGAATGATCTTCCAGGACCCGTCCACGGCGCTCAACCGCCGCCTGCCCGTCAGGCAGATCCTGCGCGACCCGCTCAACGTCCACCGCCGCGGCACCCCGGCCGAGCGCGACGCCCGCGTACGCGAGCTGATCGACCTGGTGGGCCTGCCCTCGAGCGTCGCCGACGCGCTGCCGAGCCAGCTGTCCGGCGGGCAGCGCCAGCGCGTGGCCGTGGCCAGGGCGCTCGCGCTCGAACCCGAGCTGGTCGTGGCCGACGAGCCCACCAGCGCGCTGGACGTGTCGGTCCGCGCCCAGATCCTCAACCTGCTGCTCGACCTCAAGGAACGGCTCGGGCTCGCGCTGGTGTTCGTCTCGCACGACATCCAGACCGTACGCAGGATGAGCGACCGCGTGATCACCATGTACCTCGGCAGGATCGTCGAGCAGGCGCCCGCGCAGGTCATGCCGCTGGGCGCCCGCCACCCGTACACGCGGGCGCTGTTCTCCGCGACGCCGGGGCTCATCTCGCCGATCAACCCGATCCCGCTCGTGGGCGTCGTGCCCTCGGCCACCAGGCCACCGAGCGGGTGCCCGTTCCGGACCCGGTGCTGGCGGGCAGACGACCAGTGTGCGGCCGAGTGGCCCGCGGCACAGGCCGAAGACGACCACCTCTTCCACTGCCACCACCCGGTGGCGGCGGGAGCGACCGATGTAGAGCTGATCCAGGAGCGCGCATGAGCCTGACGGGCGTCATCCCCCCCGTTTGCACCCCCATGACCCCCGACTACGAGGTGGACGCCGCCTCGCTCGTCCGGCTGGTCGACCACCTGCTGGACGGCGGTGTCGACGGGCTGTTCGTGCTGGGCTCGTCGTCGGAGGTGGCGTACCTGACGGACGCGCAGCGGCGGGTGGTGCTGGACACCGTGGTCGGCCACGTGGGCGGGCAGGTGCCGGTGCTGGCCGGGGTGATCGACATGACGACGCCGCGCGTGCTGGAGCACGTGCGGGTCGCGGTCGAGGCCGGGGCGTCGGGAGTGGTGGCGACCGCGCCGTTCTACACGCGTACGCATCCGGACGAGATCCGCACCCATTTCCGCACCGTCGCCGCGCGCGGCGGGCTGCCGGTCTACGCCTATGACCTGCCGGTCTCCGTGCACACCAAGCTGAGCGCGGACCTGCTGCTCGAGCTGGCGGCCGAGGGGGCGCTGGCCGGGCTGAAGGACTCCAGCGGCGACGACGGCGGGTTGCGCGAGGTCATCATGGGCCGCGAGGCGCCGTTCAGCGTGCTCACCGGGTCAGAGGTGACCGTGGACTCGGCCCTGTGGATGGGCGCCGACGGCGTGGTGCCCGGGCTGGGCAACGTGGACCCGCAGGGGTACGTGGAGCTGTACCGCTGCGCCGTCCGCGGCGACTGGGAGGCCGCCAGGGTGCAGCAGGAGCGCCTGATCAGGCTGTTCGAGATAGTCCGCGTCGGTGGCTCGCGCATGGGCGGCAGCTCTTCCGGCCTCGGCGCTTTCAAGGCCGCACTCCACCTACGCGGCGTCATCGACTGCCCGATCACCGCGCTCCCGCAGATTCCGTTGAACGACGACGAGGTCGGCCGGATCGGCAAGCTCCTGGCTGCCGCGGGGCTGCTCTGAGCTATGCCGTGCCGGCCAGCTGGGCCACGTCCTCGGCACCGTCCTCGATCAACTTCGAGGCCAGGTTGGACAGCGCCCGCCCGGCGGCCAGTTCGTCCCCGATGCCGGGGACCGGCCGGTCGCTGGGATTGCGCCGGGCGTGGGCCACGCTCTCGTGCCGTTTGCCGTCAGCCGTGAACAGCACCGCCGTGGCCGTGGTCACCGCGTCGTTGTCGTCTTCACTGATCCAGATCTGTACATTCCACTGCTTGTAATCCATGGAGGACCACCTCCCTACCTTCGAGGATCTCTCGTACGAGCCCAAAGGTAAAGGTCAGAGGCCTGGAGCGGTCCTTCTGAGCAGGATCTGCGGCGCGTGACCCGGGGCCGATCGGAGAGACTGGGACCATGACCGAGATCACCGTCGCCGACGGCTCCTGGACGTTCAACGGGGAGTTACTGCGCATCGTCCCGGGCAGCGACAAGGACGTGCACGAGCTGCGCAGGACGCTGGGCGAGGTGGTGATCCCGCTCGAGGCGATCGCGAGCGTGGCTTTCGAGCCGGCGCGCAAGGGCGGCCACCTGCGACTGCGGCTGCGCAAGGGGGCCGACCCGCTGTCGGACGCGGTGGCGGGGCTGCTCGGGCCGCCGGCCGACCCGTACCGGCTGGCCGTCCCGAAGGGCCGGGCGGGCGCGGCCGAATACTTCGCCGACGAGGTCCGCGACACCCTGCTCATCCACCAGGCCCCCACCTCCGCCTGCGCGGACCACCTCCTGCCCGGACCCGCCGTGCCCATCTCGGCCACCGCCGGAGACGGCACGGCGCTCTTCGACGGGGAACGGGTCCGCCTGGAGTGGACCGGGTTCGCGAGCTCGGAGAAGGAGAAGGCGGGGCCGCAGGAGTTCCCGCTCTCGGACGTGGCCGGGGTGGAGTGGACGCCGCAGTCGGGCATGGGATACGGCACGCTCCGCTTCCGGCTCAAAGGCGGCGGGCCGGCGCTTCCGCCGCAGAAGGACGTCCACTGCGTGTCGTGGGGCATCCAGCGGTACGGCGGCGCCACCGCCCTGGTCGCCGCGGCGGTGCTGGCCCGCCTGTCCCGGGCGTCCGAGCTGCCGCCTTCCCCGCCGCCGCCCGTCCCCGACAACGCGCACGACGACGTGCACGACGCGGTGCTGCGCCGCCTGGCGGAGCTCGGGGAGCTGCACCGGTCGGGTGTGCTGACCGACGAGGAGTTCGCGGCGGCCAAGCAGGCCGTGATCCGCCGACTCCAGGAGTCGTGACCGCCCGCGAGCCGGTGCAGGCCATGATCCGCCGCCTCCAGAAGTTCTGACCGCCCGCGAGCCGGCGACGTCACCCGCCGGTGGAGAATGGGCGCGAAGGCCCATGACCTGAGGAGCGAGTGTGACCCGCGACGAAGAGAAACTCCTGCGCCGCGCCATCGAGCTGGCCGCGGAGGCCCGCGCCGGCGGCAACCCGCCGTTCGGCTCCCTGCTGGCGACCTCGGACGGCACCGTCCTGGCTGAGGAGCGCAACACCTCGCTCACCGACCGGGACATCACCGCCCACCCGGAGCTGAAGCTGGCCCGCTGGGCCGCCCGCGAGCTCGATCCGGCAGCGGCGGCCACCACCACGATGTACACGAGCTGCCAGCCGTGCGGCATGTGCGCGGGGGCGATCGCCCGCTCCGGCCTGGGGCGCGTCGTCTACGCGCTGTCCGGCGAACAGCTCGACGGTCTCAAGCCGCCGGGCAGCGCCTTCGTGGACCCGCCCGCCGAGGGCCCGGCCCTGTACGAGGTGGCCCGCGTGCCGGTGGAGGGCTACTACGGTTGATCCCCCATCAACCGTTCGGAGGATGTTGAAAGCCTCGGCCGCGAACGACTCTCGATACATGACAGTCATCGAGATCGACGGCATGACCAAGAGCTACCGAGGCGACAAGGTCCTGGACGGCGTATCGCTCACGGTGGAGCGGGGCGAGATCTTCGGCATCGCCGGCCCCAACGGCGCCGGCAAGACCACCACCGTGGAGTGCGCGTCGGGCCTGCGTGACCGCGACGGCGGCGTCCTGCGCGTGCTGGGCCTGGACCCGCGGACCGACCGGCGCCGGCTGCTGCCGCGCGTCGGCGTCCAGCTGCAGGAAGCGGCGCTGCCGGACGCGATCAAGGTCGGCGAGGCGCTGAAGCTGTACGCCTCCTTCTACGACAGGCCCGCCGACTGGCGGGCGCTCATGGAGGAGTGGGGGCTGGCGGACCGGCGGCGCTCCAGCTTCTCGAGCCTGTCGGGCGGCTGGAAGCAGCGCCTGTTCATCGCGCTGGCCCTGGTCGGCGACCCCGAGGTCGTCTTCCTCGACGAGCTCACCACCGGCCTCGACCCCTCCGCCCGCCGCACCACGTGGTCCCTGATCCGTGACATCCGCGACCGCGGGGTGACCGTCGTGCTGGTCACCCACTTCATGGACGAGGCCCGGACGCTGTGCGATCGTATGGCGATCATCGATCAAGGCCGAGTCATCACCCAGGGCACCCCGGACGAGCTGATCGCTCAGGGTCGCACCGATTCGCTGGAGGACGCGTACTTCGCACTCACGGGAGGGCAGGCGGCATGAGAGGCATCACTCAGGTCATCGGGGTCGAGCTCAAGCTCATCATGCGGGATCCGATGTCGGCGTTCTTCGCGCTGGCCTTCCCGGCGATCATGCTCTGGGTCAAGTTACGCGGCGGCAAGCCCCTGCCCGGCGGGCTGCCGGCGGTGGACGCCACCGTCCCGATGCTGAGCGTCTTCGTCATCGGCCTGGCCGCGCTGGTCGTCCTGCCGGCCACCCTGGCGCAGTACCGCGAGCGGCGGGTGCTCAAGCGGATGCGCGCCACTCCCGCCTCGCCCGGCATGCTGTTCGGCGCCCAATGGGTCGCTCACATGCTGCTGGCCGTGCTCGGCACGGCGCTGCTGGTCGTGATCGGCCTCGTGGCCTACGACCTGTCGGCTCCCGCGAACGTGGGCGCGGTGGTCGTGGCCTGGGTCCTGGCCGCGCTCAGCCTCAGCGGCATCGGCCTGCTGCTCGGGGCCGTCGTCCCCTCCGGCCGTACGGCGACCGTGATCGGGCTGAGCCTGTTCTTCCCGATGGTCTTCATCTCCGGCGCCGTGATCCCCCGCGAGACCATGGGCGGCGCGATGCGGGCCATCGGCGACCTGACTCCCATGGCCCCCGCTGTCCAGGCGATCCGCGACGGCTGGGAAGGCCACCCGGTCTCGCCCATGTCGCTGATCATCATGATCGCGATCTGCCTCGTCGCCGGCGGCGTCGCCGTGAAGGCGTTCCGTTGGTGAGCAGCGGACCCGGTCCCAGTCGCTGGGACCGGGTCTGGCCCGTTCTCCCGTACCTGTTCATCCTGCTCCCTGCCGGCGCCTCGCTGCTCCAGCACTGGCGGCTCGACACGCTCGCTCTGACCCTGTTCGCCGTGGGCTGGCACGCGCTCATGGTCACCACGGGGTGGGTCAGGAGGCCGGCGGTGGCGATCGTCTACTTCGGCGTCCTGCTCGCCGCCATCGGGGCGCTGGTCAGCATCGACTCGCTGTTCACGGTGGCCGGGCCGGCGGCGTTCATCCAGTCCTTCGCCGTCCTGCCCCGGTGGTGGGCCTACGCGGGGGTGATGGCGACCGCGGGCGTGCTGGTCTCCATGCGGGCCGAGCCCGGGCGCTCTCCTGGCCAGCAGCTCTACTCGTTCCTGGTGGCCGCGCTGGTCGCCTCCGCGATCGGCTTCGTCGTACAGACCATCTCCGACCAGAACGAGAGCCGCAAAGTGATGATCGCGCAGCTCCAGGAGACCAGCGCCAAGCTGGCCGCGCTCGCGGAGGAGAACGCGGACCTGCAGGCCCAGCTGCTGACCCGGGCCCGCGAGGCGGGGGTGCTGGATGAGCGGCAGCGCATGGCCAGGGAGATCCACGACACGATCGCGCAGGGGCTGACCGCCATCGTCACCCAGATCGAGGCCGCGGAAGAGGAGCTCGACGACGTGGCCGCCGCCCGGGCCCGCCTCGACACGGTACGCACCCTGGCCAGGGAGAACCTGAAGGAGGCCCGTCGTTCGGTGCGGGCCCTGCGCCCGGCGCCGCTGGCCGGGTCGCAGCTCCCCGCCGCCGTCCAGGACGTCGCCGACACATGGACGCGGGCCGGCGGCGTACCGGCCTCGGTGTCGGTCACCGGCGACGCCCGCCCGCTGCACCCGGAGGTGGAGGCCACCCTGCTGCGGGTGGCGCAGGAGGCGCTGGCCAACGTCGCCAAGCACGCCTCGGCCGGACGGGTTGCCCTCACCCTGTCGTACATGGAAGATGTCGTGGTGCTGGACGTACGTGACGACGGGGCCGGTTTCACCCCGTCCGGGAAGGCAAGCGGCTTCGGCCTCATCTCGATGCGCCAGCGCGTGACCAGGCTGGCCGGCGACTTCCAGATCGAGTCGGCCCCCGGCGAGGGCACTGGCCTCTCCGCCACCGTCCCCGCCATCCCGGCTGAGTGACCCATGCCGATTCGCCTGATCATCGTTGACGATCATCCAGTCGTACGCGACGGCCTGCGCGGGATCTTCACCGACGACGCGTTCGAGGTGGTCGGCGAGGCCGGCGACGGCCTCGAGGCACTCGCCGTGGTCGGCCGCACCAACCCGGACGTCGTGCTCACCGACCTGCGCATGCCCAGGATGGGCGGCGCCGAGCTCATCCGCCGTCTCCAGGAGGAAGCCCCTGGCGTCCGCGTGCTCGTCCTGACCACGTACGACAACGACGCCGACGTGCTCCCCGCCATCGAGGAGGGCGCGACCGGCTACCTGCTCAAGGACACCCCACGCGCTGAGCTCCGCCGCGCCGTCCAGGCCGCGGCCCGCGGCGAGACCGTGCTGTCCCCCTCCGTGGCGGGCGTGCTGACCCAGAGGATCCGCGCGCCGCAGCAGCAGGCGCTCAGCCCTCGCGAGCTCGAGGTCCTCTCGCTCGTCTCGCGGGGCGCCACGAACCGCGAGGTCGCCAGGAAGCTGTTCATCACGGAGGCCACCGTGAAGACGCACCTGCTGCACATCTTCGGCAAGCTCGAGGTCAACGACCGTGCCGCCGCGGTCGCCGCCGCCTACGAGACCGGCCTGCTGCGGCCTGGCACCTGACGGCCGGCGAGAGTGGCGGCACGGTTGCCGCTGGCGGCCCCGAGCCCTTTGATCACCTGCTCACACCGTCGGCGGGCCGCCGCAGCAGGCCCAGATCGGCCCGCCGCGGCAGGCTCTCCCAGTCGCCCTGGGAGGTCACTGCGAACGCCCCCGCCGCGCACGCCGTGCTGAGCCGCTCCGCGGGCTCCGCCCCGGCCAGCCAGTCGGCCAGCCAGCCGGCCGCGAACGCGTCCCCAGCTCCCACGGAGTCGACCTCGGTCACCCGGTACGGCTCCGCCCGGCGCACGACGCCGTCGGACAGCTCCATCGCGCCCTCCGCGCCGAACTTGACCAGCACGTGCCGCGGGCCCAGCGCCGCCAGCGCCTTGGCCAGCTCGGTCGGATGGTCCGCGTCGACGATCAGCCGGCCCTCGGCCTCGGTGGCGAACAGCACGTCCACGTTCCCGATCGTCTCCCGCAGCCACGCCCCCGCCTCCTCAGGGGACCAGAGCGCCCTGCGGTAGTTGACGTCCAGCGAGACCAGCACGCCGGCGGCCCGGGCCTCGGCGACGGCGTGCCGTACGGCGTCGCGTGCCGACTCCGAGAGCGCGGGCGTGATCGCGGAGACGTGCAGCACCCTGGCGGACCTGATGAGCTCGGGGTCGAGGTCGGCGGCGCACAGGCGCGAGCCCGCGCTGTCCTTGCGGTAGTAGCGCACGTCGATGAGGTCCGCCGTGCGCCTGCCCTTGATCATGAGCCCGGTCGGCGCCGCGGGATCGGCGATGGCCCGCGCGTCCACGCCCTCGCCCGCCAGCGTGGCGCGGATGAGGTCGCCGAACTCGTCGGCCCCCACCCTGCCGACCCACACCGCACGGTGGCCGAGCCTGGCCACGCCGATCGCGACGTTCGACTCGGCGCCGCCCAGGCCCAGGTCGAAGTCGCGGGCGAAGCGCAGCGGCCCGGTACGGCGCGCGGCGAACAGCGCCATGGTTTCGCCGAAAGTCACCAGTTCGTGCATGGTTGAAGACTAGTGTCACGGCCTTGAGGGGCGATCGGAGATCGAGATCTCGTGCTTGTCGCCCGGCGCCAGGAACTCCAGCAGCCGCAGCCCCTCCTTCTCGGCCTCCTCCAGGACGGGGATGGGGACCCACTGGTGGACGGTGAGCGTGGAGGTGCCCTTGGCGCGGGTGACCGTCCAGTCCCCGGCGGTGAAGCCGTCCACCAGGATGACGCGGGGCTGCACGTTCGTGCCCATGAAGCCGCGGACAGCGGCCAGGCCCGCGTCGGTGATGACCCTGGAGCGGTCGGCGTGCGACAGGAAGAGGTTGTCGAAGTCGTACATCAGCCGCACCGGCGCCGGGGTGTCCTCGTCGGGGCGTACGGCGTCGGGCAGGTCGTACAGGGTCCGTCCCGACTCGTCCCTGAACCGGACGAGGTCCAGCGACTCCACCACCTCGCCCAGCCGCGTCAGCCCCGACCACGTCTGCACGTCCATCACCGACGCAGGCCCGAACGCCGCGAGATAGCGCAGCACCAGCTCGGCAGGCGTCATCGGCGGCGCCTCGAAGCCCAGCCACGACTCGGCGCTCGTGTGCGCGACGGGCCCGCTCCTGCCCCACAGCCCGCGGGGCGGCACCTGCACCAGCGGGACCAGCCACCGCACCGCCTGGCTGAGCGCGTGGCGGTCGTACGACGGCCACCGCTCGGCGAGACCGCGCTCGAGTTCGGCGAACGTCATGGGCCGCTCCTCCACCAGCGCCCGGCCGTGCGCCGCCAGCTCGTCGAGGTCCACGCCCTCCAGCTTCTTGCCGTACGTGCCCCGCGTCCCGCGCTCGGTGACGACCTGGAGGAGCGGCCGCATGGCCAGGCAGTCGCGGGCGCTCACGAGGTGGATCGTGGAGCGCTGCAGGGCGATGCGTACGAGCTCGCGCGAGAGCATCAGGTCGGCGGCGTCGGCGGGCTTGAAGCCCTCGATGCGGTTCCACAGGCCGGTGTACCAGGTGTGCGGGGTCTGCGCCTGGAGTCCGCCGAGGTCCTCCACGACCTCGATCACGGTTCTGCCGGTGCGGCGGAGCAGGTGCTGCCGGTCGAGCGTGGCCCGGTTGAGCGCCCTGCGGCTGATGAGGGGGTCCATGGTCCCAAAGGTAGGGGCTATTGCGGCCGGTCCCGGGCCGCAATAGCCCCAGCGACACCGGCGGGTGGCCGGCTCGTGGCTTCCTTGCGCCCGATGGTACGCGCGCTAGCGCCCTTCTGGACGCGCATCAGATGGGAATGGCGCATCACGCAGCAGCAGGGCCGCTTGCACCCGGTTGGTGCAGTTCAGTTTGGCGAGGATGCGGCTGACGTAGGTCTTGACGCTGGCCTCGGTCATGTGGACGCGGCGAGCCACCTGCGCGTTGGACAGGCCCTGCGCCACCAGGGCGAGGATGTCGCCTTCGCGTGCGGTGAGGGTGGCCAGCCGGCCGGCGGCGTCGCGTCCGCGCTCGTCGTCGCCCGGCATCGCCATGTCGAGCACCTGGCGGGTCACCGCAGGCGACAGGTACGCCTGCCCGGCGTGAGCGGCGCGGACCGCGCGGATCAGTTCGTCGGGAGTGCACGTCTTCAGGACGAACCCGGACACGCCTTGCCGCACCGCCCGCCGTACGTTGTCCTCATCGCCGAAAGCGGTGAGCAGCACCACGCGCGTCCCGGTCAGTTCCGCGGCGGCGGCCAGGCCGTCCATCACCGGCATCGCGATGTCCAGGAGCGCGACGTCGACCTGGTGCCGGCGGGCGGCCCGCACCGCCTCGCGCCCGTCGCACGCGGTGGCCACCACCTCGATGTCCCCGGCTGACTCCAGGACGGTGCGGATGCCCGTGGTGATGAGGGGCTCGTCATCGGCGATCAACGTCTTGATCACGAGCTGGCCCCCTCGAGGACCGGCACCAGAGGGAGCATCGCGACCAGCCGGAATACGCGCGGTCCCGGATGGACGCGCAGCAGCCCGCCTGCCGCGGCGACGCGCTCGGTCAGCCCGTGCAGGCCGCTGCCGCCGCCGACGGAGGAGACAGGACGGCGGGGCATGGGGTTGGCCACCGAGATCAGCAGGGCGTCGGGTTGCCAGTCGAGCGACACGGTGATCGACGCGCCGGACGCGTGCTTGACGGCATTGGTCAGCCCTTCCTGGACGACCCGGTAGGCGGCGTGGGACGCCCGTGGGTCGGTGAGCGGGACGGCTTCGCCGGATGTCCCGATCGTCACCGAGGCGCCCGCCGCCCGGGAGCGGGCGACGAGGTCGTCGATCTCCTCCAGGCCGGGGGCGTCATGGCCGCGCAGCGCGTTGACCACCTCGTGCAGCTCGGCCGCGGCGGCGCGGGCGGTGCCCGCCAGGCTGCCCACCGCGCGCTGCTGGCCGGGAGGCAACGGGCCCACCTCCAGCGCGGCGGCCTGCACGGACACCAGGCTGAGCAGGTGACCGAGGGAGTCGTGCATGTCGTGCGCGATGCGCAGCCGCTCGCGCAGCCGTTCCTGTTCGGCGATGAGAGCCTTCTCCCGGCGCAGGTGCTCGCGCTGCTGGGCCACGTACCGGCCGGCGAGCAGCGGCAGCGCGGTCAGCACGACGACGCGGGCCAGGCTGATCCACGGCTCCTCGGCGCCGGGGGATCGCTGCACGGCAAGCAGGAGGACGCACACATATGCGCTGAGTGCGCCTGCCGTCAGCACCACATCTCTACGTGCGGAGATGCGGTGCCCGGCCTGGAAGCCGGTGCAGGCCAGCAGGGCCAGCGACCCGCCGGTGAGCACGGCCAGCGCCAGCGCCGCGAGGAAGGCCGCGAACGGCAGGCGGTTCATCGCCGCCATGGCGAGCGCCACCGCCGCGGCGTAGGCGGTGAGCGTCCATCCCCGCGTCCCGTCCAGCCACAGCAGCGCCGTGTCCGCGACCACGACCGCGGCGATGAGCGCATACCTGGACATACGCCTCACCTTACTCATCGCGCCTGGTGAACCTCATAGTCAACTTTGGTCAACAGTCATCGACGACTTTCGCGGGCAGACCCCGGCTGTGCACGGCTCCTAGCGTTCTGCGCATGCTCAAGACATTCCTGGCGCTGGCCGTCCTCACGGCACCGGTCCAGGCGCCGCAGCCGTCCCTCCAGTGGAGCGCGTGCCCCGTCGCGAACGCGCCCGAGCTCCAGTGCGCGGACCTGGCCGTCACCCTGTCGCCCAAGAGCGAGCGGAAGATCACCCTGAAGGTCGCCCGGCTGCCGGCCACCGGTGCCAAGAAGGGATCCGTGCTGGTCAACTTCGGTGGTCCACAGGGGTACCAGATCGCGTCGCTGGGCTCACGTACCCAGATCTTCAACAAGATCCGTACGTCGATGGACGTCGTGACCTGGGACCCGCGCGGCTATCCCGGGCTCAGCGGTGCGGTGCTGCAGTGCGACTGGGGCTTCCTGCGCACCCCGGCGTTCCCCGCCGACCAGGCCGAGTTCGACCGGCTCGCCGCGGCGAACAAGGCCAGGGGCGACAAGTGCCGCGACACCGATCCGGAGCTCTTCGACCACATGGACGCGGCCTCCGACGCCCGCGACGCCGACGCCATCCGCAAGGTGCTCGGCGAGGACAAGATGAACTTCCTCGGCCTTTCGTACGGCGGCGCCATCGCGCAGTCCTACGCCCGGCTCTTCCCGCAGCGCGTGCGTACGATGTACATCGACGGCACCGCAAGCCACAGCGGGCGCGACTGGGACCGGGAGCTCGACACCATGGCCCGTGACAACGAGCGCTTCATGGACCGGTTCTTCGCCTGGGCACCCGCAGGGACGGAGAAGCGCTGGCGCGCGCTGATCGCCAAGGCGAATCGCGAGCCGATCCCCGCCGCAGGCGTGGCGGCCCGCTTCGACGGCACCCAGTTGCAGTCACTCGCGTTCATGAAGCTGCGGCCCGGCCCCGCACGATGGGCCGACGTCATGGCGGCCATCACGGCGGCCGAGGCCGGGGACGCTTCGAGCTTCGCGCTGTCGAGCCGCCAGCCGTACCCGGGACTGCCCGGCGGCGGGGTCAAGGAGTGCCTGGACTTCCCGCGCCCGGCGAACCAGCGGGAGGTGGCGCGCACGGTCAAGCGGCTGCGCGCGATCGCCCCCGACACCGGCGCCGCTTTCCCCCTCGCCTGGCACCTGCCGCTCACCTGCGCCGGCTGGCCGACCCAGGTGACCAACCCGCCCACGCCGATGCCCCGTACGCTGCCGCCGCTCCTGGGCGCGGGCACCTGGCAGGACTACGAGTCCACCCGCCGGGTGGTCGAGCAGATCCCCGGCAGCCGCACGATCGAACACGACGGCCCCGGCCACAACCTCTTCGGCGCGATGGCCAACCCCTGCGTCATCGACCACGTCAGCACGTACGTCACCGAACTCCGACTGCCGCCCCGGGGGACGACGTGCCCGTGATCCGGCGCAAGCGCTGGTGGATCGCGGGCGCCGTCATCGCGGTCCTCCTCATCACCGCAGCGACAGTGACAGTGATCGCCTTCCCGTCCGTCGCGGCCGTCACCTGCCCGCGCTGTTACGGCCTGGAGCGGCTCCAGCCCGGCGTGTACGCCGAACCCGGCCTGTCGCAAGCCTGGCGTCGGCAGGTGAGCGAGGTCGCCGAGCAGGCGAACAAGCGGGTGCGTGACTTCTTCGGCGGTCGGACAACCTCTCCGGACGTTCTCGTGTGCCTGTCCGACGACTGCTACCGCAGGATCGGCGGCGGCCGCGAACGCGGCATCGCGGTGCTCAACCGGTCGGTGATGCTGTCCCCGCGCGGCGTCGACCCTGTGATCGCCTCGCACGAGCTGACCCACGTGGAACTGCACGCCCGTCTCGACGGCGCCGACGTTCCGCAGTGGTTCGACGAGGGCCTCGCCGTCCTGGTCAGCGACGACCCCCGATACCTCGCCCCGACCGGCGACCGTTGCCTGCTCGACTCCCGCCGGCCCCTGCCGGTCACGCTCGACGACTGGCTGCGCGCGGCATCGGCGGATCCCCGGTTGTACGCCGAAGCCGCCTGCCAGGTGAGTCGTTGGGTGGAGAAGAACGGCGGGACCGAGGCCGTACGAGCCCTCGTCGAACGGCTGTCAGCAGGACAGGCCTTCCCGGACATTCAGCGCTAGCGGGGAGGGCTAGCGCACTCCGCGGCTCTGAATGGCCGCGTTGGGCAGAGCGGAACATCTCCCGCATGCCTGACCGTACGGAAGAGGCGCGGAAGAGAAACGAAAGACTGGTCTCCTAGCGTCCATGGTTGTGATCTTGGATCTGCGCGGATCTCGACTCGGATTCGCGTGCTCAGCCATGCATTCAGGAGACTATAAGTGCGCAAAATCGCCATCGGCACCTTGGTCGGCTTGGTAGCAACCCTCGGCGCGGCACCGTCCGCCGGCGCCAGTATTCCGAGCCTGGCCGACCTGGTCCAGCTCAAGGACATCCGGGAACACCAGCTGGCATTCCAGATGATCGCCAACAGCAATGGCGGAAACCGGGCTTCGGGCGAGCCCGGTTTTGAGAAGTCAGCGAATTACGTTGTGGCCAAGCTCACGCTGGCCGGGTACAAACCCATGATTCAGCGCTTCACTTTCCCCTACTACAAAGAGGTCACGCCATCGGTCTTCGCCCAGATCGCTCCGTCACCCACCTCGTACACCCATGGCAGCGACTATCGCACCCTCGACTACTCGGGCGCCGGCGACGTCACGGCAGCCGCGGTGGCCGTGGATCCCGACGCGGCCGGGCTGGGCAGCGGCTGTGAGGCCGATGACTTCGCCGGTTTCACCGCCGGCAGTATCGCGCTGATCCGCCGGGGCGGCTGCAGCTTCGAGGTCAAGGCGGACAACGCCCAGAAGGCCGGCGCGAGTGCGGTCGCCTTCTATCAGCGTCCTGACGTCCCCGATACTCCGGTGGAGGGTACGGCGCTTCGCCCATTCACCATCCCGCTGCTCGGCTTCACCAACAAGCTGGGCGTCGAACTGGTTCAGGCGGCGAAGGCAGGTGACCTGAAACTCCGCGTCAAGACCGACACCATCAGCGAGCAGCGCACGACATCCAACATCGTGGCCGAGACCCCGTATGGCAACCCGGACCGCGTGGTTGCCGTTGGCGGCCACCTCGACAGTGTGGCTGAGGGCCCCGGCATCAACGACAACGGCAGCGGGGCGGGGACGGTCCTCGCCATCGCTCAGAAGATCGGCCAGATTCGCGACCGTGTCAACAACCGGGTCCGTTTCACCTTCTGGGGCGCCGAAGAGGGAGGTGATTTTGGCTCCAAGTACTACGTGGCGAGCCTCAGCGCCGAAGAGAAGGCCAAGATCGCGCTCTACCTGAACTTCGACATGGTCGGCTCTCCGAACGGGGTCCGCGGCGTCCTGGACGGTGATGGCTCACTCGGCCAGGGCACCAAGCCGCCCGCAGGCTCGGACGCCATCGAGAAGGTCTTCACCGACTACTATGCGGGGCGCCGGCTCGCGCTCAAGCAGGATGCGTTCACCGGCTCCTCCGACTACCAGCCGTTCATGGACGCGGGCATCCCGGCGGGCGGGGTACGCTCCGGCACCGACACCGTCAAGACGGCCGAGGAGGCCGCCGTCTTCGGCGGCACGGCCGGAGTGCCCTATGACCCCTGCTACCACAAGGCCTGCGACACCTACGACAACGTCAATGCGACCCTCCTTGACCAGCTCGCGGACGGCGCCGCCTATGCGACCGAGACGTTCGCCAAGAGCGCGCCGACCATCAAGACCGGCAACGTGAGAACACCTGCCACCGAGAAGAGCACCAGGACCGGCGAGGGCCACACCCCCGCCGGCTGAGGCCAAGGCAGGTCGCCGGCCGCAAACGCGGCATCGTCACCCGACACTCTCGGCCTGCTCCTTGCCGTCGTGGTCGCCCCACCACGCCACCCGGAAATCGGCACGAGCGATCGTATGAAACTGAAACGCTCATAACGAAAGACATAGGATCGACTCACCATCCGTGAAGGAGTCTCCGTGTCCATCGAGCAGCGCCACAGGCTCATACTCCGTCAGGTGCGCGACCGCGGCTCGGCGCGCGTGGCCGACCTGGCCGAGGCGCTGGGCGTCTCCGCCGTGACCCTGCGCAGGGACGTCGAGCACCTCGCCGCCCAGGGCCTGCTCACCAGGGTGCACGGTGGCGTCACGCTGCCGCGCGACACCGCCGCGCCCGTCCCGCCGGCCACGAAGCTGACCATCGGCATGCTGGTCCCCACCGCCCGCTACTACTACCCGGCGATGATCAAGGGTGCCCAGGAGCAGGCCGCCAGGGCGGGGGCGCGGCTCGTGCTGGGCATCTCCCGCTACGACGACGCCGAGGACCGGGCCCAGGTCCGCCGGCTCGTCGAGGGCGGCATGGACGGCCTGCTGCTCACGCCGAGCAGGCAGCCCGACGAGTCCCATGTGGAGTGGCTGGACGGGCTGCGCGTCCCGGTGGTGCTGGTGGAGCGCAGGGCCGAGCTCGCGGGCCCGGCGTCCACGCTCGACGCGGTCGCCTCCGACCACGCCCACGGCGCCTACCTCGCCGTACGCCACCTGGCCGAGCTGGGCCACCGCAGGCTCGCGCTCGTCGCCTACCCCAGCCCGACCGTGCCGCGGGTCAGGGTGGGGCTGTCGGCGGCCGCCTCGGCACTGGGCGTGACCGTCGCCCCGGAGATCGTCATCGATCGCGAACGCATGGACGAGCTGGTCGCCGGCGTGGTGCGGCTGGTGCGCGACCAGGGCGTGACGGGCCTGATCGTGCACAACGACGAGGACGCACTCTCGCTGGTCATGCACCTGGGCGCGGCGGGCGTCGACATTCCCGGCGAGGTGTCGCTGGTCGCCTATGACGACGAGGTGGCCGCGTTCTGCTCGCCCTCGCTGACCGCCGTGGCACCACCCAAGGAGGAGGTCGGCCGCTGCGCGGTGGACCTGCTGATCACCCGCCTCACCCATGGTCCCGCCGCACCCGGCCGTCACCTGGCGCTGCTGCCCGAGCTGTGGGTACGCGAATCATCCGCGCCCCCTTCACCGTGATCGGCTGCGCTCGGCCCTCGGCTGGGTGGTGTCCGGGTGCCGGAGCCGGACCATGTGTGCTCCGGCGCGGCCGGCATGCCGCTTGGCGCTCATGGGTGGCGGCACGTGCGTCACACGGCCTCTTAGGGTGCCAAGGACCAAGCGCAGCGCCTTCGTTATGATCGCTTCGATCGGATTGATTGCGGGGGAGAGCGAATGATCGAATCACGGCCGAAGACCTTGATCGCCATGGGGCGGCCGGTGGCGGGGCGGCTCGTCACGGGGGAGGTACGCGACCGCCTGCTCGGCATCGCCGACGTGGACCCCGATCTGGTGGCCGAGGATTTCGCCGACCCGGTCGTGGCCGAGGCGCTGGCCCAGACGGAAGTGCTCTACACGAGCTGGTGGTGCCCGCCCATCACCCAGGAGGTGCTGGACAGGGCGCCCAAATTGCGCGCGGTCGTGCACGCGGCCGGTTCTGTGAAGCATCACGTCACCGAGGCGTGCTGGCAGCGCGGCATCCTCGTCTCGTCCGCCGCGGCGGCCAACGCCGAGCCGGTCGCCGAGTACACGCTGGCCTCCATTCTCTTCGCCAACAAGCGGGTGCTCGACATCTCCCGGCTCTACCGCGAGCACCGGGCGCGGCTCGACCTGGAGCGTCGCTTCCCCGGGTTCGGCAACTACCGGCGTACGGTCGGCATCGTCGGCGCCTCCAGGATCGGCCGCCGGGTGATCGAACTGCTGCGGCCGTTCGAGCTGGACGTGCTCGTCGCCGACCCGTACCTGACCGAGGACCTTGGCGTGCCGCAGGTCGAGCTCGACGAGCTGTTCGAGCGGTGCGACGTGATCAGCCTGCACGCGCCCTCGCTCCCGGAGACCAGGCACCTCATCGACGCCGGGCGCCTCGCGCGCATGCGCGACGGCGCGACGCTGATCAACACGGCCCGCGGCGCGCTCGTCGATCAGGACGCGCTCATCGCCGAGCTGGCCGGCGGGCGGCTGTACGCGGTGATCGACGTGACCGAGCCCGACCTGCTGCCCGCCGATTCGCCCCTCTACGACCTCCCGAACGTGCTGCTCACCCCGCACATCGCCGGATCACTCGGCGGTGAGTTGCCCCGCCTCGCCCACCTGGCCCTCGACGAGCTCGCCAGGTACGCCCAGGGACTGCCGTTCCTGCACGGTGTCGAAGCGGAGGAGCTGATCAGAAGCGCCTGACACCGAGGCCGGCATCACCACCCTCATCGTGACCACCGCCGACGTGGCCGATGGGGTGGCGTCGGCTGGGGGGTGGTCGCCCTTGGGTGACCCCGCCGGGGGCGGCTCACGTCGGGAGTGCGGTGGAGGCCGGGGCGGGCCTCGGAGCGTGATGGCGCGGGGGGACTGGGCGGCCCTACGCTGCTCGCATGGACAGACGGGTGATCGACGGCCGCTTCGAGTTGATGGAGCGGCTCGGCGGTGGGGGCATGGGCCTGGTGTGGCGGGCCTGGGACGTGGCCCTGCACCGCGAGGTCGCGCTCAAGGAGGTACGCCCTCCGGACCCGTCCATGGACGAGCAGGACCCGGCCCGTGCTCGCGAGCTCCGCGCCAGGGTGCTGCGGGAGGCCAGGGCTCTGGCCCGGCTGAACCATCCGCACGTCGCCACCATCCACCACATCGTCGACCCGGGCGAACACGGCTATCCGTGGATCGTCATGGAGCTGGTCTCGGGTGGCTCGCTCCAGGACCGCATCCAACGCGGTCCCATGCCGCAGCACGAGGTGGCGCGCCTCGGCCGCGAGGTCCTGTCCGCGCTGCGGGCCGCGCACGCCGTCGGCATCCAGCACCGTGACGTCAAACCCGCCAACGTCTTGTTACACGAGGACGGCCGGTCGGTGCTCACCGACTTCGGCATCGCGGCCGTGCGGGAGTCCACGAGCCTGACGGCCACCGGTGCGTTCATCGGCTCGCCCGAGTACATGGCGCCCGAGCGCATCAACGGCATCGAGGGCGACCCGGCCTCCGACTTCTGGTCGCTCGGCATGATGCTGTACGTGGCGGTGGAGGGTCGGCACCCGCTGCGCAGGAGCACCACGCTGGCCACGCTCGCCGCCGTGCTCAACCAGGACGTGCCGCCGCCGGAGCGCGCCGGCTCGCTCGCCCCTGTGCTGATCGCCCTGCTCAGACGCGACCCGGCGGCCCGCCCCGACGTCGAGACCCTCGATCGCATGCTGGCCTCGGCCGCCGACCCAGGCTCGGCCCCCTCCTCGTATTCGGCTGCCGACCCGGGCTCGGATCCTTCCCCGGTCTGGGGCCCGTCGTCGGGCTCGGGTCCTTCTCCGGTCTGGGCTCCGTCGTCGGGCTCGGCCCCGTTCCCGGCCGGGGCCGCATCGCCGATCTCAGGGTCGCCCTCCGTCTCGGGGTCGCCCTCCATCCCAGGGTCGCCTTCGATTCCCGCCGCGATGAGACCCGCGCCGCTGGGCGCGCCGCCTGTGGCCGGGCACGCGCAGCCGCCCATGGGCAGGCACGCGGAGCCGCCCATGGGCAGCTATGCGGAGCCGTCCATGGGCAGGCATGCGGGGCCGCACGTCGCCGGGAACACGGTGCCGCCGGTGTCCGGGCCCACCGTGCCGCCCGGGTACCGGCGCGCGGCCCCGCAGCCATCCCCCTGGAACGCGGCCCCGATCAAGGGACCGCGCCCCGGGCAGCCGCGCCGCGCACCCGTGGCCCGTACCGCGGCGATCGTGGCGTCGGCGGCGGTGGCCGTCACGGTGACCGGCGTGCTGGTGTGGCAGCTGCTCCCCACCCAGTCCAGGGAAGTGGCCGAGGACCTCCCGTCGGCGGGGAACACCCCGGCCATGACCACGGACCGCGAGTCGCCGAAGGCCACCACGCGCGCCACGCCGGGCAACCTGCACACCCCGGCGGGAATGCGCGCCATGATCGCCAAGATCAAGCCCACCATCGGCGGCACCAAGGTCGTCAAACTGACGGTGTACCCGACCTACGCCTCCATCGAGGCGCCGCTCAAGCGGGACAAGGCGATCTACGACAGGTACGACTACCGCGACGGCCAGGTCGTCCGCTCCGGCATCGGCGGCAAGGTGGACACCCCGGTGGTGGACCTGGACCAGTACAACTGGGACGCCCTCCCCGCCCTGCTCAGGAAGGCCGACAAGGACCTCGGCGTCCCCAAGCCGACCCTGCGGTACGTGATCGCGGACCCCGACTACGCGTTCGCCAGCCCGCACCAGGTGCTGCTCGTCTACGTGTCAGACGGCTACCGCACGGGCTATCTGGTCGCCGACCTCAAGGGCAAGGTCGTCAGGACGTATCCGAGCGACTAGCGCGCCCCCGATGGGGCGGCCTGCGCTTCGGCGACGCGCCATTTCCATGCGCACCAGGTGATGTACGACGTGCAGGCGATCTCGATCACGCTGAAGAACGCGTAGTACATCGTCGGGGTTCCCACGACGAGGGTCGCCGACTGGACGACGGTCATGAGCGTTCCGGCGGCCAGGTTGAGCAGCCGGCCGGTGCGCTGCCTGGCCAGCCTGGACACGACGATCATGGCGATGGGGATCTCCATGAGGACGGCCGAGCCCAGCAGGAATCCCGAACTGACGTCCAGTCCCCCGACGTGTCCGGTCAGGTACTGCTTCAGCAATCCGGAGTCCATCAACCCCACGATGTCGCAGTACAGATAGTTGAAGAGCGCGAAAACCCATAACGTCGAGAGCCTTGCCCCCATGGTTCCTCCTGTGATCGTCGGCTCACTCGACGGTAGGCGTGGATGTGGGGGAAGGGCACCCGCCGTGGAGCGAATCAGGCTTCGCGGGCGAGCGATTCGCCCGTCGCTCCCCCGGGGGAGCGGCAGTGGCCTGATCCCTCGTCGGAGGGATCGCCGATCGGGCGGCCGGACGATGACGCCGTCGTCGCCGCCGGGAGACAATGCGAGGCGTGGCTCTCCTCCAGGATTCGACCTCCCGTCGCGCCCTCCCGCGGCAGGCGTTCCCGGCCACCTACCTCCTGCTCGGGTCCGTTTTCGGTGCCCTGTGGTTCACGGTCATCGGCGGGATGTACGTGGCCGGGCTGGCCGGGCAGATGGTGCTGATCAGCGTTCCCAACGTGTTGTGGGCTCAGCTCCTGCTGCGGCCGATCGGGCGCTGGGAGCGGTTCCTGCTGGCCTCGCTCCTGGGCCAGGAGGTGACGGCGCCGGAGCCGGTCCGGTACAAGCGCTCGGCGGCATCCCGGTGGTCGGGCATGGTCAACGCGGTACGCCGCGGCTTCGCGGTCTTCCAAGACGGACACAGCTGGCGGGTGCTGGCCTGGATCCTGGTCCGTTCGGTCACCGGGCCGCTCGGTCTCCTTCTCGTGGCGCTTCCCGTTCTGCTCCTGCTGGCGCCGTTGGCCGTGATGGTCGACGGGGTGCCGATCGACTTCGTCGGCGAGCAGTGGCTGCTGCTGTGCCCGGCCGGTCTCGTCCTGCTCCCCGCCCTCCGCAGGGCGACCTGGGCCCTGGCCGCCTGGCACGGGAGGCTCGCGGTGTGGGCGCTCGGCCCCGGCCGCGACGAGATCATGGCGGCGGCGCTCGCCCGTGCCGCCCAGGCGGAAGAGCAGGTTCGCATCGATCAGGAGCTGCATGACAGCATCGGCCACATGTTGTCCATGATCGTCGTGCAGGCGGGCGCCGGCACGCACGTGTTCGACAAGGACCCCGACTTCGCCCGCCGCGCGCTCGGCATCATTGAGCAGCGCGGACGCGCCGCCCTCGGCGAACTCGACCGCATCATCACCGATCTGCGAGGCGACCATGCGATCGACAGGGTCGGCGCGCGGGGATACGCGCCACCGCCCGACGGCGAGAGCGTGCTGACCCTCATCGCCGACGCCCGGGAAGCGGGCATGGAGATCGAGGTGCGGATCGCGACCGGCGAGCTGCCCGCCGCACTCGGCCGGGGCGTCTACCGCATCGTTCAGGAGTCGCTGACGAACGCCGCCAAGCACGCCCCGGGATGTGCCGTCAACGTTGACATCGCCGCGGAGGACGGGGTCGTGACCGTATCCGTCACGAACGCGTCACCCCGTACCGGGCCGGCACCGGGCAGGGGCGCCGGCCGCGGGCTGGCATCCATCAAGGACCGGGCGACCCTCCTGGGCGGTGAGGCCACCGTGGGCATCACGGAAGAGGACGAATTCGCGGTGCGCGCCGTGCTCCCCCTGGCCAGCCGGCTTCCCGAGGGCACGACCACCCGGTGTGCCCTGAGCCGGGGGTGCGCGTGCCTGGGATGCACGATCCGTCGCGGGGCGTTCGGATGAGGATCGCCATCGTCGACGATGACCCCCTCGTCCGGGTGGGGCTGCGGGCGATCCTCTCCTCGGAGAACGACTGGGAGGTCGTCGCCGAGGCCGACGACGGCCACGCTGCGGTGGGACTGGCACGCGGATCGGACCCGCCGGACCTGATCCTGATGGACATCCGGATGCCGGGCATGGACGGCCTGGAGGCGACCCGGCGCATCACGGCCCGCGACGGCGCCCCCCGAGTGCTGGTGCTCACCACTTTCGAGGTGGACGAATACGTCTTCGAGGCCATGCGCGCCGGCGCCGGCGGGTTCGTGCTCAAGCGGATCCCGCCCAAGGAGCTCATCGAGGCCGTGCGCGTCGTGGCGTCCGGTGAGTCGCTGCTCTTCCCCGCCTCCACGCGCAGGCTGATCGAACGATTCGCCGCACGGTCCAGCCGGCCGCTCCCCGAGCTCTCCCAGCGCGAGCAGGACGTTCTTCGCCTTCTCGCGCGCGGCATGTCCAACTCCGAGATCGCCGGTGAGCTCTCCGTGACCATCGAGACCGTCAAATCCCACGTGGCCGCCGTCCTCATGAAGCTCGGCGTCCGCGACCGCACCCAGGCCGTGATCGCCGCCTACGAGACAGGATTCGTCGTCCCCGGCTCACCCTGACCGGTCAGGAAGGGCACTGCCTGTCCAGAACGGTGAAGCCGGCCGTCAGCAGCTGTCCTGGTAGCCGCTCTCAGGGATCAGCCGGGTCCATTCCGCCCGGCTCAGCGCCCCGCCCGCCTTGGCGCACACCTCTACCGCCGCCAGCGCGGGATCGACCGGGCTCTCGCGTACGGTGCCGTCGAGCGCCACGCCGCGCAGCCGCTTGCCGTCCTGGGTGAAGGCCGGGATCGCGGCCCACGAGCCCGCCTGGCCGACCTCGCGCATCGTGCTCGTGTCCCAGAGCGAGGTACGGGCGGCGTCGACGGCCAGCAGGTCGCCGTCAGGGGAGAAGCGGAGCTCGTCCACCGGCGCCGTGCCTGTCTCGATCGTGCCCCGCGTCTCCTGTTCGCGTACGTCCCAGAGCAGCACCCGGCCGCCCTCCAGCCCGAACGCCAGCGTGCGCCCGTCAGGGGAGAAGGCGAGCGCGGTCGGGGCGGCCGGGGCGTCGTCGGCGTCGAGAGCCTGGACGGCCTCGCGGGACCGGGTGAGGTCGAGCGGGGTGACCTCGCCGGTCCGCAGGTCGAGGAGCTTGGCCCCGGCGGCCAGCGTCGAGCCGTCGGGACTGAAGGCCAGCGCCAGGTCGCCCGCGCCCTCGTACGCCTTGATGCGCCGTCCCGCGCGCACGTCCCACGTCTCCAGCGTCTTGCCGCGCGCGGTGGCCAGCGTGTCGCCGGCAGGGGAGAGCGCGACGGCGGTCACGTCGCCGCCCACGTCGATGGCGGCCACCTGCCTGTTGCCGGTCACCTCCCACACGGTCACGGGGTCGCCCGCGACGGCGAGCAGTCGGCCGTCCGCGTCGAAGGACAGGTCGCCGGCGGCGGCGATGCGGCCGAGCGTCCTGCGTTCGACGGCGTCGGTGAGCTCTATGGCGTCGCCGACCTCCTTGGCGGCGACCCGCCCGTTGCCGGAGAAGGCGGCGGTGCGGCCGTCCTCCGAGGGGATCGGCAGCCCCGAGACGTCGAGGGAGACGACGGATCCGGTGTCGCTCAGGTAGCGCAGCGAGCGTCCGTCTCCGGAGAAGGCCAGGCCGCGTTCGGGGTTCCGGAGCGGGTAGACGCCCGCGAGACGGCGCTCGGCCACGTTCCAGACCCGTACCTCTCCTTCGCCTGGCAGGGCCAGCAGGCGGCCGTCGGGGCTGAAGGCGGGCGGGTCGGCGGAGGTGCGGCCCAGGTCGTCGTCGCCGACCACCTCCACGCCGGGCAGGACACGGGCCTTCGTGCTGTCGTGGCCCGCGTAACCGGCGTCCTGCCTGTCCGAGCTGAGCACCTGGGGGCGGCCGGTGGGTGACGGCGTGACGGCAGGCTCACGTCCGCCGGAGGCCGATGGACTCGGTGACGACGACGGGTTCGGTGACGACGACGGGTTCGGTGACGACGACGGGTTCGGTGACGCGGCGCCCGTCGGCACGCGTCCGGGCGGCGCCGTGTTCGCCGGTCCGGGACGGTCGGTGGCGAGCGTCTCCCCGCGGGCGGTCCCGCTCTGCCGCGCCGCCACGAGCGTGACCCCGTCACGCCCGGCCACCGCGAGCGTGGTGCCGTCCGGGCTGAACGTCAGGGCGGGCGCCGCCGCGTCCGCGCCGGTGAGCGGCTGGACCTCGACCGCGCCCGTCCGGGTCCGCCCGCCGAGCGCCCACAGCTCGACCCGCCCTGTCAGGGTGGAGAAGGCCGCCGCGCTCCCGTCCGGGGAGAGCGCCACCTGGCGGTCGGTGACGTCGAACAGCAGCCGCCCGCCCCGGTAGACCCTGGTCCTGTTGCCCTGGGTGATCGCATAGGCGGTCGTCGCGGTGGGCGGCCGCCCGGTGGCCACCTCGAACGGCCTGCCGTCGGTCCCGACCGCGTACTTCCCGTCGTCGCTCAGCATGCTGCCCGCGGGCAGCGGGTACGACGCGAGCCGCCGCCCGCCGGTCACGTCCCAGACGGTGACCTCTCCCGTGCCCCACTTGACCAGCTCGTCCCCGCGCAGCAGGTAACGCGCCCGCACATCGGCGGTCGGGTCGGTGAACGTCCCCAGCTCCGGCTGCACGAGAGAGGCCTGCAGCGCGACCCGCGCCTCGAACACCGGCGACAGCTTCCAGGCGGCCACACTCAGCCGCATCGCCGTGCGCGGGTCGGACGACCGCAGCGCCTCAGCCCTGGCGGCCACGGCCCGCGCGTTGGCCTCGATGAGCTGTCCGCGCAGCTGGTTCTGCCCGTGTACGGACACCACCGCCAGCGTCACCGCGACGGCGAGCACCGCACCGAGCGTCGCCAGCGCGGGCGCGAGCAGCTTCCTGCGCTGCTTGGACAGGGCCACGCTGTCGTTGACGAAGTCGCGTTCGAGCTGGTTGAGGCGGAGATGGCGGCGTTTGGTCGCGGCCCAGGCGAGCGCGGTGTCGAGTGACTCGCCGCGGAGCAGGCGGCTCCTGCCGCGCCGGTGCTCGGACCAGTCTCTGGCGGCCTCGCGGATCAGCCGGTGGGCCTGCAGGCTCTCGCGCTCGTCCGCGACCCAGTCGCGCAGCCGGGGCCAGGCCCGGTAGAGCGCGGCGCTGGCGGGGGCCACCCGGCTGTCGCTGACGGCCACGAGCTTGCCCACGGAGGTCTCGGTCGGCGGCACGCGTACGCTGCGGCGTACCAGGAGGCCCGCCTCCATGAGCGGGCCGAGCACGTCGCCCTCGTCGTGCGGGGTGTCGCCGTCGAACAGGCGCAGCAGCAGCCCCGGCACCTCCGCCTGCTGCCGCGGCGTGAGCGCCTGGTACGCCTCCTCGGCCACCTCACCCAGCGAGCGCGGCCCCGTGTGCCCCTCCGGCGGCCGCACCTCCGCCGCACCCCCGACACGCAGCTCCCGCGCCGCCGGCCGGTCGGCGGGATCCTTGGCCAGGGCCCGCCCGACCGGCTCGCGCAGCGGTTCGGGCAGCACGTCCAGGTCCGGATCGGCGGTCAGCAGCCGGTGCATGACCCCGCCCAGGCTCTCCCCGCTGAACGGGTCGCGCCCGGTGGCCGCGAAGACCACCACCGCGCCCCACGCGAACACGTCGGCCGCCGCCCCGGCCTCCTCACCGGTCAGAACCTCGGGCGCGGTGTACGTGTACGTCCCGCCGGCGGGCACGCCCAGCTCGATCACCTTGGGGCCGCCGGCGGCGAGCAGCACGCTCTCCGGATTGAGCCCCCGATGCGTCAGCCCCGCCTCGTGCAGCGCCTCCAGCGCGGACGCCAGTGCCCCGGCCAGCGCGAGCAGCTCGTCGCCTGCGTAGGGCCCGTGCAGCTCCACCGCCCGCCGCAGGTCGGGCCCGTCCACGTATTCGCTCACCACGTACGGCACGCCCTCGTCGGCCCCGACGGCGACCACCTCGGCCAGATGGGGGCAGCTGATCCGCTCGAACCGGCGCCCTGCCTGGTCTTCCCGCGACCCCCGCGGCACCGTGACCGCGAAGCGCCGCCCCTCGTCGTCGTACGCGTCGTAGACCACGCCGCGACCGCCCGCGCCGAGCCGGGCCGCCAGCCAGAAGCCGCCGAGCCTCTCGGGGTCACCGGGCACCAAGCGCATCGTCACTGATGCTTAGATGCACGACGCCGCATTTTGGTTGTCCCCGAAACATCGCAGTTCACTGGACGCCACAGGTCCCCCGCGCGCCTCGGGGGACCCATGCGTCATGATCATTATGCCAAACTCAGCGGGAGCCGGGGACCGGCAGACCCATGGCCCGCAGTGCGGCGTCCCTGGTCTCCTCGGGGCGCATGCCGCCGACGTCGCATCTCAGGTCCGCCACCTCGCGGAAGTACGGCTCCCGGCGGGCCCGCATGGCGGCGGGGCCGAAGGCGGGGCGGTGGTCGCTCGACTTCATCCGCTGGGCCAGCACCTCGTCGTCGGCGTCCACCCAGAGCACGAAAGCCTCCTTCATCGCCTCGCGCACCCGCGGGTCCTCGACCGTGCTGGCGGCCGCCGCGATGACCTCGGGCTCCCCGGCCAGTTCGTGCAGCACGTGGTCGGCCTCGTACCGGTGCAGCGTCTCCGCGCCGTCGCGGGCGGCGATCTGCGCGGCGGTGCCGCCGTACCGCGCCTTGAGGAACGGATCGCTGTCACTGAACGGCAGGCCCAGGACCTCCGCGATCAAGCGGCCGACCGTCGACTTGCCCGAGCCCATGAGCCCGACCACTACGACTGGTTTGTTTTTCGACATGTGGATAGAGGTTCCTTCGTGTCAAGGAGGTAAATCTGATGACCATCGCCGGAAGCATCATCCTCATCATGCTCGGCGCGATCCTCACCTGGGCCGTCGAGTTCGACCTCGCCGGTCTCGACATCAACGTCGTGGGGGTCATCCTCATGCTCGGCGGTCTCGCGGGACTCCTGTTCGGCATTTACAGGATCAGCGTGACCCGTAGGGCGGTCGGGGCGATCGACGAGCCCGTTCACCGCCACGACGTGTACGAGGAGCCTGAGGCCCGCAGGACCACCGTGTACGAGGAACGCCGCCACTACGACGAACCGCCGCTGTAGGAGGTGAATCGACATGCCAGCCGTCGAAGAGCTGCCGTCGACCATCAAACGTTCGCCGAAGAAGGCCCAGAACACGTGGATCAAGGCGCACGACAACGCCGTGAAGGAGTACGGCGAGGGTCGTCGCGCCCACATGACCGCGTTCGCCGCGCTGAAGCACTCGTTCGAGAAGGTCGGCGACCACTGGGAGCCGAAGGAGAAGAAGGGCCCCTCCGACAAGGGCGCGACCGACCGGTCGGGCCGGACGGCCGAGGGCGTCAACGCCAACGCCAGCAAGGAGCACCTGCAGAAGGTGGCTGCCCAGCTCGATGTACCCGGCCGGTCGAAGATGACCAAGCAGGAGCTGGTGAACGCCATCAAGAAGGCCAACAGGAAGGCCACGGCGAAGGCCCGCTGACCGGGGGCCTTCCACACTCCGAGGGCCGATGGCGGACACGCCGTCGGCCCTCTTCCATGTCCCCAGCCCTCACAGCAGCCGCTTGACGGCCTCGGCGATCGCGTGGCGGTCGATGCGCGCGAGGGCGAGCTGCTCCTCGGGCGTCGCGGACCCGGGCAGGCCCGTCACGGCCAGCTTCACCACCCGCGGCCCCAGCTCGCTGACCGCGTCCATCACCGCGTCGGCGAGGCCGCCCTCCAGCCGGTGATCCTCCACCGTGATCAGGTTGCCCGTGGTGGTGGCCGCCTCGACCACCGCCGACGTGTCGACGGGCTTGACCGAGTACAGGTCGATCACCCCCACGGGGATCCCGGCGTCGCGCAGCTCGTCGGCCGCCGCCAGCGCCTCGTGCACGGTCACGCCCGCGGCCAGGATCGTGGCCCGGTCGTTGTGCGAGTGGCGCAGGACCCGTGAACCGCCCACGGGGAACCGCTCGCCCGGCTGGTAGATCACCGGCGTGTTCCCGCGCGTCGTGCGCAGGTAGGACACGCCTTCGATGTCGGCCATCTCGACGGTCAGCGCCGCCGCCTGGTTGGCGTCGCACGGATAGAGCACGGTGCTGCCGTAGACGGCCCGCATCATCGCCATGTCCTCGAGGCCCATCTGAGAGGGGCCGTCCTCGCCGATCGACACCCCCGCGTGCGAGCCGACCAGCCGGATCGAGGCCCTGCTCACGCCGGCCATCCTGATGAAGTCGTACGCCCTGGTCAGGAACGCCGCGAACGTGGCCGCGTACGGCCGCCACCCGCGCACCTGCAGGCCCACGGCGGCGGCCACGAGCTGCTGCTCGGCGATGTACATCTCGAAGAACCGCTCGGGGAACTCCTTGGCGAACGCCTCCGCCTTGGTCGAGTCCGCCACCTCGCCGTCCAGCACGACGACGTCCTCCCGCGCCGCGCCGAGGGCCGCGAGCGCGTCCCCGAACGCCGTCCGCGTGGCGACCTTGTCGCCCACCTCGTACG
This sequence comes from Nonomuraea sp. NPDC049695, assembly GCF_040674955.1. NCBI lineage: Bacteria > Bacillati > Actinomycetota > Actinomycetes > Streptosporangiales > Streptosporangiaceae > Nonomuraea > Nonomuraea sp. NPDC049695. Next base: position 8,718 of record NZ_JBFANV010000087.1, on the reverse strand, counting down.
TGGGCAGGCTCATCGGCCTGGTCTCGAACCGGTACGGCGCCGGGGCGTCGTCGGGCTTGTGCACCTCCACCCGCACGTCCCTGGGGCCGCCCAGCTCCTCGAGGGCCTTGTCCGGATCCTTGAGCGGCTTGCCGTGGGCCCCTTCGCGGTTCTCGACCTCCAGGACCCCTTCGCCCTTGCGCGTCTTGGCCAGGATCACGGTCGGGCGCCTGCGCGTGTTGCAGGCGTCGCTCAGGGCGAAGTCGATCTGCCCGGGATCGTGCCCGTCGATCTCGATCGTGTGCCAGCCGAACGCCCCGAACCTGCGCGCGTACGCCCCGGTGTCCCACCCGTGCCGGGTGGGACCTCGCTGCCCGAGCCGGTTCACGTCCACGATCACGGTCAGGTTGGCCAGCCCCTCGCAGCCCGCGTGCTCGGCCGCCTCCCAGATCGACCCCTCGGCCAGCTCGCTGTCACCGCAGAGCACCCACACCCGGTACGGCAACCGTTCCAGCCGCCCGGCCATGGCCACCCCGACACCCACCGCCAGGCCCTGCCCCAGCGACCCTGTCGCGACGTCCACCCAGGGCAGCCGGGGCGTGGGATGGCCTTCCAACCGGCTGGAGCGCTTCCTGAACGTCACCAGCTCCTGATCGTCGATGGCGCCGGCCGCCTTGTAGAGCGAATAGAGAAGGGGCGACGCGTGCCCCTTCGAGAAGATCAAGTGATCGTTGGCCGGGTTGTCAGGGTGATCGAAGTCGTAGCGTAGGTGGCAGGCGAACAGCACGGCCATCAGATCGGCCGCCGACATGGACGAGGTCGGATGGCCGGATCCGGCCTCGGCGGCCGCGCGTACGGAGTCGACGCGGAGTTGCGCGGCCAACTCGGACAGATACTGAAGATCGCGCTCGGGCATCATGGCCTCCTCGGAACCGGTTTCCCGCCGCCTACCCCGCCAAGCCCCCTTAACCCCGCCCCAGGCGTGATCGATTGCCCCCTTCGCCGGCGACCGGAAGCGCCCGGTGCCGGCGGATCGGGACCGCCGGGGTCATGGGCTACGGCGGCGGAGGGCGGCGAGAGTGACGGCGGCGCCTCCGGCCAGGGCGAGGAGGACCGGGCCACGGTGTTGTGACAGCCAGAGCTGGGGGCTGCGGGCATGGGAGCGCTTGTCGAACGAGCCGTGGGCGCCGTAGTCCTCGGTGTCGTCCGCAGGCTCCCACAGGTTGGACACGCCGCTCGGCGGCTTCTCGTCCGTCTGCTGGGAGCGCGCGCCGGTCCTGGCCACGTAGCGGTCCACCAGCGCCGGGGCGACGCGCTGGGCCAGGAGGGTGGCGGCCGTGCTGGCGCCCACCCAGTACTCCTTGCGCTCCGGGTGCTCGGCCGCGTACACGATGGCCCTGGCCGCCACTTCCGGCTGGTAGATCGGGGGCACCGGTTGCGGGTGGCGGCGGAGCTTGGACAGCACCCAGTCGAACTGCGGGGTGTTGACCGCGGGCAGCTGCACCAGGCTGACGTGGATGTCGCTGCCGTCGGACAGCAGCTCGGTGCGGAGTGACTCCGTGAACCCCTTGATGGCGTGTTTCGCGCCGCAGTACGCCGACTGCAGCGGGATGCCGCGATAGGAAAGCGCGGAGCCGGTCTGGATGATCGCGCCCGTGCCGCGCGGGCGCATGAGGTCCAGGGCCACCTTCGTGCCCCAGACGTAGCCCAGGTACGTCACCGCGGTGGTGCGGGCGTACTCGTCGGGGGTGATGTCACTGAATTTGGCGAAGACGGAGGAGAAGGCGGTGTTGATCCAGACGGAGATGGGTCCCATCTCGGCCTCGATGCGCTCCCCGGCCAGCCTCACCTGGTCGTAGTCCGCCATGTCGGCCTCGTATACCTGCCCTGTCCCTCCTTCCGCGCCCACGTCCACGGCGGCGGCGCCCAGCCCGGTCGTGCCCCGGGCGATGAGCGCCACCTTGGCCCCGCGCTGTCCCAGCAGGCGGACGACCGCTCGTCCGACCCCGCCGCTCGCGCCCGTCACCACTACGACTCGCCCTTGAAGTGGTGCCATGTGCAGATCAGCCCGCCTCTCCGTTTTGTCGCAGTTTCTGGCGCCGTACGGCCAGGACGATGTCGACCACCGTGGCGATGCCCAGCACGATCGCGATCCCGGTCATGACCGGGGCGCGGGCGATGATCCCGAGCACCGCGAACGCGAAAAGGAACACCAGCATGAACGACCCGACCCTGATGTGCACCACGTCACGTGGTGTGGCCGGCACCATGGGATGGCCCTTCGCGTCCCCTTCCTCGTGCCACTTTCCGTTATCAGGCAAGTCAGACATGCGGCTCACCTGCCCGTCCTGTTTGCCGCCTAACGTCGGGGGTAGCGGCCATCCGTGCCCGACCTGCATCCCAGTGACCAGAGTGAGCCGGGGTTCATGCGCAGGCGCCGCGGGCGCGGCTTCAGCTATCTGGGTCCTGACGGGCGTCCGGTGCGCGACCGCGCCACGCTGGACCGGATCAAGGCGCTCGCCATCCCCCCGGCCTGGACCGACGTGTGGATCTGCAAGTCGCCGCACGGCCATCTGCAGGCCGTGGGCACGGACGCGGCCGGGCGCAGGCAGTACCGCTACCACGATCTCTGGCGCGAGCAGCAGGACCAGGCCAAGTTCGACCGGGTGCTCGAGGTGGCCGAGCGGCTGCCGGCGTTCAGGAAGGCCGTGGATGACCAGCTCGAAGGGCGCGGCCTGACGAGGGAGCGGGTGCTGGCCACCGCCGCCCGCCTGCTCGACATCGGCTTCTTCCGCATCGGCGGCGAGAGTTACGACACCTACGGTCTCGCCACGCTCAGGATGGAGCACGTCACCTGCGCCAACGGCATCATCATGTGCAGATATCCGGCCAAGGGCGACATCCTGCGGGAGGTCGAGGTGGCCGATCCGGGGGCGTGCAAGGTGCTCAGGGCGCTCAAGGCGCTCGGCGCCGACGGTGAGCTGCTGCGTTACCGGCACGCGGGCGGCTGGGCCGACATCAGGAGCGAGGACATCAACGACTACCTGAGAGACACCATCGGGTACGAGGTCACCGCCAAGGACTTCCGCACCTGGCACGCCACCGTTCTGGCCGCCGTGGGCCTGGCGGTGTCCAAGCCGGCCGGCCAGAAGCAGCGGGCCGTCGCCCGGGTCATGCGCGAAGTCTCCGAGTACCTGGGTAACACCCCCACTGTCGCCAGGGCCTCGTACGTGGACCCGCGCGTGGTCGAGGCGTACGACCAGGACAGGACCATCGCGGCCGTGCTGACCGAGCTCGGCGCGGACGCCGACTTCGGGCAGCTGGCCACGGCCGGCACGGTGGAGCGGGCGGTAATCGACCTTATCCGTGCCGTTTGAGCGGTTTATACCCGGGCATGCGGCGACAGAAGAAGGAGGCGAGTGATGGAAGCTCCGCAGTACGTCGCGGCCCGCGTCCAGCAGGCGCTGGCCGAGGACGGACGCACGCACGAGCTCGGAATCCGCGTCGACATACGAGGTGACCAACTGTTCCTGCGCGGCCAGGTGAGCGGCACGGGACAGCGCGAGCGGCTCGCCCAGGTGGCGCACGAAGCCGCACCCGAGCTCCATCTGCACAATGAGATCAGGGTCGTGGAGGCCAGTGAACCGGGGGAGGATGAGCGTCTTGACTGACCTGCGCATAGCAGCCGTCGGAGACATCCACCTGGGGGAGGACGACAGAGGACAGTTCAGGAAGAAGATGGGCGGCATCGAGGAACGCGCGGACGTGTTGATGGTGGCGGGCGACCTGACCAGGCACGGCACGCTCGAGGAGGGGCGCGTCGTCGCCGACGAGCTGCGCGGCCTGCCGATCCCCGTCGTCGCGGTGCTCGGCAACCACGACTACCACTCCGACCTGCAGTACGAGATCGCCGCCGAGCTACGCGACGCCGGCGTCGTGGTGCTGGACGACGACGGCGCCGTCATCCAGTGCGGTGACAGGAAGCTGGGCGTGGTCGGCGGCAAGGGATTCGGTGGCGGGTTCGCGGGCAAGTGCGCCAGCGAGTTCGGCGAGCGCGAGATCAAGAACTTCGTCGCCCACACCCGCTACATCGCCGAGTCGTGGAAGGTCGCGCTGAAGGAGATCGTGGCCGAGAAGCGCGTGGTGCTGTCGCACTACTCCCCGATCAAGGAGACGCTGGAGGGGGAGCCCCCCGAGATCTACCCGTTCCTCGGCAGCTACCTGCTGGCGGAGGCGGTCGACACGGCGGGCGCCGACCTGATCCTGCACGGGCACGCCCACAAGGGCAGTGAGAAGGGCATGACGCCGGGCGGCATCAGGGTGCGTAACGTCGCGCTGCCGGTGCTCGGGCGTGCGTACGCGGTCTACTGCCTCGACTGCGAGAGCGGCTTCTAGAGGACCTTGGCGGCCATCAGGCATATGTCGTCCTCGGCGTTCTCCCCGCCCAGCCGCTTGAGCAGGCATCCGATGATCTCCTCGGGATCCTCCCCGGCGCAGTAGTGAGCGGCCTGGACCAGGGCCGCCAAGCCGGTCTCCAGGTCCTGCTCACGCCGCTCGACGATCCCGTCGGTGTAGAGCAGCAGGACGTCGCCGGGCTCGAGCCTGGTGGTGGTCAGGCCGTACTCGGTCGCGTCGAATGCCCCCAGCATCGTCCCCGAGGCCCCCTGGACCAGCGCGGCGTGGTCCTTCCTGATCAGCACGGGCGGGGGGTGCCCCGCGTTCGTCCAGGCATATGTGCGCGCGTCCGGGTCGAAGTGGCCGATGATCGCGGTGCCGGTCACGGTGATGCCCTCGGTGGAGTGCACGATGAGATCGTTCAGCCAGGTGGTGAGCCGGCCCGCGTCGGCTCCCGTGTAGGCGAGTCCGCCGAGGCCCGAGCGCATCTGGAGCATGATGCTCGCCGCGGTCAGCCCGTGTCCCATCGCGTCGCCGATCGCGAGGATCACCCGGCCGTCGGGCAGCAGGCGGGCCTTGAACCAGTCGCCGCCGAGCCGGGCGAGCTCCTCGCCCGGCAGGTAGCGCACGCCGACGGTCAGCCGGGGCAGCTGGATGAGCCCACGGCGGATCGGCATGATCGTGTTCTGCAGCTGGACGGTGACCCGGTGCTCCTCCTCGGCCCGCTGGCGCTGCCAATGGGCCTGCTCGTGCGCCACCGCCAGGGCCCGTTCCTTGCGGCGGTTCTTGGTCACGTCCTGTGCCAGGCAGCGCACCTTCACCGGCAGGCCGTCGGCGTCGAGTATCGGCTCGCCGTACACGCTGAGATGGCGCACCCCGTGCCGGTGCTGGATCCGGAAGCCGGTCTCGACCGCCTCCCTGAACTCCAGCAGGCAGTGCATCATGTCCTCGATGACCGGCAGGTCCTCGGGCACGACGGCGCCCGGCAGCTGCTCCAGTGACATCGGACCGTCGGCGCGGTCGCGGCCGAACATCTCGTACATCTGGGGCGTCCACAGCGTGCGCTCCGTGGCCAGGTTCCACTCGCCCCAGCCCAGCTCGGCCAGGCGCTGAGCGCGTTCCCAACCGGAGACGAGGAGCTCCTCCTCGTCGAGGGCCCGCCAGCTCACCAGCAGCCCGTCATTCACGCGCGAGGCACGCACGCTCAGCGTGGCCGGCCAGAGCAGGAAGTCCACCACTTCCACGTACTCCAGCGGTTCCCGGAGCACCGATTCGCCGGTCTCGTACACGGCGATGTAGTCGTCGAGCAGCCCGCAGCCGGCCACTCCCGGGGTGGCCGCCATGAGCCGGCGTCCGGCCAGCTCACCGGCGGCACGCCCCGGCACGGTCATGGCGTGGCGGTTGGCCGCCAGGATGCGGAAGTCCACCACGCGGCCCAGAGAGTCTTTGATGGGCGTGAGGTAGAGGGCCGAGGCGTGGACGGCTTCCAGCATCCCGCGTACCGACGCGGGCACGGCGAGCGCGAGTGTCTCCTCCTCTTGGGGGCGCTCGATGCCCTTGGCGACTTCGATGAGGTCGAGCCCGCTGTGCTGCGCCATACGGGCGAGCTGTGCGGCGGCCTCACCGGGTCGGATGTTCAGCTCCGTCGCGAGCCGGGCGGTCGCCTCGTCGAGTATGGCCTCGTTACGCATGCGATGCCGCAGCCGCGCGAGCTGTTCACGTACTCTCGCCGAGGCCGCCCCCGTTTCGAAGCGGCTGAACGGCGGATATTTGCTCACACGCTCCCCATGCCCTGGGGAGCGCGGAGCTTACACATTGAAGATACTCACCCCACCAGGGCCGACGAGGAATCCGAGTACGATGAGCACGATGCCCCACAGGAGGTCGCGCCGGGCCAGGATCACGTAGATCCCGGAGATGACGAGTATTACCGCGATGATCCAGAGCAAAGTAGCCATGTCACTGCTGCTGCCCTCAGGAAGAGTTACATAACATGTTTTTCCCTGACCCAAAGGGCAGGGAATTCGCATGACGACCTTCGGCTATTTCCTGTCCTGCGAAGAGCATGGCCCTAAAGAGCTGGTGAGGCAGGCCAAGGCCGCCGAACGCGCCGGCTTCGAGGCGCTCTGGATATCCGACCACTTCCACCCGTGGCTCGACGAGCAGGGGCAGGCTCCGTTCGTCTGGTCCGTCATCGGCGCGGTGGCCGAGGCCACGTCCCTGCCGATCACCACCGCCGTGACCTGTCCGCTCGTACGCACGCACCCCGCGATCATCGCCCAGGCCACGGCCACCACGGCGGCGCTGACCGGCGGTCGTTTCCGGCTCGGCGTGGGCACCGGCGAGGCACTCAACGAGCACATCCTGGACTCGCGCTGGCCCCCGGCGAGCGAGCGGCTGGAGATGCTGGAGGAGGCGGTCGGGCTGATCCGCGAGCTGTTCACCGGCAAGCTGGTCACCCACAGGGGCCGCCACTACAGCGTCGACAACGCCCGGCTCTACACGCTGCCCGACGAGCCCGCGCCCATCTACATGTCGGCGTTCGGGCAGAAGTCCATTCAGGTCGCCGGGCGCCTCGCCGACGGGTACATCTCGATCGCGCCGGACGCCGAATCCGTGCAGGCGTTCCGTACGGCGGGTGGGGAGGGCAAGCCGTCGCTCGGCGGGCTCAAGGTCTGCTACGCCACCGACGAGTCGGCCGCCCGCAAGACCGTGCACCGCCTGTGGCCCACGCAGGGGATCAAGGGCGAGGCCTCGCAGCTGCTGCCGCTGCCGCGGCACTTCGAGCAGCTCGCGCAGATGGTGACCGAGGAGGAGGCCGTGAACGGCAGCCCGGTCGGCCCCGACCCCGACGTCCACGCGCAGGCCATCAGGCAGTACGTGGACGCGGGCTTCGACGAGGTCTACGTCAACCAGATCGGGTACGAGCAGGACGCGTTCTTCGACTTCTACGAGCGCGAGGTCCTGCCGCGGGTCCGTTGACGGCGCCGTTGACGGGGCCCGTTGACGGGGCCCGTTGATGGGGCCCGTTGATGGAGGTCCGTCACTCCGCGGACTTCATGAGCTTGGCGTAGGCGAGCTGCAGCCAGTCCGAGATCGCCACCGCGGTCATCGTCGCGCCCACCAGCCTGGTCACCCTGGGAGACAGCACGAGGCCGGCGGCGTACGCGGTGGCCACCCACTGGGCCAGGCAGAACGGGCAGGCCAGCAGCTCGCCCAGCGCGCCGCGCGGCGCCTCCTTCACCTCGGCGGGGCCGCCCTGCCCTTCGTACCGGGTGAACGGAGCGCGGAGGGGGCTGGTGACGGGGTCCTTGGACAGCCGCCGCGACACCTTGTGCGTGCACGCCGCCATGAGCAGCAGGTCCATCACGCCGACGTGATCGGGCACCCGCCGCCCGGCCAGCATCGTCGCGGCCGCGGCGACCGCCACCGTGCCGCCGTACGCCCCGAGGATGCCGGCGTAGCCGCGGAGCGGGCGATCGTGCTCGCCCTCATAGTCCTGTTCGGTCTTCTCGAGGATTTCGGTCATAGCACCTGGCGCTACCCTCACAGACCCACGTCCAACGTCTAGTTGACGATCGTTTGGGTAGCCCGAAAACATGACTAGCCACGGCCACGCGGTTACCGATGCCATTCTCGACACGCTCAAGCGTGCCAGTTCCGGCCTCAAGGATGCCGGAGTGAAGTTCGCGCTGGCCGGTGGGTGCGCCGCGTACGCGAGGGGCGCCGCGCCGTCGCTGCACGACGTGGACTTCGTGCTCACGGAGCATGACGTGCCGGCCGCGCTTGAAGCGCTGCGCGAGCTGGGCTTCCAGACGGCCAAGCCGCCGGAGGACTGGCTCGTCAAGGCGTACGACGAGGGGCGCCTGGTGGACCTGATCTTCCGGGTGTCCGACCTGTCGATCACCGACGAGCTGCTCGACCGCGCCGAGCCGCTCAAGGCCTCCGCGGTGATCGTGCCCGTACTGGAGGCCACCGATCTGGTCATCACCTGGCTGCTGCCGCTGTCGGAGCACGCCTGCGACTACGGGGCGCTGCTGGCCCAGGTACGCGCCCTGCGCGAGCAGGTCGACTGGCCGCGGGTGGCGGCCGTGCTCCAGGACTCGCCGTACGCGATGACGTTCCTCACGCTCCTGGAACGGCTGGACGTGCTGGAGGGCCCGATCGAGCCGGTGGGCGACCCCAAGTGGCCGTGAGACATCGGGCGGCCGCCCCGCCCGTGAGACACGGCGAAGGGCCGCGCCCCTGGTGGGGGCTTCATGAACCCGGCCAGGCAGTGCAGCAGGGTCGACTTGCCGGAACCGCTCGGCCCCATGATCGCCACGGCTTCGCCGGTCCGTACGG